>CAZPWM010000016.1:0-48431 GCA_964590575.1 uncultured archaeon
CGAGACCCGCGACAACCCATATTACTACTGGAATAGCAAGTGGATAGGCTTGAATGAAAGCTAAGATCGATGGGTCGGTGATGAAAGAGCCTAGGTCAATAAATTCGAAGGCAAGGAATAATCCAATTCCTGCAAATATGGTCGCTATAATTCCGAGAACAATGAAGATTATCGCGAACCACAATATTCTCTGCGCTGTATCAGTTCTCATTTTTTTCACTTCTTTGATGGTTACACATTGTAACCAGCTTATTATAACCTACGACCTTTATCATAAGTGTTCCTGTAAATTTTCTTCGATTCACTCGGATGGTCTTATCTAATTATGATCCATAGTCACGACGACGCATCCTCTCTTGCGGCCAGTTTCGACATATGTGTGAGCTTCAGGAATTTGTTCAAATGAAAAAGTCTTATCGATGACTGATTTGAGTTTTCCAGCTTCCATGAGTTCCTTCAGGAACACAAGGTGTTCAATGTGGTCTTTGCTTTTTCCCACACCGCCAGAATCTTTGTCGACGTTGAGATAGATTCCTGTTTCTTTCAATGATACTTTTCTTTGTGAAGACGCCATCTTACCTACCGCGTCAAAAACAATATCATAAGTTTCACCACTTTGAGTGAAATCCTCTTGAGTGTAATCTATTACCTTATTGGCTCCGAGCTCTTTCACCAATTCCAAATTCATTGTACTGCATACACCTGTGACCTCTGCTCCAAGGTGCTTCGCAATCTGAACCGCATAAGTTCCGACATTCCCAGAGGCTCCATAGATCAGTATTTTTTGTCCAGGTTGGATGTTACCTTTTTTGAGAATTTTAGCGGCTGTAACTCCTCCTCCAAGAACTGGGACGGCTTGCTCGAAAGACATATTCTCAGGTATTGATGCAATCATACTGTCCTCGGGCATGGATTTGTATTGGGCATAGCCTCCAAGACCATCCCAAAAGGTAGATGCGAATACTCGATCACCAACCTTGAATTTCGTTACATCAGAGCCTATGGATTCGATTTCACCTGCTACTTCCATTCCTAGTACGTCTTTCTTTGGCTTTGACCAACCTAAGAATAATCGCGCGGCAACCTTCTGACCTGAAGGAAGATCAAGACCTCGCATTTTGATATCCCCTACTGAAACCGTTGTCACGAAGATTCTGATCAAGACTTCATTGTCTCTAGGGGTTGGTTTTTCTCTTTCTCTGAGCTCAAGAACTTCTGGAGGTCCATATTTAGTGGTCACGATTGCGTTCATCTTGATAGCCATGTCTGAATTCATTTTGTCTCTGTCCTCCGGTGAGCGTGTATAACCGCGAATTTTAGCCTAAGACGTGCTATCATAAGTGTTCCTGCTTGTTCCCCCGAATGGGAATCGTCTAGAAAAGCATCATTGGTTGACCAAATGGATAGAAGCAAATGACCATCCACGCAAACAAGATGCAGTAGAAGACAGTCGATCCAAGAATATTCCGACCTGAATTCATGTAGACCCATGTCGTTAGTACCTGTTGAAAGATTATGAATAGAGTCACAGCTGTCAAGGCCAAGGCAACGAAGGACAGAGATACAGATTGCCAGCCAATCATCATAACCGGAATGAATACTAGGATATCAATGAGTATTGCAATGATTAGCATTGTGAAGTATTCTCTTAGTCTACCGGAATTTCTGAGGCGCTCCTGAATGAAACCACGAAGATAGAACTCCCTTAGGAAAAAGAATGGAAACAAGAGAAATACGAGTGAGAGAATCACTCCGGTTTCTCTCATAGTGGGCATCGAGGCAACTATGCTCCAATCAAACACTGCGATTAATGCAATTACACTAACCATTCCTGCAATGATTCCATACACCAATGAAAGGTAGGGCGAAGTCGATACCATTTCCTCGATTCTTGCTATTATACTCTGCAGTTGTAATTTTCTGCTTTTGTATGAAAAGAGGAGGGATACCACTACAACTCCAGTTGCAAGTCCAACAACTTGGCCTGCAAAGACAGAGTTGAACATAGTAATTGGTGCGACATCCACAAAGTAAGTAGAGAGAGGAATCAAGAGAATAAATCCAAGGAATGCTGCAAGCAAGTAACCTAAAATGGGTCTGAGGGGGAATTTATCATTCTCTACCAAAGCGCGAGGATGTACTTGAGCTCCTCTGAAGATGTAACTTCCCATATAGGACATGAATGAGAATAGGACGACGAGTAAACCAAAGAGTGACCCGATGAGCGTTATGATGAGGTACTGCGAAGTCAACTGAATATCCGTTGCTGGTGCTTCATTGAAAGCAGTCTCAAACCATTGAACTGCTTCATAGATAATTGCGGAATCAATGGGTTCTAAGAGATGCTCTGAGTTCGGGCTTATAGTAACCTTTGTCGCATTTCCGTTGTTAAAATCTCCATATAGAGTACCAATCTCAACTTCGTCATATCCAGTGTAGGATCTTAGGAAACTTAGTCCTTCTTCTTGAGTTATCCCTTGGTCGTACAGGGCAAAAGTGGCAAGCAGGTTCGGTACGTTACTAATATTGCCACTAGAGGAGAACGTGGAAAGTGCTCCAATGGCTACTGTTGCATTGATTCTCGTGGGATTCTGCAGTGCAGTGAGCATCGAAGTGCCACCACCCATTGAGTGACCAGCAAGTCCTATTCTATCTACAAAACCCAGGTCTTCTAGGTATTCCACTCCAGCGAGCATATCGAGGACAAGCCCGTTGCTTCGTGCAAAATCGCTCAGATAACCATCTGAAGATCCATGGCCACGGAAGTCGATATTTACGACTACGAAACCTCGTTTCACAAGCTCAATTGACAATGGCTGCATGTACTGCTTGTTTTCACAGAACCCATGTCCAACTACTATACCTGGACAGTCACTCGAAGTGTCAAGTGGTGTGTATACCAGTGCTTGAATGAGAGTCCCATCACTGGACTCAAGTGTATCATGCATGATTGTATAGGGGTGTTGAGGATCAGCATAGAATGTTAAGGAGTAAGTTGAGACTACACCAAGAATTAAGACAATGGCACCAACAATTAGTGCCTTTGTTTTTCTACTGGATTTTATCAGCTGGAGTGCGTTCATAGTTCAACCCAAGCAATTAACACAGCATTGGTTCCTTATGTTTCTTTTTGCGAATCTCTGTATAGTTTCTGGTAAACCTTGGATTTTTTTCCTTCTCTCTGGAGGCGAATGATGTATTCCATTTCTTTCTGTAAGCGTATCTTACCTAATTCGGTCTTTTTAGCAATCCACTCTTTGCCATCTAACTTGTACCATTTCCAGAATGTGATTGCACTAATTATGAAACATATTGCGGGAAATAGAGCGAACCCTAACTGTATTCCAAAGATTGCTGAATCTGATTGTACACTCTGGGTATTGTCAAACCCAAATCCACTAATGACCAGCAAGAATAGTGCGGTAGCTACTGATATTGCTGGTTTTGTAATCAGCGCATTCATGCCCGCATAGGTTGTTTCTCGTCTCTTTCCGGTCAATATCTCATCGTAATCGATTACATCAGACAATAACGGGGACCATATTAGTGTGACCGGGGCAAAACCTATTCCGATAACAACAAGACTGACCATCACTGCAATCAACCAGTTACCCGATAGAAACAGCAGAATAAGACCCGCACTCGATAGTAGTAGTCCAATAATATAGACCTGTTTTAGACCTCGTTGTTTCACCATTCTATCAGCAAGAAGACTAAACAACAGCATGAGGACAAAAATGACAATCAACGGTACAGATGCCAAAACCCCCTGTAACCTAACAACGTACTGTATGAAATATATCATGCAGCCAGTCACTACAGTAAATGCCATCTCGTGGAAGAAATTCATGGCTTCGAATGCAAGAAATTCCCTATTCTCGAGCGTCTTTACCATGGAATCGATAAAGCCCAATGACTCTTCTGTCCTAGCATACTCGTTTTCTGTCAGGGCAAAACTCGAAGCGAATAGAACCGTCCCAGCAACTACTGAAACTAGTACCATTACAGGCTGGAATAGAGGATTGAGCTCGGTTGATGTTTCATCCGTGAGCAGGATAAGCGGTAGCACCATCGCAAATAACGCACCAATTGAACCTAAAATCACGTTGTATAGGCTGAGATTCGACCTTGCTTCTTGGGTGATGACCATTTCAGCTGGTAGCGCGGTTATGACTAATCCGACCATAGTGAACATAGAATCGAATAAGAAGAGGACAAGTAGCAGATTCCAGAACAGAGATATTTGTGCGTTTCCCATAAAAGGGAACCAGCAGATGATAAAGGTAAGTGCATAAAATAGCGCACCATAACGCAAGACGGGGATGCGCCTGCCAATATCTGTATTGATCCTCTCTTGGAGGATGCCAAATAGAGGATCATTAATAGCATTCCAGAAGGCGAAAATTAGCCAAGCAAGAGAGATCCATTCTTCGCTTAGCCCTAGCTTGATATTAAAATAGAAAGTGATTGCGGAACCGAGAGCAATAACCTGGAGTAAATTAATCGATGCTTGAGAAAGACCAAAGGCTATTTTTGACTTAACAGGTAAACGTTCATCGAAATCAACATTGAGGTCTTTTTTAGCGTCTTCGTCCATATCTGTCATCTTGGATATTCTCTTAACCTACTATAGGAAACGTAAGATTATCGGAGATAAAAGTCAATTGAACTCCTATCGGAGTTTCTACATTTGGCATCAATTTCGAGTATGGTCTATCTGGTTTCGTGTTGCAGCTCTGTTTCGCTAATCAATGAAAACTCGAGAATTCTTTCATAATTCTATATCCGTTTCTCGAGCAACATCGCAACATCCTCAACAAACTTGGAGCAGTTCTTGAAGGCTCCTTTTTCGAAGGCTTTCTTCACATCTTCATCCGTTAGTAAATCATGGTTGATTAATTCTCTACAGATAATTGACCCGTGAATTTTTACGAACTCATCTAGAAGATCTCTCGCTTCTTCATTGACTTTCGTAGAATCTGATCCACCGTATTTAAGTCCAAGTGACATCAATGCACCGTTTAAAGCTCCACAAATGTTTCCAGTATGAGCTACTCCACCACTGAATGCAGACGATATCTTCATGCATGTATCAAAGTCAACTTTTCCCTCACTCAGATACTCCCCAAAAGGGGCGAATATTGCTTGCGCACAGTGACCCTTTCTTTTATCCATGATTTCTTTTGCTTTATCAACGAGATTTGATTGCATAGCTTTTACCCAAGTTACTCCACATAAAAGAATGCTCCCTTGTAAAAATCTCAAACAATGGCAGACACTCAAGAATACATCCCTTTTACCAACATCCTGCGTTGAAGTGTACAATTAAATCTCATTCTGAATGATTATTTTGGCATCAAGAAGGTGACCTTATATGAGGTGGAGAATGAGAGAGTTTCGCAGTCGAAAGATGCTAAGTGTATTTGTGCTGTCGATTCTGTATCTGATACTTTTTTCACCAGTACCATCCGTCGCTCAAGCCGAACATAGTGATCTGACTGGTGTCAAGGTTGCTATCTATAATGGAGCTGGTGTGATGTCTTCTAGTCGCATCGCTCTCACTATGATGTTTGAGTGGATGAATGCATCAGTTGCAGATGTTACAGCTGCTCAAATCATTGATGATACCCTTCATGACTATGACATTCTTGTTATTCCTGGTGGATCAGAAACCACTTGCAGCAGTGAACTTGATTCTGAAGGAAGAAAGAAGGTCAGGGATTTCATAGCGCAAGGTGGCTCGTACTTTGGGATCTGCGGTGGTGCGACCTTTGGAGCGACGTACTTACATTTAGCCAATTGTATTATGAGTCCAGTGAATGAACCAGGTTCAATAATACACGTGACTACAATGAACCTTAACCAATCTTCTACTGGACCTGACCTCTCAGAACTCCCAGCGAATTTTACCACTATGTATTATGGATCTCAGTACTTTACTCCTCAATATGGAGCGTCCGTACATAAAATTGCGACTTACGATTATAATGACAAAGCCGGGATGATTGCGTGCAAATACGAGAACGGAACAGTCTTCCTCTCAAGCCCTCATCCTGAATATGAGGAAAATGGTGATAGAGATGGCACTGCATTTTATGATTATCTCAATGATCCTGATTCGGAGTGGGACCTTCTCCTCAGGGTTTCAAAGTGGCTTATTGAAGCCTCCTATGTTGAACCAGTAGGTCCAACAACAACACCCACTACCAACACCACTACAACCTTCACTCCTGATTTGCCTCTGGTTGCTATTGCTTCAACTGGAGGTGCTATAGTTGTATTGATAGTTGTTGCCCTTTATCGGAGAATGCATAAATGAAAGACTTAGTTTGATGGTCTTATTTAGTTCGGGATTGTTTCATTGCCGCAAAGGCATTTGGACTAATGGATAAGATAAAATAGAATCTCAAGGAGCGGAGAAATGCATACTTCTGTAGTTAGTCATTTTTATAACAGCTAGAGTTTGTGTTTTCCCTGTGATACTATGACCCATCTTGTTGTATACTTCTCAAGAACTGGCAATAATAGAACTATTGGAGAATCTATTGCAAAGGCACTCTCATGTGATATTGACGAGATTATTGACAAAAAGAATCGCAAAGGAAAGCTCGGCTGGCTCAAAGCAGGTCGTGACTCGATGGGTGGAAAACTGACTGAGATAGAGTTCCAGAAAAATCCTCAGGAATATGATACGATTATCATTGGTGCTCCTATCTGGGCAGGGAATCCTATTCCACCGCTCCGAACATATCTGAACGAAGTTGATTTGAAGGGTAAACGTGTCGCATTCTTCATCTGTTCATCAACTGATGCATATATAGAGATGTTTCCTCAACTAGAAGCATTAACCCCTGATTCAGACCATATTGGTACATTTGGTATCACTGAAAAAAGATTCAAAGAAGAGGATTATATCACTGACTTAGAAGCATTTATTGCAAAAATAAAGTAGTATTATGGAACACAACAACCACTACCATAACAACCGCAACCACATCCGGAAGCACAGACTGGTTGCCAAATTGATCGAAACTAAATATTCGTTGAAAATATTGGAGAACATACTTAAATGATATGAACCTCCAAGCATAGGAAATGTCAACCACTCATCCTGACGGTTATCTTGCCACTCCCTCATCGAGCCCCGATACCCCGTTCTGGTACTGCATGCTTGGTGTCATAGCTGTGCTAGCAGTTGTTTACCTCTATCGAAGAATGCAATGATGATAGACTCTTTTGATGGTCTTTTGTAAAGTAAAGATGCAGATTTTGCAGACATCCCTAAATCCAGATTGAGTAATATCTGAACTCCACGAATGTTCCAGGAAGAATAAATGCAAGAAAATGCGTTAGTGAACAAGTTTATGGTCACTGGGTTTCAGAATCGACTTAAGGCAGTAACCACTCTTTGGGGAATCATCATGAAATCTACAGATAGTACTACAATTCCAGAGATACGCGAGCTAAGGTCAGATGAATCCGATGAATTCGTGACACTCATGGAGCTAGCTTTCAAGGACAGCATTGAGGAAGACCGGCTTGACGCAGATGAAGTACGGAAGGTAATGAAGAAGATACGCACGCCTGTCTACAAAGTTCTTACAAGAGCCATAGGAATGAGGATGGAGTTCTATGTTGCTGAAGTGGAAGACATCATTGCAAGTGGAATTCAATTGAATATTGAGAAGGATGAGGTCTATGTGGGTAATCTCATGACACATCCAAAATACCAGCGGCAGGGACTTGCAAGAAAGTTGCTTCATCTAACTTTCAGACGAGCTCGTGAGTTAGATGTGAGGAAGGTGAGACTTGATGCAAGAGCTGACAATGTCAATGCAGTAAGTCTATACAGCTCGGAAGGTTTCGAGACAACATTTCACTCCGGTCGTTTTGAGTTGGACTCTGTGATTGAGAGTACTAAGAGCACTTCTAATGATTTGATTGTCCGCGAAGTCAATAAAATTGCTGTCCCACATATTGACGCAATGCTGGATGATTGCTTTCCAGCGTCACATCTGGAAGCTAAGGGACGTGAAAAATTCCTCAAGGACTTTATTCCTTCAAGAGCCATACGTTTCTTTGCAGGAAGGCTTGGAGGACAGTCAATCCACAACTATAAATTCTATGTGGAGGGAGAGGAGAACCCTCGTGGAATTATCCAAGCATCTCAATCAAGGATTGAACAACGAATTCGCCTTTCATCACCGATTCTGTTAGAGAAGGACAACGATTTGCTGTTGGAATTCATCCCGAAGGTTCTCGAAATAGAAACTGGTTATAGCGGAGTAACGACTGCGTCCATCAATAGTTCAATGCATCGAACTGATGCTATATCGAAAATTGAGAGCCTTGGTTTCAAGAAATTGCGTGAGAGCATATCTATGACTAAACGACTCTAGGCTATGTTTTAGGTGCTGGGCTTACACATCATTCTGTCCATAATACATGCCATTTTTGTCGACATCCTTATATCGAGACTAAGGAATGTTCTCTCAACGGAGCTGGTTTAGCAGAGGAGTTGAAGGAGAATATGGATATTGATGTAGTGAAGCTTAGAGCAGAATATGATAAACCCCATCACCTAATTCAAACGTCAGATGATAAAGTTCTGTTCTTACGTAGATGGGTGCCCTCAGTCCCATCAAAAACAGCAATTATCATCTTTCATGGAATTACTGCGTATAGTGGACCCTATGATTCGTTAGGAAGTCCACTCGCTGAGGCTGGATTTTCTGTGTATGGACTTGATCTACGTGGACATGGTCTTTCTGATGGAGCTAGGGGTGATTGCCCGAGCCAAACTCGACTTGTGAATGACTTATGTGAAGCCATCGCCTTTGTCCTAAAACAAGGATTTGAAGGGGTTATTCTCTTAGGGAGTAGTCTAGGTAACCTCGTAGCATTTGAAGTTCTAGATAATTGCAGTGAGCATGTAACAGGCTTGATTCTACTGAGCCTCGGGAGGACAGCTAAACCTGACGCATACCCCAAAATGTCAACTGGAGAGAAATTGAAGACTGTTGGGCAGATAATTTTCGCTAATACGCGTCCAGTCATTGAGTATAAACGGGAGGGAATGGAACGACCAGATGATCCATTGTTCAATTTCAGATATACGCCCCGTTTTCTGAGAATTCTCAATGCACAGAGATTCATGGATAAGTATCAGTTTCCAGAACAGTTCAAATTCCCAGTTCTCGTTGGTATTGGGGAACATGATGAGATTTTCTCAGTCGAAACAGCACGTGCCTTCTTTGACGAAGTTCCTAGTGAAAATAAGGAATTCCAGGTAATTCCTGAAGCAAAGCATGCTGAAACACACGCACTTTGCTCACCTCAGGTAATTGATTGGCTAAAGAAGAATTTCAATTGAACTGTTGGGTAGCAAGTGAGAGTTGCTATTGTTTCCCATCTGGAAAAGTCTCACGTAGTTCTCGTTTGAGTATCTTCCCTGATATACTACGGGGAAACTCATCGAGAATGAGAACTTGTTGAACTCGCTGAAACTTTGCTCCAACCCTCTCATTGACCCATTTCATTAGTTCCTCTGGGGTTATCGATATTGAATCTCGTAGTATTACAGCTGCCACAGAAGCCTCTCCCCATTTTTCATCTGGAACCCCAAAGACTGCTACTTCCTTCACAGATGGATGTTGTGCCACAACCTCCTCGATATCCTTTGGATAGACATTTACTCCACCAGAAATAATCATGTCCTTTTTCCGATCCACCAAATTGAGAAAACCATCTTCATCAAGATGACCCAAATCCCCAGAATGAAGCCACCCATCTCTCATGGTTTCTGCGGTTAATTCAGGGCGTTTGTAGTATTCTGTCATTAATGTGGGTCCTTTTCCTATAATTTCCCCAATCTCTCCAACCGGAACATCTTCGTCATTATCATTCACAATTCGCATTTTGAAGAAAGGTGGGGGAATACCTACCGATTGTAGCTTATTGGCACTATGCGTTCTATCTAATACTGTTAGGAAACCTTCTGTTAATCCATACAGCTCGTAAAACCGATTTGGCAGAAGCTGATTGAGCTTTTCTTTGACATCCATATGTAATGGAGCACCAACAGAGCAGATCATTTCCAAGGATTCCAAAGCCTCCGCCGAGAAATTCGTGGCATTTAGAATGGCAATTAATTGTGAAGGAACCATAATAACATGAGTGACTTTTTCACGTTGGACTGATTCAATGAATTCTTGGGCATCAAACTTGAGTTTTAAAATGAATGTTGCTCCAAGAAACATGGCTGGCATCATAGTAACGAAGGCTCCATTAAACACAATAGAGCCACTATGAATGATTACACTTTCAGGTGTCATTCTAAAGCTTGATGCAAATAGAGTGGCATAAAACGACCGGACATAATGCGAGAGCACGATGCCCTTTGGCAGCCCCGTTGTTCCGCTACTATAGATGATATTATAGGGATCATTTTCATCTATTTCTTCAACATCAGGCTCCTTATCGCTAGCTTCTGCTTTGAGTGATTGATAGTCATTGTACTCCAAATTTGATGAGTCATCAATGAGAACAAATTCATCAACATTAGTCAATTCATGTTTGATCTCTTCTAGAATGCTCATATACTGAGAACTCGTTATGACAATCTTGGCATCAGAATCATTGATGAGTGATTTAAATCCACGACTCATGAGTAATGTACTTAGCGGTACCGATACTGCACCGATTTTTGCAATAGCCCAATACAGTTCAAGCAATTCAAAACAATTAGGCAGGACAATTGCTATTTTATCTCCCTTTTCTACACCTAAACCACATAGCATATTAGCTACGCGATTAACACCCTTGTTAAACTCCTGATATGAAAGTCGGATGTTCTCAACAATTATTCCAAGATGATCTGGACGATATTGAGCATTCCTAGTCAATAGCATTCCAATGTTAACAGGATGGAACGGAGGAGATTTCGACATAGATTACCCCTCTAGTGAAATGACCGTAGCATATCCACGATGAAAAACTTTCCGTAAACTAATCTAAGATAATGGGTGAATCCTGAAAGTACCCCTTGAAAAGTAGAACGATAAGTGGAAGAAGGATGCAGATATCTAGAGCGCTGAGTGGTAAGAGGAACCAGACTGCAACCAGTGATACTCCTGTAACAAGAAATGCCATCCAAAGTCCCTTCGTTCGATTTAGTAAAATCCAGTATCCTGACCAGATTCGTAAGCCTGCAAAGAAGAAGAAAATGGGGATGAATATTACAGGCATTGTATGCATGAGCATTCCAACTTCCGTTGTCACTGGAATGAACAATTCAGAGATGTTTGGAATCAAGCCTATAGAAATCATGACCATAGCGGCAACATCCATTAGTTCAAACAGCCCGTAGAATAGCTGGAGTACTCCTGCCCAGTACAATGACCTATTCTCTCTTATTTTTACATCTACCCAAAACATCCTATAACCTCCTAATGTTTCCCATTCCTTTTCGGATAATACATTATACACCTTTTTTGTTAATCCTCAAATGTTTTTCTCATTCTTTCATTCAGCCCTGACGCTATTCTCTTAATCTGTAGTGGCTTTTCACAAGCCTATTGTTGAGGACTTCAGGCATGCTTAAATGATATGACAAGCAAGGAGCAGAAAATGTCAACCACTCAACCTGATGGTTATCTTGCTGTTCCTTCGTCCGGCCAAGGTGCTCCGGTCCTAGTACTACATGCTTGGTGGGGATTGAATAGAACTATAATGGACATCTGTGATAATCTAGCAAAAGCAGGTTTCCTTTCTTTTGCCCCAGACCTTTATCATGGCAAAATCGCAGACACCATTTCCGATGCTGAAGTGTTGAGCTCAGCTCTTGACGATAACTACTTGCAAGCCAAAGCTGAGATTGCCGAGGCAGTCAAATTTCTGTGTGAAAAGACGGGAACAAAAGGTCGTGATGTATCTGTGGTCAGTTTCTCACTAGGTGCATATTACGCACTGGATATAGCGGCATCGGATCCCGAACACATTGATTCCGTTGTCTTGTTTTACGGTTCTGGACCTGTCGATCACAGCACATCAAAAGCACGATATCTTGGTCATTTTGCAGAGAATGACCCTTACGAGTCAAAGGAAAATGTAGAGGAGCTAGAAGAATCGTTGAAGAAGGCTGGTCGCCCAGTGACGTTTTACATCTATGAGAATACTGGACACTGGTTCTTTGAACCCGACCGTCAAGACGCCTATGATGAAGCAGCAGCTCAACTAGCTTGGAAACGGACCTTGGAGTTTCTTAACACTACTAAAGGAGACAAGCAGACAAATAGACCGATAAGACATGTTCAGAGAATTGACCAGGAATAATAATTGCCATAACCGTTGTTTCAGAAGATCTGAATGCTGCTAAGGATATTTACAAGAGCGTCTTTGTGATTACCTGAGGTTTTGCCGACATCCTAAAAACTACTAATGAGTCAAAAATCTCAGCTGAGATGGTTTGCCGTCAATTTCGGATAATAACAAAACATAAACTATTGTCCGAATTCTGAATGTATGAACTTGGTTTCTGCGAGGAAAAGAAAATGGGGTTCTTTCGAAATAATTGGTATTATATTGGCGGCATAATCTTTGTGGCGTTGGCATACTTCATTGGTTTTTTTGATGGCGATATCAGTCCGATACAACGAATCCTGATTTTGAGTTTTATGGCTTTGCTAGTACATCAATTTGAGGAATATGGCCTTCCGGGCGGCTTTCCTGCCATTTACAATATTGTACTATCGGGAGAAGTTGAGGCACCTGACCGGTACCCGCTAAATAGTAACAGTGCCTTTATCATCAATGTGTTCCTCGCATATCCGTTGTATATTCTGGCGATTATTTTTCCAGAACTGATTTGGTATGGAATCGCAACAATGTTGTTTGGTATCGCCCAAATTTTTGTACATGGGTTTGTGGTCAATGCTAAAATGAAGTCGTTCTATAATCCCGGTCTGGGCACAGTCGTTTTCTTGCATATTCCCATTGGGCTCTATTATTTCTGGTTTATAACTGTAAATGAACTCGTACAACCATGGCACTGGATTGCAGGTCTTATCTGCCTCCCGATATTCGCTTTTCTTGCTATTGCTCTGCCTTCCAAATTGCTACAGAATAAAGAATCGCCTTATTCATTTTCAGAACCAGAGATGAAAAGATTTAATGTACTGGAAAAGATGACGAATCGGAATAAATAGCATTTAGGAGTTGAGATCACACTTCCTTCTGTCCAAAATGCATGCCATATTTGCCGACATCCTTAAAACAAAAAAAACTACCCAAGGGTTAAGCGAGCCGGTTTGGCGGAGAAGTTTACGCGACAGCCTGCAGAGCTGTTCTACCTGGGTGCAAATCCCAGAGCCGGCTCCACTTTTCCTAGAGGAATTATTTTTTACCTGACATTGTTGATAGCATTCTTTGCTGTGTCATGTTTGACTTTCATTATATTTGACACTAGAGTGAATTGCCGATTTTGTTGCTGCATGTCCTGTTGAAGTTGAAGATACTGTAAATTGAATGACTGCTGCATCTTCAGAACTTCTTCCGTTACCTTTTTTTCCTTTAGTAGTTTTTCGCCTAGAATAGACAACTTCTCAAGTTCTTTACACGAGCTAGCAAGCCATTTATTGTATCGTTCCAGTTCTGACATCTGTCTGCGTTCCAATCCTTTGGGACCTCTTTGTTGCGAAAGTTTGTGTAGAACCTGTCTTGTTTCCCGAAGTATTTTGACACGTTTTCCTACTAGTCTTCTATCTACCACCGTAACCACCTGAAAGTGAACCTGAATGGATGTGATGATTGAACCATATAATAATCCTTCCAGATTCGTTTTGTATCAATGAAATCAAAACTTCATAGGAGTTATAATGGCAGTCTGCAGTGGTAGATTCGATTTCCATGCGGGTCAGAAATAACCATACCTATATCTACAGATGCAAGATGTGTGGAAATTGCTGCCGCCATTATTGGGACATAATCCTAACAAAGGAAGATGTACTGAAATGGGATCATAATAACAAAGACGAATTTTTGAAACACATTCAGATCAATCCACTATCCATTTCACCTGCAGGTTTAGGTGACTACCCTAATGGAGTATCAGTGATAGAAATACCAGGCATAACAGCATCCAAAGTTGAACACAATGAATTCAACAAGTTAGAATTCGAGAAAAGACTCGAGAAGATAAGGAAGTTTGTACTCGACAACCATGAGTATCTTGGGGAAGGTGCTACCAATCTACCCGTTCATAGTTACTTTTCCTTCCTCTATCCTGTAGATACATACTTTGAGGAAGTTGGTAACTGGCCCATTCTCAGACCCCGAAGCTTCGTTGTTATGTTAACGGGAATGGAGATGGGTGTGAAATATGTGCTTAGTTTCGACTCTCTTGGGCAATGCTTCTTTTTGAGAGAAAGCCAATGTTCAATTCAAGAAATAAAACCTGTGGCTTGTCAGGAGTTTCCTTTCGACCAAGATGGATCATTGAGAACTGATGAAAGAGTGTTGGATATCTGTCGAGGTATTACCACCCAATAGAATGGAAAAGAGTCAGTATCGAAACTGATCTATAATACAACTGAATCAAGTTAGGAACCAACTAATGCCGAAAGCCAATCGATCTTTAGAAACCAATCCCCATTCTCAAGAAATTTGAGTAGGCTTTGAAACCACCGATGAGGTAAAATCAAGGACCGACACCACTTCTTCTCTTTATCCTAACACTTCCTAGAAGACTCATTCCTTAGTATCATAGGCAAGTCCAACGATAGCAGCTATTGGAATTAACGTGACCATCATAACAGAAAGAATTCCTACGATGATGGTTATCAAAGATACTTCCAAAGGCAATCCAAAGATCTGAACACCAACCGTACTCCAGAAAACAATGACGAATAGTATCAGCATCCAAGGCCATAGTTTCGCAAGTGAATTTCGAACACCAAATGTGAGATGTACTCTCCACCATGTAAGGGGCTTGTCTATTCTTGTTGCAGACGCCACAGCTACGATTGAGAGGATGATTGGAGCCATTCCTCCTCCAACAAGAAAAAGTGTCAGAGTCAGAATTAACAGAATGGTTGCACCAAACTTTCTTTGAACGAAAACACTTGCCCAGATGATAACAAAAACACTTACAACAATAGCTGAAATTCACGCAATAAGAAAACTAGGAAGAACGGAAAGTGCTCTCTCACTTGCGCCTTCCCAGAATATGTATGAATCTCCGATAGCATTTATTATAAAACCATTTGTCGGAACATCACCTTGGAGCAGCTCAAAAATACCATGTTCGATTCCGGCTAATCCAACAAGAACTCCAAAAGTTGAAGTTACAAGTTTTAATGCTCCATTATAAGAAGCTTTTTTTTTCTGATTCATTCAATAGCGTTTAATCCCTCAGGAATTCCTATCAACAAACGTCTCTCATTACCTTTTCCCCCCACTTTCTAATACAACTCGTTCTGTACTTCGTATGAAGGTCTTACAGTAACAATTATCAATCTGCTTTACTTCACCTTTGGTGCGTGGGACAATCTTGGCGAGCATCTTCAATCTCTGGATATTCTATGTTGGTGGGTATGCTATTGTCTATCCCCTACGTCTCTGGGCTGAGAAAAAGCGGGGATCCCCATTTGAAGATCCAGAACTAACTTCACAAAGAAGAGTGATGATACCTGCAGCGATTTGGATGATTAGTGGGTTGTTGATAAGCCTCTTTGTTTCAATTAATTCTGAACTACTATTTTGGCCCGGATTGGTTATTGCTGTAATAGGACTATTCATCGTGGGCATCGTGTTCTACTCTTTTGCAAACCAACCCGGACTTGCCACAGGAGGAATTCAACAATACTCAAGAAACCCTAACTATATTGGATGGACCATCTATTTCCTCGGACTAACCTTGATTGGTTGGTCTGAATCAATCTGGAGCATCCTTTTCCTGCTGTACCTGATTTACACAGCTTTGTATCTTCATTGGAATGTTTTGCATGAGGAGATATTCCTAGCTAATAAGTACGGGGACTCCTACAAAGAATATCTTGAAAGGACACCTAGATACTTTGGTATGCCCAGAAAGCAACAAGAATAACGATGATGATACAAACCTCAGAGTCGGCTCTACTTCCTTTTTAGAGATTTACATTGTAAGGACCATTCAGCGCAAAGAAAGATAAGGAAGATAGATGAATAATTGAACATCATCTAGGAGCGTGGTCAAAGATGAGCGGGGAACTCCCCAGTTTTGCGAAGTATGTCTTTCTGTTAGGCTTCATAGTGTCCGTGATTATGGGCGGCTGGTCTTTTCTATCTCCAGAATCATGGTGTGCTATTACTGAGTGGCCGACTGAAATTGTTTCAGTCCGTGTCGTAGGTGCGCTGCTTCTCACTCTCGCAGTTGCTGCAATTCTAGCATTTCGTGCGAAATCATGGAAAGAAGTTGAACTCTATGTCCTGACGATCATTTGCTTTTCAATCCTAGGAGCAGTTGCAATGGTCTGGGATATTGCAGTCAATGGCCTTCCTCTTATTGGCTTGCTTAATACTGGTCTGCTTGTGCTGTTCTTTGTATTGTACACCTATGTTTACTATCGGTGCAAGTGAAGCTGAGAGAAACTAATATAGCTAGAAACATGACACAAACTCTTGGAACCGGTTACTTTGGTTCCAATGGATAGAAGATATGCTATAAGTCTATTTTCTGATTATTGGGGAATTACATAATTCTCTTCATGCGATGTTTCAACATATGCTAACTCTAAAAAGAAAAAGCGTTAGGAGAGAATCTTGATATTTAAATGAGCCAAGTACGACTTCAACATGGAAGGGGCAGCTTCTCTGCGTTTACAATCATCGCTTTTGCAATCATTAGTCTATTTTTGCTACAAGCTATCGGAATAGCTTTTCTGCAACTCGGTATCCCCTTATGGCTCGCAATTCTAATCGTTCCTGGTTCGCTTTTAGGAAGCATGATTAACATACCTTTGTACACAATTAATTCGGACTCTGCTCCTTGCACAGAGGATTCGCATGTACAATATTGGGGGGTTAGCTATCAAGTCTTTCAACCTGAATGTCCCGGCGAGACTCAAATAAGCATCAATCTTGGTGGGGCTATCATTCCTATTTTTGTGAGTGGTTATCTCATTCTTGTGAATCTAACAGCAGTAGTTCAGTTTATTGTTGCTATAACAATCGTCGCTCTTATTGTCCATAGGGTCGCACGAATAGAACCTAATGTTGGTATACTGACTCCTGGATTTCTTCCAGCATTGGCTGCTGTGTTCATAACAATCGTGATCTTAGCGATTGCTCCAGGCTCTTACAATGGGTATGCAATTGCCTATGTTTGTGGAACCCTCGGCACCTTGATAGGTGCAGACTTGTTGAATCTCAACAAACTATCAAGCCTACGAACAGGAACGGCTTCAATTGGTGGAGCTGGGACTTGGGATGGAGTCTTTCTAACAGGAATATTAGCTGTATTCTTGCTCTAGAATGACTATTCCTGCTATCTTTTCCGACTTTTTATCTATGTCCTACCAGTTATTGCTTACATGCACATTGGATTGTCCTTATTCCTCTTGTTGCTCTTCTTATACTCATAATATGAAGTCAAATTCAAGAAAGTATGAGTTAGTTATTATATAGTGCAGGTAATCCATTGATGACCTGCGCCTTTTTCCTCTTTCGACTGTCTAGCTCTTTCTGAATCAATCCAGGGTTCTGTATTTCCAACACATTTACTCACAAAATCAGTTTGTTCTTTAAGAATTACAAAGTAGTTTTTTTTGGGTGGAGCAAACCCTTTTCAGTAGGTTTTGGCTTGTGTGTGGATAATGTGAATTGTTTGATTCACACGAAAGGAGGAATTTGAAAAAAATGGAATCGAGTTCCGGTAAGACAATGGTTGTAGCCATGCTAGTGATTGGACTAGTCGTAGGCTTTGGGCTAGGTGTCTTCACACCAGCCCTGATTGTTCCAGATGATTATGATACAATTATGGGACGTGGCACAATTATTGTTGGAACTAACTCAGGTTGGCCGCCATTCGAAATGTTCAATACAACCCTTAATGAACTAGAAGGGTTTGATATTGACCTTGCTGAATACGTGGCTGCTGCTCTTGGTGTAACTGTTGAATGGGTTGACATGGATTTTGATGCCTTAATTGGTGCATGTCAAGCAGGAACAATCGATATGATTGCTTCAGCGACATTCATAACTGCGGCGCGTTGTGAAGTGCTTCAACCAGTGACGTGGTATATTAGAACTAACGAGGTCATCGTTGTTAAAGCAAATTCGAATCTTACTATTACCGACCTTAGCGATCTCGTTGGTATGGATGTAGGAGTTCAAACAGGAACCACTGAAGATGAAGAACTTTCAGATATTGCTGGTATGGAAACAACTTTGGTCAGATATCCAGTGGTTGAAACAATGTTTCAAGCCCTAGATGCGGGCACTCTTGATGCTGTCTTCGTTGATGAGCCTATTGTCGGTTTGTACGGTACTGTCTATAGCCTCAAAATAATATTCACCGTGACTGCACCACCAACTGCATTCTATATACGGTATGGCAGTGATAGACTTGCTGGCGCAATAAACGCTGCAATTGCTGATGGATTTGCAGATGGAACAGTAGACGCCCTAATTGCTAAGTGGTTCGGGTGATTGTGAGTGCAAGAGTCTGAAGGGCTATTTGAGATCCTCTTATTGATTATACAAAGAGGACTCCCAACGACTCTTGCTCTCACTCTTCTTTCTTTATTAATTGGTTTTCTCGTAGGAACAGGACTTGCTTTAATGCGCGTTTACGGACCAATTGAATTACGATGGATAGCTGTGGGGTACGAAAAGATATTCAGAGGAATTCCACTGCTTGTTCTTCTTTTCATTTTTGGGGCTGCAATACTAGGGATGTTTATGTGGGCAGGTTCTGTAACCAATGCATTATTCGTTGCTGCAGTGTTTGCGCTCGCATTAAGGAGCGCTGCATATCAATCTGAACTATTCCGCGGGGCAATATTGTCAGTCGATCCTGGACAGATGATGGCTGCTAAGTCCATGGGAATGAACGACCTTCAGGCGACTCGACATATTATCCTACCTCAGGCATTTCGACTCTCTTTACCAGGTTGGACAAATGAATATGCAGTTGTAATCAAGGATTCATCATTAGTAAGTGCACTTGGTATAAGTGATATAATGTATCATGCTGAAGCATTCCGATGGACCTACCCCGCCTACTTTCTAGGCATCATCCTAGTGATTTCGATTATTTATTTCGCCTTTACGTATCCCGTCACTAAATATGTAGGTGAGAGTATGACTACGAGACTTAGACGACTTGGACTCGGAGGTGGCAAGTGATGACAAAGGTCATCGAAGTACGAGATGTATGGAAAGCATATGATACACTTGAGGTGCTAAAAGGTATATCTTTTGATGTGAATGAAAGGGAAGTAAAAGTAGTCTTTGGCCCCAGTGGGTCAGGAAAAAGCACCTTACTAAGAGTCATCAACATGCTAACACCTCCTGACAAAGGTGAGGTACTCCTTCGTGGACAAAGTCTTATGGACCCTCAAGCAAATCTAAGCAAATTACGCACACGTATTGGTTTTGTTTTTCAGAACTTCAATCTCTTTGCACATTTGAAAGCAATAGACAATGTCAGTATCGGTCCTCGTCTCGTGCTTGGCATGACAAAAGAGGAGGCACAGGATGTTGCATTCAAGGCATTAGAGCACGTTAGGATGAACGATTGGAGTCATCACTATCCAGCTGAGTTAAGCGGCGGTCAACAACAGCGTATTGGAATCGCACGTTCAATAGCCATGAATCCCGATGTAATTTTATTTGATGAGCCAACATCAGCTCTTGATCCAGAGCTGATAGGTGAAGTTCTTCAAGTCATGCTTGATATCGCAAAAGAAGGAACAACGATGATAGTTGTTACACACGAGATGGGGTTTGCACGTGCTGTTGCTGACGAGATGATTTTCATGGATCATGGTGTCATTGTGGAAACAGGCACTCCTCAACATTTCTTCAAGGAACCTAAATCCGAGAGAGCAATAGACTTCCTCCACAAGTTGGAGGTCTTATACGGACAAGCAGAGCCTGAGCTTGAGCTAGAATAATTGGAGGAATCCAACTGACAACTACGTCACTAGATTATCTCTTTGGAATTCAACAGTCACGAATAGAGCAATATATTCCTGATTTAGTAAATGGATTTCTAATGACGATGGGGTTGTATATATTTGCGCTTGTACTCGGGTTGGGTCTTGCTTTAATTCTGTCTATTGGTCGACATTATGGCGGTCCCATAATCTCCAGAATTTCCACAGCTTATATTGAGTTTATGAGGGGTACACCCTTACTTGCTCAGATTCTATTAATCACTTATCTTCCCATAGCGCTTAATTTTTGGTTAGTAGAACAAGGATTGCCCCCAATTGATAACTCATGGCGGATTATTCTTCCAGATCTTTTTGGAACTCCACGTATCGTTCTAAACAATACAATTCTTTTATGTGCAATTACCCTCGGCTTGAACAGTGGGGCATATCAAGCGGAATTTTTCCGAGGCTCACTGGCGTCCATATCAGCTGGTCAAACACTAGCCGCCCAATCAGTGGGAATGACGAAGCGTCAAGAAATCAGGCACATTGCCCTCCCTCAAGGCCTTAGACGCGCAATACCAGCTTGGTCAAATGAAGCAGTTTACCTTCCGAAATATACGACTGTTGCATATTTTGTTGGTGTTCCAGAATTCTTTAGTATGATAAAATTAGTAGTATCACGCACCTATCAAGCGCTCTTAGTATATGCTCTGGCCGCTATTGTTTTCCTAGTCGTTATCACTATTATCTCCTGGTTTTTGGACTATGTGTATAACCGAGTTAAAATCCCTGGTATGTAATCAACTTCAGATAGGACCTATCTCAAGAGATAGTACGCTAGAGTTTTCCAACTATTTTCGTTCCCGCTTTTCGAAGTTTGAACTCTACTTCTTTATACCTCTCTCGAGCCTCTTTTGCTTCTTCCTTCATACCAAGTTTATCAAGAGCCTCAGCTAGAATCTTCCATGCAATGAACGAATCTGGATTCATCTCGACGGCTTTCCTGTAATAATCTAGACCCACCTTTGTTTCCCCTCTTTTGAAAGCAATCTGACCCAGATACATGAGCAATGTAAAATCCTCCGGATCAAGCTCTCGCATTCTTAGGTACATCTTTTCAAGTTCTTGCGTACGGCCAAGTTTCATCAATGCTCTAGCTAATCCTTTGTGAATCTCATAGTCATTCGGAAATATGATATCAGCTTGATGAAGAATATCTAATGCGTCTTCCCAATACTCCAGATTGTTATATGCTACAGCCAATGAAATCATGGCATCTCGATAGTCTGGTTTGATTGCTAAGCTATGTTTGAATGCTTCAGCTGCATCCCTGTATCTGCTTCCTTGAAGATAAGCAATCCCCAATCTTGTCCAATATTCATAGTGCCCCGGCTCTTGTTTCAAGCATTTCTCAAGATTCTTGATTGCTGCTTTTGTCTTCCCTTTCAGGATATACAATGATCCAAGACCTCCTAATGCTAATGGATAGTCCTTTTCAAGTTTGAAACACTGTTTGAATGCTATCTCTGCATTACTGACTTGTTTTAGTGCTAGGTATACATCTCCAAGTCTGAGCCATTTCTCAATGTCATTGGGATTATCTCTAAGCTCCTCTGCAAGTTTCTGAGCCTCATCTTGACTGAAAGTCATGTCATTCATCCCGGTATATGACTGTTGTAAGAATCTATCTGACTCATTAGTATTATCTTGCAGTTTGTTTCCCAGAAACTAAGAGAAGTGATGAAATGAAAATCAAATTTGGAACTCATATAGAACCTCAATTGGGGTATGACTACGAGTCTGCTCTGAATATAGCTTTAGAAGCTGAGAAACTCGGTTACGAGTCATTTTGGTGTAGCGATCACTTATTCCTGAATAATAAATCTGAGAATCAGAACTGCATGGATGCATGGAGTCTTCTAGCTGCTCTAGCAGCTGCAACAAGGAAGATTCGTTTCGGTACATTAGTCACCTGCAATTCATATCGACATCCAGCCTTACTTGCTAAAATGGTTGCAACGATCGATATGATTTCTAATGGACGTCTATGGTTCGGTTATGGAGCTGGTTGGAAGGAGAGTGAATACAGCGCATATGGATATCCTTTCCCCAAAATACAAGACCGCATGGACATGATGGAGGAAGCACTACAGATAATCAAGCTTCTCTGGACTGAACCCTCCCCTAGCTATAGCGGGAAACACTATTCGATAAAGAATGCTTTTTCAGCACCTAAACCAGTTCAGAAACCACATCCTCCTATTCTTATCGGTGGCGATGGTGAGAAACGGACTCTTAGAGCTGTAGCAAAGTATGCGGACTACTGCAATCTATTCCTTAAAGCTGACTTCGACCGAAAGCTGGACGTCCTCAAAGAGCATTGCAACGATGTTGGGAGAAACTATGATGATATCGGAAAGAGTTTGTTTGCTCAAGGATGGCCAGGAGTCTTTGTGACCGATAGCCAAGAAGAATTGGAACAGCACTTGAAATGGCGGTCTGATAATCTAGGTGCCTCTAGGGAAGAAGTCCTCGAGAAAGCCCGAAGTAATGCCCCCGGTTCGTGGGTTGGATATCCTGAGGAGGTCTTAGAACGATTCGAGTATCTCATAAGTCTGGGTTTCGATTTCTTTCAAGTTATGTTTCCTGGAATCGGAGTGGAATTTTTAGATGCACAGAAGAAGTTCACCCATCTGGTGATGAAGAAATTATAGTGGGCTATGGTGGTTAAAACTCATCCAACCCTTGATGATTAATCAATGTCTTGTAGTACGGATCGAATGAACCTCGAATTCCGCGAGATGCAATTAAACCTCCAACAAACTCATTCAAGGTTTCAGAGAGTTGTAGATAGTCTGAGTTGCCTTGTTCTCTCAATGCTTCGTTCTCTTCCCCAACTTTCTCGGGGTTTATGTTCATCTCTCTAAGAAGTCGGTCTCGAATCTCCTGATACTCCTTTACGTGAATGTGTATTCCAAGATTTCTTGCCTTCAATAGTCTAAATCCATTTCCTGTTCTCCATAGGCGAGATACATCGACCCATTCCTTGGTCAATGATGGGAGTACTTCATCAATCTCATTCAAGACCAGGACAGTTTCATGATGTCGTGCCTGAATTAAATCCGCTGCAATTATTGCGGATCGAGTGGACGAGATTAACGCGACATCAAAGAAGAGAGTTGACCCGCCTCTCGCAAACTGCATCTTAGCAATCTTCACAAGAACATCGAAAAAACTGTTTGAGGCTTCATGAATACTAGTAGGCGTGTCTATGCTCAGCAACTCCTCGAAGAGGGTGCAATCAACACCCAGAAGTTCAGGTATACTAAAAGCTGAGAGAACCATATGATGTGTTTTCAACCAATGTGTCTTATACGACTCCTGACACCCTACTTGGAGCATGGTGACTAGCGTATCCCAATCTTCTCTTGAGAAAATATTTGTCTTCAGAATATTGTCAATAGTGTGGCCTAATCAAACTGAATCGTCAATCATGAGTAGTTCGGAAATGATTTCTGCATCAAACGACATGACTGCAACCAGAAGACATCAGGACTACTTCTGATTTGTGATATACTTGTGTGAGTTTGATTAGAACATTTATTAGAATAGGATATTATTAGAATATTATAGGGGTATTACATTGCCAGAGAGTGGAGGCGAGACTGACGGCCCCACTCCACTTGAGCTCGACATAATGCGCTCATTTGGATGGGCTGTAGTAGAAACAGAGGATGCACTATATCATAGGTATCTCCATCTATCAGCTGCTCGTTCTTTAATGCCTGAAATTATTTTCAGGCTGCAGCTTCGGAATATGGAGGCTAAAGGATTTGTATCACCATTGAGCCTACATGGTAAAAAAGCATACCGTCGTCTTCTTATCGGGAAAGAAATCGGGAGAGAATTGCATCCACAGATTCCTCTTGATGAAATGCGTCTAGCTTTGGGGAGCTTAAACGCAAAAACCAAAGCGGAAAAAAAGGTACATACCGAAGTCACCACTGAAGTGATTGAGGACTCTGATCTTATTGGTCAGGAGATTCAGCGTGCATTAGAGAGTTGGATGCTTCGAGACTCCGGTAAAATAAGTAAGGGCGCAGTGCACGCTCACGTGGCAAATATGATGGCAGCTCTTCGAAAATCTGAGGAAGAGCTTTTTGAGTATGTGCGCATTGAATTACCTGGATTACTAGCTGAGATAGGTCAAATACTAAGAACCTATGGGCCTGAGTTCCTTCTTCTTACACTACGGCTCACTGAACAAAAGGTACGAAAATATAAGTTCTGATTGTTTCATTTTAATTTGGAAAGCAACAACTGTGCTGAATCCACCTAATTCATTACCTGCCTCTAAGCGAGTAGGATATGACCTTCAATGATAGTGGATTGGTTTGATAAGGATCGAAGCAGGATACGTCCTCTGTTCAATAATCACACTAGGGCTCGTGCTGTGATCTTCCCTGCTCTCGATCTGGGACGAGGTAATGTGTGGACTAATTCCCTTGAAGTACCGACAGTTGCTAGACTTCAACTCGCTTTGATAAATGCAGTAGCTGGAGATAGTACAAGTCTAGATGCGGAAGAACTCATTCGAATGATTGAGCCCATGCATCTTGTGTTTGGACCTGATGAGAATTGGACCCGAATTATCAAGGACCTTTGGGGTGAGCGATTGGGTATCCAACCAAGAACAGTATTCTCCCCAGATTCACTAGACCTCGCACATATACAGCATCTTCGAGAGCAACTACCAGATGGTTATAGTCTGGAGAGAATGGACCTTGAAACACTCAGACGCGTAGACAAGAGGAAAGCAATGCATATCCCCACTTTCTTTGGCAGCTCGGAAGATTTCTACAAGATGGGTATTGCTTTCTGCATTAAGTATGAAAACACGGTTGTCAGTATGGCCTCCACTTTCACACCCTATACCGACATGTTTGAAATTCAAGTTGACACTTTAGATACTGAACACCGAAGGAAGGGATTGGCCACAGTAGTATCAGCTGCGCTTATTGCACATGCCTTGAAGAACGGGATTGTACCACATTGGGATGCCGCAAACGAGGCTTCAATCCATCTTGCGTTGAAACTTGGTTACACTAACCCTGTCCATTGGGAGGGGTATTACCTCAAGCCATCTGAATAAGTTTCGATTTCACTTCTTCCTATTCAAAGCAACAACAAGAACAACTATGATGATGCTTCCTCCTGAAATCGCTGAAATCAGGACCACATCAATAGCCGCAGTTGGCTCTAATCCCACCTCAAAGATTTCAGCTTCTTTGACTACTTCAAGTGTTGAATTGGAGTCTTCAACTTCGATGTCCATAACATATCCGCCGTCTTCCATACCGATGAAGAAGCCAGTGTAGTTTCCATCTTGGTTACCGTCCTGAAGTTCCACAGTATCAATCAGTGTTCTGTTGCCATAACCATATACTCGCGCTATCACTTCTTGAACACTTGTTGACAGTATATCGCCAAGGGTATCATTCAAATCGTCGATGACGGCACTTATCGTAAAATTAGTGCCAATAGGTCCCTTGAAAGGAGCTAGTACCGACTCTGCGACTCTTGACAATCCAAGACATTCCCTGATAACTTCTGCACAGACTTCTGATGTAGAAGCTTCAAGCCATCCCCCTCCACCTGTTCCTCCACCTGATCCTCCTGTGATTATTGAACCATCTGCAACAGCCTCTACACCTAATACTGTTGTTGCTCCTGCTCCCAACATTTTTGGAGCACTTAACATGAATTCAACAACCTTACTTCCATTCACGATTTCATTGGCTTCTGCAACAACCCGCGTCCCAGTGCAGATTGAAGCTACTACCAAACCTAGATCAAACGCGTCTGAAATGAAATTCAATACCACACTACTTCCGATTAAGAACGACCATTGACCACCTGAAGAAACAAGGAGACAATCGAACTGCAAAACCATATCAGTTGTCATTTCGGATAACAAGAGGTCAGCTACAATTGGTCTTGGTTCCCTGTTTAAGCAAGAATCAATATTGTAGTCAATTGAATATGCAACCGTTGTTACATTGACTCCCCACGTTTCAAGATGATCTTTTGCATCGAAGTAGTTCCAGCCAAATCCATCACACACTAATATCAGGACTTTGACATCTGATATGTCCGGTGTATCTAATGCGGATACTGAAAGAGGATTCGAGAATGTAAGTCCAAAGACTAGTAGTGTTGTAACTAGCAGCAATTTCCATTTCATATTAATCGAACATTGGTCCGATTCCTACTATATTAGGGATAGATTCTACGCTGCACCTAAGAAAAAGGGAATGGCAGCATTATGTATATCTCCAGTTTTCCTAGAGATCCTGACTGAATTATTACCAGAGAAGAAGATTCATAGCGCGAGTATTAAAAATGTGAATTTAGTCTTCAAGAATTCTGTACCAGTAAGTGTACATTGTTTTGAATCCCATTGTCTTGTATAGATTTAATGCAGGAATGTTCTCTGCTTCGACCTGCAAAAAGACTTGTTTAGCTCCAAGGTCTTCACCCCACATTGCAAGTGCGCAGTTCACCGACCATGCTACTCCTCGACGCTGGAACTCTGGAAGTGTTCGAATAGAGAATAATCCGAGCCACTCTTCTTCAACCACTCCCAATCCTACACCTGCGATATGTCCATGCATCATAACTCGTGCAATATTCTTGGCTCCTGCAATACGGTGAATGATCTCTCGTCTTACGTCAATTGCTCTTTTCTCTCTCTCTGATTTATACATGAGCGTGTTCAGCGAGTCATCGGTGACCTTGAATAGGTCAACTGGCAAACGAGGGTCTAGACATGATACACTCTCAATTGGTGCAGTCTGAACATGTGTTACCATTCGCTGTTTGAAACCCTTTTCTTCCAGTATTTCATCAAGTCCTTTTGGTTGACTTGCTGGCGATATTTTGAATGCTGGTGGCGTGTCCCTTTCCCTGTATAATTCAATTACATAGTCGATCATTTGTTCGATTCCAACTTTGCTCTCCCATCTATATGGAAGAACACAATTAGCCCTCCATGTAACTGCATCATTCCAATGGATAATCCATCCTTTGTAATTAACAATCTCTCTCGCAGGCCAACAATGTGATGCCAAGAGTTCTAATTCTCCAATCTCATGCTCTGACATCATAATCGTTTGATAGTAGTTACTGCCTAAAATCTTGCCTCTTTGCAGCGAAGTGCCAATATTTAGTATCATTATTCTGATTCAGGTGTTGTCCGATACACCACTTGTACCATATAATCCATCAAGCAAAACACCTTTGTGATGCCTTCTCATTGTTGGACTGAGGAAGTCGTAGTGAGTCCTGCACTCAACGAGATTGCATGGTCAATATTGAGTGGTTTCCATAAAACACTCGCTTCCGATTCATCATTACGTTCAAAGAGTACCCTCCAAATAACGGAAGCCTCAAGACTTGCTGGGCTCACCTATATCTTATCTTCTCAACTAAAGGAGAACTTCTACTCATTTAGCCACCTCTCATATGAGGCTGAGCGTTTAGGAGTATCTCGGGAGGTTGTTACGAATCTTGCTAATGAGGTTTTAGACTCATTTAGTTTCCCGATTTCTGAAACGCTTGATACCATTGAACTAGTGACCCTTCTTGGCATTATTCATTCATTAGGTTGTTACCATCTTCCCTTAACATATAATGAAGGAACATCTCAGAAACCCCTTGGGGGATATTACACTCCCTCTGTGATTGCCGATTACATTGTTTCACTCACATTATCTCCAACATTGGAACGTCTTGCAAAGAATGCATCAAAAAAAGGAGTCGCTGCATTGCAGGAGATTCTTTCTCTTCAAACTCTTGACCCCGCATGCGGTGCTGGAGTGTTTCTTATTTCGTCAATGAATGCCTACGATAGAGCAATGAAAAAAGGGATACAGAATGCTCTTGATGGCGGCACAAGGCGTCAAGCGCTTAAAGACTCTGGAGTTTTAGATTACAGACAGAGGATACGTCGCAACATGTATGGCGTTGACATTGACTCTGGAGCTCTTGAGGTGACTGATGTATCGCTACGTTTACTCTCTCAGGATCAGATTGGTGGCTTGAATGAATCATCGTTAGGTGATTCGCTCAAACAAGGCAACTCTCTAATCTCTCTAACTGGTATGAACGGACAATCTGACCATCGTCATTACTTCTCAAGTTCAGATTCACGTTTGCCTTTTGAGTGGAATGATGAATTTGGTGGAATCTTAGAGAATGGTGGTTTTCACTTCATTGTGATGAACCCACCCTACGAGCGATTGAAACCGAATCTCGCGGAATTTCTGAGAGAGCGTCTTCTGTCGGGAGAACGAGAAATCCACATGGAGAACTTTTCAAAATACAAAGAACAGCTAAGCGAGGATGTCAGATATTTTCGAGATTCAGGTGTGTATCATTTAGGTAACAGATATGCTATAGATACACACAGATTGTTTGTAGAACGTACTCTCCAGTTAGCTCGTGAGGGGGGCACTATTGGTTTCATAGTTCCCTCGACCATTCTTGGTGATCTATCTTCACAACCATTGAGATATTCCCTCATCCGAGAAAACAAACTCCGAACAATAGATGATTTTCCCGAAACCTCGCGACTCTTTGAGGGTGTCACTCAATCAGTAACTGTGATTACACTTGAACGCGGGGGAACTACTAGATCTTTCTCTGCTAAATTTGGTCTCAAGGATATTGATGAAGCAAAATCAAGAAAACCTATTCATATAGAAGCTAGGAAGATCGAAAGTGCAGCCGGTCCTTCGTTGTCGATTCCTCAGGTGGATAAAGTTGGCTGGAGATTACTGTACAAGCTTCATAGTCAACCATCTATATCATCTCTAAATTGGTTGGCAGTGAAACGAGGTGAGCTAGATCTCACTCTGGACAAGGAGTGCATCACGTATGATCCAACTGCCTTTCGTCTGGTTAGGGGTTCTAATATCTCTCGATATACATTGAGTGATCGAAAGAATAAACATCCCGAGTATGTAGATATTGAACAACTTAGGACGAAGTTAGGAGAGTCTCCAAGAGCCAATCACATCCATCGGAATAGAATTGCTTGTCAACAAGTTTCTAATAGGACCCAAAGATGGCGATTGAAGTTTGCATCTATCCCTCCAAATTTTGTATTAGCCAACTCCTGCAATTATCTAGTTAGCCATGATCATTCTATTAAATCTACTATGTTGCTTCTCCTTGGTATCCTGAACTCCGAATTACTGAACTGGAGGTTCAACCTTACAAACACCAACAACCACGTTTCTAATTGGGAGCTTGCGCAATTACCTCTAGTTAACTTGGAGACATCCACGTCCCGCGACATCAGAGCCCAGCTGATAAAGGAAGTAAGGAAGGTGAAAACGGACGACATCACACCCAGGATTGAGGCTCTAGTCTTTGCTCTCTACGGTTTCTCAATTAATGAAACAAAGACTCTTTTGGAAATGCGTTTGACCCCGGAACCTGAGATTAGTGCAATTATGAATGAATTACGGTCTCTAGACTTCTGAAACCTAGCAATGTCTTACAAAGATTTTACATACAACCCGAGACTAGTCGGCTGTGAATTCCATCTCTCATGCAGCATTAGAACTAGAAGTAGTTGAAGCATCGAAGATGCTGTATAATCATGTGTGTTCTTCCCTAAGCGAGCTTGACATGGAGATGATTCAATCAGTTCCTGCAGGAGGGAACTGGCAAGATATACCCCAGAGAATCATTAGGAAATCAGCACGACTTACGCAAATTCACAAATCTGGTGGGCGAACAACGTACTATGGGCGTTTGAAGAACAATCTGCCTAGTTATACTATAAACACTTACTTCAATCGTCCAGGGAATGGGACCTTCATACATCCTGAACAGGACCGACTCATATCAATGCGTGAAGCTGCCCGGCTGCAATCCTTTACAGATAGGTTCAGGTTCCTTGGGAGTCTAAGTTCAAGATACAAGCAAATAGGAAATGCAGTCCCACCATTGTTAGCACGAGCTGTGGCCAATCTCTTGAAACCTGGTCTCGTTGTCGATTTATTTTCAGGGGCTGGGGGTCTCTCAGAGGGTTTTGTTCAAGCTGGAAACGAGATAATTCTTGCAACTGACTCCAATTCTAATATGTGCAAGACCTATAGCCACAACCATCCAACTACAAAAGTAATCCGAGCTGACCTACATTGCACGAATCAATCAAATGAGCTTCTTGAAGCGATTGAGGGAACACTTAATGGAACACATCTGAACACGATAATTGGTGGACCCCCCTGTCAAGGATTTTCTACCGCTGGCAACCGAAATGCATTAGATTCCAGGAACAATCTTGTTTTTCGAATGCTTGAGTTTGTTGATACATTGATGCCTGATAGTGTTGTAATTGAAAATGTTCCAGGATTACAATGGATGCATCAAGGTCAGGTTATTGATGCAATTGTGAAAAAACTTGAAGAATTCGAATATACAGTCATCAGTCTTAAATTACAAGCTGAAGCATTTGGTGTCCCGCAGAGAAGGAAACGTATTTTCATCATTGGTCAAAGAAATGGAGAACCTGCTGGTATACCAACTGGTTTTTTTGCCCCCATTATTCGAGGAAAAACTAGAGCTGATACAAAACTCGGTAGTATGGATCTGCCACCGCCAATGAGTGTATCTGAAGCGATATCTGACTTGCCAGAGATCACTTCTGGTGGCGGCGAAGAGTTAATCGAGTATTGCGAGAAATGGACCGAAACAGACTATCAGAAACTAATGCGTGAATCGATAACATATGATGATTTCATCATTAAGAGAACCGAATAAGGTTGATTAACGTACTATGACAACCTGCTAATGAAGAGAACAATCCACTCGCTGTATGATTAAGAGGATGATTCAGATATGATTGTTAATGCCGTACTCTTTGACCTTCTGGGGTCTAAGGAATTGGCATCCTTATCTTTCACTAAAGAGAACTTGTCAGACAAGTTTCTCCAGAGCATTGTAGAAACATACTATAAGCTAATGCAAGAGGATTCTGCTCGAGAATTCGTTAGCACTGAGATTGAAGAGAAGAGCACATGTATATGCAAAGTGAGTGAGGTTACTATAATCGTAGGTGTTTCAAACAAGGTTCCTATTTCAAAATCTGATATTGAACGGATGAAACGTTTCCAAGAAGCTTCAAGCAAGAAGATACAGCAAACATCAGTCAGAGAATTCAAGGATGAATTCGAAGGAATTGCAGACGCGCTCCTTAGAGAACGGCTCCGCATTTGTTTCATAGCAGGTAACGACCCCTCATATGAAGATAAATCTGGAACTGCAATCGATTCGATTCTTCAGAAACGTGGACAAAAAGACCGCTCATTCTCTGCACCATTGCAGATTGGCCCGTTTGGTGTTGAAGTAATGCGGATTTCACACGACGAGCTTGTAAAAGTGAATTGGTCCGATGACCTATCAAGTGTAGCCTTATTCGTACTCATCATCTCCCCTCCACTTCCAACATCTGATAGAGTAGAGCAAATTGTAATGAGAATAAGAGATAAATCAAAGTCACGATTAATTGTTGTGCCTGGATCTGATGAACAACTTGAACTTGCCCGTGAGTATGAAGACCTCTATGGATTAGAATTATCAGATGTTTCTTCCCAACCAACACATCTTCTCCTATCATCGATGGCAATTGCGGGTTTCATTGACATGCATCCTGAATTGGCGTATAAACAATGGCAGATTGATCGATCCATTGACTATGTATCATCCCTAGAGGAACCCAAGGTTGATGATGTTGGTCATCAGGCGTTCTTTGTTGTTGACCGAAGAACTGGCGAAGCTGCCTACAGTTATTACTATGATGAGAGGTCAAGACTCCTGGAGGTTGCTCCGAATATTGTAGCTGCTATCTCCGCGTTCAAGTTTGACCCTGCAAATCCGGCAGAAACCTCTGTATTCCGAACTGGGGATTTGAACTACATAACTATTGAACGAGGATACTACGTCTACACATTGATTACTGGTACAGGTGTTGATGTAGAATCTCTGAGAGAGAGATTCTCTTTTCTTCCTGATCTTTTCATGGATGAAGTACCGGGGCTAGTCGAAGACCCAACGGATCTATTCCGATCTCCCCCGTTCACCTTAAAATTACTAGCAACATTGCCTCCTGAGTATCTTCCAACTAGGATGGCACCAGCTCGAAGTAGGGCTCTACTATGGGAGAGGTTTGAGAGTGCGCCTCTTAGGGACTTTCTCGAGGCTGTATGGAACCGTCTTGATGGTTCTTTGACCATGTCATTGCTTGTACCAGGAAAAGGTCCAGAGATGATACTAGGTGCGATTCATCTTTTACATAGGATGGGTGCTATTCACTTTAAACTGAAGATTGGACCCGATGATTATCCGGTTCTACTCAAGGAACCTGATGATGAAATTCTCTCTCTCTATACTCGAGTTGATGAGATTATTGGTCTTGTTGATGGCAATCGAACTATTGTTGAGATAGCAGATGAACTACGTCTACAGCCAAGTGTCCTTGTGACAGTCTTTGCAGAATTACACAAACGAGATATTATCACGATTAAAGAAGGATGACCCACGCACACATAAGGTTCATAGATGGTATGAATAATGAAAAATGCAGGAAAAGTAGATAACTCCTCACGAAATATCAAGATACAACCCTGAGATGATGAACATTGATACACAACGTGTTACTGATTGAAAAGGCAGATGGTAACGTTGTGGTCAGAACTAGGTTTTGGAAGATTGATTTCCTCGATCATGATATCCAGGAGTTTCTTGCTGGATATCAAGACCTATACACTACTGAGGGTCTTTCTGAAAACACACCTGTCTTTGTGGCTGAGAAACATAAGGTCTTTCATGGAGCTGTGGATGGCGACATGCTCCTGCTCCTTGTGACAGATGGAAGAGACGAGGACCGAGTCATTCAACACCGAGTTCGTGAAGGCGCTGCTCGAGTATCCACAGCTCTTCGTGGAAATAGTATTGGCTATATCCGCGATAATCTGGATGACATATTGGGTGAGCTCATCTTCACACGATTCAAGGTCAGCTTCGTAGGAAGCGGTGGTGTTGGTAAGAGTACACTGCTCCGACTTCTATTTGGAAAAGAACCTGCACCTGGAGGTTATGTTCCCACCATCAATGTTGCAGTTGATTCGTCCGAAACAATACAGTTTGGTACGTTCCTTGTAACAGTCTGGGACTTTGCTGGACAGGCTGTGTTTCAGGACCTCTGGAGCTTTTACTTTTCAGGTACAGATGTAATCTTTCTGATTACGGATTCAAGCTTTAGGAACGTAATGCAGACAAAGTCTCTCTTGCGTACTATTCGCAAGGAGGCGCCTGCTGTTCCCCTATTCATAATGGCCAACAAACAGGACTTGCCAGAGTCAATGAAAGCTGAAAAAATTAAACGACTTTTGGGTGCTCCAACCTTTGCTATGGTGGCTACTGACAAGACCAGACGGGAAGAGTTCATCCGACTCATGCTTGAAGTGTCTGCGAAGACTGTAGGAGTTACTCTACCAGATTTACCAATAAGTGAGATGATAACCGTAAGGAGAGGTTCAGAAGAGATTATACAACCTGGACCTTCTGGAACGCAGACTCCAGCTCCACCTAGTGGATTCGAAGAGGTTCCATATGCCGAAGGTGGTATAGAAGCCATTAGTAGAACCCCGATTCCAACAACTACTGAAGCAGTCGAAATTGCTGAGGCTGCAGACAGGGCAGCAGATACTACGTCCCCCCAGCAGATGGTGGCTAAGATTGTACCTGAACACTCAAAGCTTCTTCATTTCTTACTCATTGTGCAGAAAGAGGGGATGCCTGATGTTGCATATCACTTAAATTACATAGATGATGAGATTGATACAAGTGCTGTTGCTTCTCTGATATCCGCACTTGACTCATTTGGTGGAATTGACGCAGAACCTTCTGATGGCACAGGTGTTATAGACGCTCTTGAGACCATTGAACATGAAGGAAATCTTGTCATGGTCGAGAAGTCCAAGCACTTCCAAATTGCACTTATTGTTACAAATGATAGTGAGGAAGAAGAGCAGCGCAAGATTCTGACTTCTCTCCTATTCGAGATTGAACAGAAATATCAGAATGTTTGGGACACATGGAATGGCAAGAAATCAACCTTCGAACCATCAGTTTTCGACGTTTTAGCTAAATTACCATTAAAACCGATTAGTTTTGACTATATCATTCGCGCAAGAGAAGCTGGTAAACCTCTACCATTCGAGAATCGCGAGGTGGGTCAAGCTATTGTTGCGGTAAATAAAGCAATTGAAGGCAGTGACACCATTGGTGGTCTTGTAAGAAGTCTTGACTTGCCCCGCGAGACCGTTCTTGGTTGCCTTCAGATAATGAACCAATATGGTTGGATCGATTTTAAAATTGATGTTCAACCGACTAGTCACCTCAAGAAAATGGGTGTTGTTGACGAAGAGACACAGAAAACTTACGGAACCGTTGTCGTCAAGTTCGTTGACCTCTGTGATGGCACGCTTCCATTACAAGATGTTGTCCGGAAACTTAACGTCAGTCTACCTGCAATGAAGTTTGTTGCTACAAAGCTAGTACTTGATGGTGTTCTAGAGATAGTCGCCTAGATTCATGGCTTAATTATGATTCTTTCCCGATAATCAGGGATGATAATACCTTTAGGGGCTTTCTCAGTGGGAGTATGAACCATGATTTTCTTTCCACTGCATGAATTGATGTAGGCTTGAAGATTGGATGATGAAGAATGGGCACTTAATCTTGCATAGACTAGCTTGCACTCATGTGGTTCATATCCATGTAGCAAGTTCCAGCCTGGAGTTCTTGGAGCTAGGTAACCACACAGAATCGTTGCAGCTTTCGGATTGTTTCTCTGCTCGTTGAAATGATGTCTAGCTAATCCTCCCCCCATCATCCCACCACCTGCAATCAGGACATCATCCTTATCGAGATGCACTTTATTCTTCTTTATGCTCTGCCAGTGTCCTTGAATTCCAACAAGACTCGTTATATGATCCGCCATACCTCCCACCATGACGTTACGATTCTTCGTGACTCCCAACGTTTCTAGGATCATGAGAATCTCTTGAGACCGACCAACGGCAAAACTCGGAATGATGACAGGTCCATACTTACTAATGATATCACTAATTGTTTCACTAACTTGCTTGCGGTTGAAATCTTCTCTTCCCCAATACGTACCATCGAAAATTACATAGTCAGAATCCGTTGGAATATTTGCTCCAGGGAAGAGAATTGACTCGTCCATATTGAAATCGCCAGTGTATAGAATTTTCACACCCTCGATGTCAATGGAGTACGCAGCACTCCCTGAGATATGGCATGCATCAATGGGTGTCACAACAATTCCTGGACCCACCTCACTGCTTTTCCCATATTCCAGTCGGACATGATTGTCTACCACTTTCTTGATATTATCTTCACTGTATCTAGAAATCAGATCGAGCTTGTTGTATTTTCTCGGTGGCGCTGGAGTTCCAACCTTGATTGCATCATTGAGAAGGACTTTTGTGATGCCTCCCGTTAGACCGACAGAGCACCATTTCCCTTCGAATTTGTCAAAGAGAACAGGAAGCCCGCCTATGTGGTCCAGATGAGCATGACTCGCCAAGACTGTGTCAATCATCTCAAGTTCTGGAACCCACTCAGGTATCATATGATTAGCTACCGAAATACCAAAGTCAAGAAGCACTCCGCCAGTATCAGTTTTGATTAATATACCACTTCTCCCGATTCCTGGACCTCCAAGAAAAATAATTTCGATATTTTTTGTTTTATTGGAGTATGCAACAGAGGGTAATAGCCCCATTCTAAGTTTCTGTGGGATTAGTTCGAATATTACCGGATCGACAGCTTCACCTGGTGGGGGCTTTTTTAACTGCTGAAGCCGCACGGGTAAGACCGTACCTTTTCGGTTCTGGAACTGACTCTTTTCGAAATGTTTCTTCATTACTTCAATAGAATCACTCACACTCATGTTCTGAGTAACCAAATTCTCAGCTTCTAGATAGACACGATCCTTTGCGACTTTTAGCAACTCTGATAGCAACGCATCTGGAGTCCATTCTCTGCAAGCTTCCATGACCTCCATGAATGGTCTTCCTTCCACTGCTTCTCGAATATACTGTGGATGTCGCGTCAAGGCATCTACAAGTCTCAGTTCTTCTGAATCAAGAACCGATTTGATGTCAATACCAAAATCATTCCCTATGTCACTGAATAATCCCGGACTAAAGACTGGTGCTCCTAGAAATTGAAGCCAATTCCGGATATCAGACATCGCATCTTTCGCAGATTCATGTTTTGTTGCTGCAAGAAATACAAGAGCCTTTCGTAGCCAACTCTCGATCTGATTCTGATTCCTGATATGTCTTAGCGAGTATCTATAGAGATACCTGAAGTCTTCATCAATGTAATTACCAAGAACGAGCCCATACAAACATAATGTCATTGATTGGATGATATCCTCTTGATTTGGATCATCACGTATATCTCTGAACATTTCCATCAGAACAACATCAGCTGTTTCTGCTTTGGTGAAACCCGTCGCAGGCATATCCGAGGATTTCGCAACCTCAAAGGCAAGGAATTCCCGTGGCTCACCAAATAGTCCCTTCTCATTCAGTACCTTCTTTCCTTTCTTTACCAAATCAATGTCTGAAGTGGCTTGATTGAACAATTTTTTGATTACTTTGTTCTTGGTTCTTGGGATTCCTTTCTTTGTGGTCATTGTAATCACACGAATTCCGCATGCAAATTTGTGTAAGCGCCCTTCTTAGGTGTTACTCGTTCTTTCTGCTCAAAACCTCTATGAAGTGTGATGTATACTTAAATGGCACCCACGAGTTGGTAAAAGATGCCAAACGAAAAGACCGATGTCAACAGTTGCCGTTTGGAATTTGATTAAAAGCACTCACACAGAGGTTACACGTGGTGCAATCGATGGCTAGTGACAGCAAGGAACTGCAAGAGAAAATCCTCAAGCTAAAGAAAGAGCGAAAGGCTCTCATTCTTGCACATAACTACCAAGTCATCGAGATTCAAGAGATTGCTGACTTTGTAGGCGACTCTCTCCAACTTGCTCGGAAATCAGCTGAAATTAAGGGGGTCGAGATGATTATCTTCGCAGGAGTGAAATTCATGGCTGAGATGGCAGCAATTCTTTCTCCCGCTATCCCAGTATACATTCCTGATCCCAAAGCACTCTGTCCTCTTGCTGGGTATCTTGATGCGGAGAAGATTCGTCAGAAGAAAAAAGAATATCCAGGAGTTCCAGTCATTGTATATGTGAATACCACTGCTGAAGCAAAATCAGAGGCTGATATGATATGCACTTCGGGAAGCGCAGTCGAAGTCGTGGAGTCTCTGGGAGTTAATAGAGTAATTTTTGGTCCTGATGCAAATCTAGCTGACTATGTGCGCTCTCATACCTCCGTGGAAATCATCGATATTGACAGATCAGGTCACTGCTATGTGCACAATATGTTTGATTTGAGCATGTTGATTGAATTGAAAGAAAAGTATCCTGACTCAGTCGCGATAGCTCATCCGGAATGCCCGATTGAAATACAAGAACAAGCTGATATGGTCGGGTCAACTGGGATGATGGCTCGAACGGTTGCAGAATCGGATGCAAAGGTGTTTATAATTGCCACAGAACTGGGAATGATTCAACAGTTGCAGAAACGGCACCCGGATAAGACCATCATACCCATGTATGATGGAGCTGTCTGTCGTCAGATGAAGAAGCACACACTAGAAAAGATACTGAATGTTCTTGAAAACCTACCTCCTGAGAATATAGTCACTGTTCCAGATCCGTTTGTTCCACACGTACGTGAGATTCTTGAAAGGATGAACAAGGTTCGCGGTCAAGGTCCTGCTGTACCTGTAGAGGCTCCTTCCTAATAGTTACTATGCTGCCATGAAAACAAAGGTCTATATCCCTGATAGCATATAATGATATCATCGTGGAGTGGAGACGCCTGGATGAGAAAATACGGTCTGAATATCACAAAGGAGCGTATTCTAACACTTTCAATAATCTCTATTGGGTATCTCCTAATTTCCGCAAATCAAGTCTTCATGAATCCTCCAGTGACTCAATCTGGACTACTTACGTATGAATATACTACACCCATAAATCAGACAGCTAATCATACTGTAATCAAAGAGTCGCTAACATCGACAAACTGGGTGCTAATTCAAAATTTTACTCATTATAAGAACTACAACTACTTCCAGATACCCTTCCATGATTATGACCTTGTTGTGTTCAATCTAACCCTAGAACCCATCAGTGGTGAAAAGGAAGTTCAATTCAGAATATTCCTTGGTGGAGGTGATCCTGAGATTTTCCAAACAATATCAAATCGAACGACTCTTACTCTTGAGACCGATTTGGCCAATGTGAAGAGTGAACGAGCGGGCTATTGGGTTTTAGATGTAGTTCCCTCAGTGAGTCCAATAGAAGAATTCACTATTCATTGTCTTGAAGTCTGGGCTTACTCCAGTATCCCACTATGTCCAGTAACTGTCGACATACGATCAACAGATAATGCGAGTCTCTTTGACAATATTTTGCTTGAAAAATTGGCATACTTTCGTCCAGTGCTAGTACTCTCACTTGAAAACACTAGTTATACAATTGGTAAGCTCTATCCACATACTGCTAATTATTCATACTATCTTCGCCCTACCAGGTTAGTCGGTTACGTGGAGTGGAGTTCGATAGCAGGAAGATCCGATATTGAGGTGGACATTGAGGAAAACGAGACTATCTATTGGATAATCAATCTCGAATCAGTAAGAATCGATTTGAGTATTGATGTAGATTATCCGTTATATCGGATCAATTGCTTCACAGGTGATACGGTAATCTACGATATGTATCTCACTCCCTCTCAGATGCCTGCATCCTTCTACATTCCTTCAATCTATATGGATTTTAGAATATCCTTGGTCAAACTTCTTGACAATAGGTATTCCAGTCTTATGGACAATCTCTTCTTGGCAGAGAGTATCTTAGATGTGAATGGAACAGCGAATATCCATATTGATGTAGCTTTCAACCATCTATTTGTATTGGGCCATTATACGATTCTTCACATCATCATCTCCGTGCTTGTGATGTCGCTATTCTTGATTGTTCTTGCGAGACTGTTTCTATATCTTCGAAGCAAATGGCCAGAATCAAAAAAACGGATAGTTATCGATTTCAGATTGTTCCCAATAGTTCTATTTTGTATTCTTGCTCTTGTTCCATGGTTCTTTTCAACCAGGGTATTCCATCCTTTTTGGACTGATGATGCTGTTCTAATACATAGCGTATCTCTAGGGCCTCTTCCTATTATGGGTATTTGGACTGAGGGAAGTCCTATCTTTCTTGCGATACCCAGTCAAGCAATTGAATGGTTCTTCTGGTCTATAATCCTATATTGGCTGCCACTCTTATGGTGCCTGCTCTTCCTTACTACTCCTAGTTACCGTGGAAATGATTTGTTGATGGGGCTTATCCTATTCGGTCCCGCAATTTTCGGTCTATTTTGGAGCACTCTTTTACCAAATATAACTGATAGTCCAACAATGTTCTCATTTGCGAATTTCTTAGCTCTCTCTATTCCGATATCATGGTTAATCGGAATCTCGTTAATTAGGAAATACTACGTATTTGGGTTAAATTTTGACAAACTCAAACGGGATGAACAAAGTTCCAAGGAATTTGAAAAGAGCCCTAAGGTTAGCGATAAATCATATACGCATGACATATTCTTTAGTTTGCAGTTCTACTTGTTTGTTATCCTCACTTTATTTACTCCATGCCTTGTTGGTTTCTACTCTAATATTTATTCTACTGAACGTATCTTTGTTGTTAATCCCGTTCAAGTTATTTACTACATCATTCCTGACTATGGATATCTTACATATCAGAAACTGGGAGCACTTCTTGTTGGGATTCCCTATGCCATATTTACTATTTTTGCTTTGATCTGGGTTTGGCAATGGATGAATGAACAAAAATCGATTATCTGGATCTTCGTTGGAACAGCTATCAGTATTCTTTCAATGTCACCTGGTTTCGCTATTCTTAGTTTATACTCGGGATGGGGATGGACAATTACATGGGTGCCCATTCCAATAGTCATTGTCTTGATGTTATTGTTTTCCTTTGCTGTTTTGTTACGTGAAGAGGCTGATTCTTGATATTTCACTCATGCTCGATTGGTTATGCCAAATAAACCTAATATCCAGCAGCTCAGATAGATAGGAAATAATGTACTCCCTATGTCCTGCCTAGTAGTAACTCTAGCTATCAAATATACTAACTATACCACTAAAATCACAAAAGTCAATGGATCTATCAAAGTCTTAATGAATTCCTGAAACAATAGGTGACGTAATTATGATTGGACACTAATAATCTCCAAGAGATCCGATAAAGATGTAATCAATTGCTCCTTATGCCCTGCATTTCTAAAATCCTGCTCACTGAACAGACCAACACGACCAATGAAATCACAGATGCCTCGTGCTCGTTCATAATCTTTCAAGGAATCCCCAATAAACACCATGTCATAGAAACTCAAATTGTACTTTTCATGAATATAGTTGAAGTGGTGAACTCCCTTTTCAAATCCTGGTCTGTAACCCAAGATGCTTTTGAAAAGCCCTTTGATTTCCCGTCGCTCGAAGTACTCCTCTATAATGGGTTGAAAAGTGGATGAAGATACGAAGATATCAAGACCCATCTCCTTGAGCCTTTTGACAACGCCTACGGTATCTGGAAAGAGATCTTGTTCAAAGATTCGTTCTATCTTCAGTTGTTCAAACTCTGCAATTGCAGCTTCGTTTCTTAGGTCATCTGGAAAATTCATTTTTATCTGGTGTTCGTATGGTAACCCAGTAGTAGTCACATAGCGTTTAGTTGCATCTTCCTTCGAAACCCCAAAATGCTTCATCATTATTTCGACGCCGATACTCTGCAGGAATGGCATACTATCAGCAAGTGTGCCATCGAAATCGAAAATGACTGCACGACAGGGTATCTTATCCGCCATTTGACCAACTCGAGAATTAGTAGGTTTTGAACACTCTTTAGACGCTTTTGGTGTGGATTAAGAGTGAGTCCCGCTTTTGTAATCATCCATACATCGTTTTATCGTCTGATATGCATCATTCAGTTCCCGAAACTTCTTGATCTCCGTAAGACCCCCTTCTTGAATCTTGTAGGTTGCATAGAAGTGTTTTAGTTCATCCATCTGGCTCTGTGGGAGGTCGATGATTGTTTTCGCATCTCTATAGTAAGGTTCCTTCATCGGGACCGCGATTATCTTGTCATCGATTTTTCCTGCATCATCCATCTCCATGATGCCTATCGGTCTCGCATGAACCACACAGGACGTGAAAGTTGGTTCGTTGATAAGTAGAATGACATCCAGAGGGTCACCATCATGGTCCAGTGTCTGAGGGATGAATCCATAATCGAAGGGAGCGAAGGTATAGAGAACCCTATCCAGCTTGAAAAGATTGAGTTCTGAATCATACTCATACTTATTCTTACTAGCTTTTGTGAGTTCAACAATAACATAGATCTCGCTTGGTGGATTTGGACCTGGGGGAATGTCGTGCAGATAGTTCGTCATTATATCAACGCCATTTACTCTCACATATAGTTCTTATTGAGCTTTCTCACTTAAGACAACAAGTCTTTATGAGGTCTCATAATTCACTATATGTGCACGCGATCGGAGGGAACTATTCTGTCTGATGAAGAACTTCTTGACGTTGGATCTATGTTTAGAGGGACCGCGACAATTACGCTTGTTGCTGAGATTGTTTCTGCAATAATGATACTTGGTTCTGCAACAGCATACATTCTCAGAGATTACGTTTCAATCATTGAGCTGGATATAGCAATCTTCTTGCTGTTAATCGGTGCAATGCTTACTCTCTTCATATTCTTAGGTGCGATTGGTTTCTTTGTCAGGTTCAACCGCCGCATAGGTCGAATTGTGATTGCTGAGGGTGTGGGTGAGGTTGACCTTAATCGACCTGGTGTAAAGACTGTAGTCATCATCTATGGATTGGCTGTTGGTTTCATTCTGATATTGGGCATTTACGGTTACTTCCTACTATGGACATACTTCCTTGCCGCACAAGCCGCCACATCACTTAGTTTCTTTGGAATGTCATTGTCTGTGGGCATCTTCTTCATTGCCCTATTGGTCCAAATCGTAATTACAGTCATTGGCAGAACTGCTACAACAATCATCAGGAAAGTCCTAGCTGAAGACAACTAGTTGAAGTGCATCCAAAGGGGAGAAGTTTAATTGCTGGTCTGGTTGTGCCAATAAAGCCGGAGACAGAATGATGAAGCTCAAGATTTGGCAGATGGTTTATCTCATTGGATTCATAATTATCGTTGGCCTCCTCTTACTACAGTTAGTAGGCTTACATTTGGGAGAATATCCCCTTGCCATTGCCGAACTGTTTGGCGGAATCTTACTGATTGGTGGTGCCTGTGAAGCATTTGTCATTTCAGTTGAGGGTATTGCACATAACTACAAGATGACTGACTATGTGTCTGGTATCTATGCAAGTCTTGCAAGTACTATCCCGGAGCTCTCGGTAATTGCTTTTCTTTTACTTGGAGGAAAATATGAATTAGCCTGGGTCCTTGCGCTCGCAACTATTTTCATGAACTCGCTTGTATTTGCAGTATATACTCTAATCTTGCCAAAGGATGAAAACGGGAACTACAGGCTTCCTGATGCTATAAACTGGGTTGGTAGTGAACTGCTCAGCATGGGTGCTGTAATCAGCCTCTCGGTGGGCCTCTCAATGTTGATGGTCTTCGTGTTCGCTATTGAGAATCCATTACTGCCGAGACATCTTGAAGCGGGAGAGCTATTTGTTTTTGGAGGGGCGCTTCTAGGAGTTTTCATTGCATATCTATACTGGATAACAAAGTATTATGGAAAAGTAGATGCTGAGAAGGATACTAAACTTGAGGGTCGTATTCAGAAACATCCCATGACCAGAAAGAAACTCGTGGTCTACATCATTTTTGCTTCCCTTGGAGCACTCCTTGGAGGCGAAGCACTCTCAGGGTTCGCGCATTTTGCTACAGAAACATTGCACCTTTCTTTTATCCATGCAGCCCTGTTGCTAGTGATATTTGGCGGAACCCCTGAGTATATCATTGTGGCAAGCAGCCACAGAAAAGACCAGTTAGAAGTTGCACTATCTAATGCATTTGGAGGTATTGTGCAGGTCTTTTTTGTGATCTTTGGATTCACATTAGTAGCTGCTGGGGTCTCATCCACATTAGCTGGAGTTACTCAAGTAATTCCAATAGACCTCTTCTCAGTGGTCTTACTTTTCTTTGCATTTCCTTCGATGTTCATCCTTCGTGTAATAATAACTGACGACTCAAGTGTGAATGCCTTAGAATCGATATCGATGATTGCAGTCTTCATCATGATGCTCTACATTCTTCTAATGTGGGGGATCTATCCTATCCCAACTGGTTGAAGGGAGTGAGCTCTTGCCTTCAACATTCTCTCTTCGACCTGCTCAATAGTGACGATACTCACCTAAAGTCTGAACCTTAATGATGCACTCAATGCTAACGAATTCATCGGCATCCTCAGTGTCACCGTGCTTTAGACCGACGATGTCCTCACCAACAAATGCTACGCGTCCTTCAGCAATGATCATCATTCCTGGTCCATAGAATCTTATCCGATCTCCCGACTTGGCGGCATCAAGTAAAACACTCCGCAGGGTCGCATCCTTCACGAAATCCGACATGTTAGAGAATATATACTTCTTCTGACTTAAGGATTAGCAATGCTGTTTGAATTTCTATAACCCTAAAAAAACGCCATGTCAACACTCTCTTAACTTATCAAAACAATCCATACGGGGGTTTCATGGAGTTGATTCAATGAAGTATATCATGTTCTGGGAATACGATCCTGCAGATCATAATGTCGTGATGGACAAGTTGAAGGAGTTCCGAGGCATCGTTAAAAAGAATCCTAACCAACATGCAAAGTTCATCTCGAAGAACTATGCGATGGTTGATGGACCTGAGGGCTTTCAGCTTGTGGAGACTGAGAATCCTGAACACCTTGTCAAGATTACCCGGCATTACCTTCCAGAAGTCAGTTTTAGATTCGCACCTATTGTTGAACTTGAAAAAGTCGACCAGAAGGTCTAATAATCAAAAGTGTTGCATATACGAAAAGAGGAAAGCGGTGCATCCCCATAGGAGATGCTCCGACTCTCGACATTAAATGATTCCTTCTTGCTTTCCGACCCCTCATAGGCCGCTAGTGCAATGTCTAGCTGCTCCTTGGTCAGACCTGAGTTCATCATGTTTCGGATTCTGGCCTTGTCACGTGCTACCATCGGGAACACAATGGATGATGCGAGGATTATTTTTGAATCTAAATATCTATAACTCTTCATATTCGAGTTTGTGTTGTGATGGGCGATGAATAGAGGAGAGCTTCTTTCGAAACTAGAGAAGTCAAAATTCGATCTCGCACTATTAATCATTGTTTTTCTTCTGATATTTTCAAGTCAGATTCTTACTACACAACTGCTCCGTGGTTATGGTACAATTATAGTTACAGATGGTGCTGCAATTCCACAGGAGAGTAACTACACAATATCAACAGAATTTAGTACATCAGTTACAACCGCAGTGGTGTTCAATTATACTCTGGATAAGTACTCTGGAGTATCTTTCAATGTGATTACAGATAATGTTAGTAGATTTTGCTTCAATATAACACTACAATCTACCCAGAACAATACAGATGTTAATGTATTAGTTGGTCTAGGTTACAGAGAAACATTCGACATTATGGTTGGAACAACCCCCACTATTGTTTCGCTTGAGCTAAATATGACCGCTGTTCATTCGAATCCTGGGAATTGGATCCAGCCATGTCGTGTTCTCTTCACGACTGATGTTCCACTCGAATTCAAGAATGTCCTTTTATGGGCTGAATTTGATACTCCTGTTTCTCCTGTTATCTTGAATTGGCAGTCGACAGATGGAAACCCCTTATTTGCCAATCCTTACACATCACAGCTAGGTACATTCAGACCTGAACTCGGAATAAAACGTCAGAATGATAGTTTTTATGATAGTTTTGATGCATTCTTTCAGAATCGCACATTATACCTACGACCACAGAATTATAGTATGAGAGCTACCTGGGGAGGTGATATTTCTTCTATTCCTGAATTCTATCTATCCATCACTGAGAATTCTTCGACAATCTGTACCTTGAGAATGAAAGCTGTGAGATTATCCTTCTCAATTGATCAGAAGATACCTTTGATCCATCTGCAGATTATGACTCGGGATTTTCCTTCCTATTATATCTATAATCTTTACTTTCAAGATTCAGAAAAACCAGAATTCTTGTTTATTCCTCCCATTTATGATGGTATATCGATATGGTTCGATTCAATGGATCCGCTTTCAAGTAATTTGAGATGGTACGCGGATTGTGGGGCACTTAAAAGCATTCCAGCAAATGGTACATATCATCAGAATATCAAAATCCAGATGCCTTACTGGTACTTCTTTGGATTTATTGTCACTCAGCTAGATTTCATCCACTTGTCAGTAGCGATGATTCTGTTTTCACTTGTTATTATCAGGACTTATATCTATCTCAGTCAAAAGAAACCTAGAGGTTCTTGGCGAAACCCTCATTTCATTCCGGCAATCATCTTAGGCTTAACTACCTTCATGCCTTGGTTTTATAGCATCCGTGAAACGGTGAATGTTTTCGATACAACAATCCATGTTGCAGCATTTGGTACCTTTCCACTTGTCACGAGCTGGACTGATTCAGGAATTGTCTTCTTAGACATACCTCCTAGCGGAATCTACTGGGCAATCTTGTCTTTGTTCATGTTCTGGTTTCCATTGATTTGCTTCATATATGGAGCGACTCCTACCAGGGATTATGAAAAGGAAGCATCAATACTTTTGTTCCTACCATATCTATACCTAATCGCTCTAGAGATTGGACTTGGTAAGCTTTACACGTTTGCATTTGACCAAAATTCAGTCATCCCAGTTCTATCCCTATTGATTCCATCACTTACAGTCTCTTACTTAATCCTGAAAGAGTTGATGGATTACGTGAAAAAAGAAAAAGTGGTGGGCACCTCACAAGACGGTGCTCCACGGCAGTAATTTATATGATTTTGATTCGTTTTCCAACCTTCTCATAGGCAGCCAGAGCAATGTCTAGCAGCTCCTTGGTCAGACTAGAGTTCATCCTGTTTCTGATTCTAGTGAAAGGGCTTCCTACGGATTTGTTATCATAGTCTAGAATATGTATTGCACTGCCATTTCTTGCGCGAATCTAAATCTCTTTTTATTGATACTAGTTTGACAAGTTGGGTGGAAATGACGCACAGGGAAAGTGGGTCGCTATTAAGCATATTTCTGGTTATCACGATCGTTGTAGCTCTATCGTATATACCATCTGTTTCCGCTACTGGAACTTCTCAGGATACACGAGATGGATGGGCTGCCATAATGGAGATCAACTATTATCCAGAGGGCTGGACAGACATACCCACCAATTATAATGACACACAAAGGTGGGTGGACACACTAAAAACTCTTGGTTGGCAAGAGAGTCATATACTGATTGTGAATGAAGCATTTGATCTGGCACAAGTAGTAGAGGCTATTCAATTTCTCATCGATAATACTGACGAGAACGATATTGCACTCCTGTTCATGGCTGCTCATGGAATGTGGCTGAATAATACAATTGCCCAAAATGATACATTTGTAGACACATGGGAAGAAATCCCTAGTCAGAACAAATTGCTATATATCGATTCATGTATAGCTGGAAGATTCACAGAACTGGTTGCGGATGATCCTAATCCTGAGATTGCTATCTCGGCTGTTGGTGCAAATGAATACTCTTGGGCTGGTCTTGAGGAGGAAGGACTTCCCATAATAGGATCTGTATGGAACTACTTCTTCACAAATGCATTACTCAATATCTCTGCTGATACAGATTCAAATGGTGATGTGAGTGTAGAGGAAGCGTATGATTTTGCATACCCCCCCACACGCGCATATTATGAAGATTATGTATATCCCTATTCCTCTGAAATAAAACAATTGAACAACTTTGTAGCACCTACCCCAGGAATGGACGACAACTACGAAGGAGAGCTTTCACTTCGATTAGAAAGCGCTGCACCGCTTACTGAACCGGTAATGGGCTTTGATCTGGGATTTGTAGCTATTCTAGCATTTGCGGGGGTAGTGGTTGTTCTTATTGCAGTTGTTTTAGCAAAGAAACGATGACATCTCTTCTAGATTTAATAGTTCAGATTAGCTATCTTTGATTAGTTTGAAACCATAACTATACGATGAGCCGTCGCCCCAATACCAGCTAGTGTACTGGTATAGACTCCTTACTGCTACTTACTAATTTAAAGGGTAAAAACGAGAAGAGGACATCTCGATTTGAGATGTCCAACAGTAATCTTCTAAATGATTCCTACTTTCTGTCCGACCTTCTCGTAAGCTGCTAGAGCAATGTCTAGCTGCTTCTTGGTCAGACCGGAGTTCATCATATTACGAATCCTTGCCTTGTCACGTGCCACCATCGGGAACACGATCGGCAACGCGAGGATGCCTTCATTGTATAGACCATCGCTGAGAGCTACAGCCTTTGAGCTCTCTCCTGTCATTGCTGGAATGATAGGTGTCTGACTGTTTCCAGTATCAAAGCCCATTTGTTGGAGCCCCTTGACAAAATACTCCCGGTTCTCCCACAGGGTCTTAACATGTTCCTCTTCATTTTCAAGAATATCAATAGCTGCGATGCAAGCAGCCGCTGTAGCTGGCGGATGTGAAGCGCTGAGAAGCCAAGAACGGCTCTTGTTCAGAGCATAGTTTACCATATCACGACTGCCTGACACATGACCTCCCATGACCCCGAAGGCTTTTGAGAAAGTGCCCATCTCGAAATGAACATCATGATGAGTGAGGTTGAAGTGTGAAACGATACCTCTACCACCTTTGCCAAGCACTGCTTCACCGTGGGCATCATCCACATAGATCATTGCGCCATGTGGTTTTGCTGCTTTGACAATCCCATCGAGAGGTGCAATGTCTCCATCCATGCTGAAGACTCCGTCAGTGATGACGAG
>CAZPWM010000017.1:0-41475 GCA_964590575.1 uncultured archaeon
CTCATCTTCTTTGAACGTTCCAACACGAGTCCGTCGCAGTTCCCTCATATGACCTCCTACACCCAATGCTTCACCAATATCGAAGCACAATTTTCGAATGTAGGTCCCTGCTTCGCAGCCGACCCTGAAGAGAACCAATCTTCCTTTAATCTCAAGAATTCTGTTGTAGTAAATCTCACGGACTCGAAGGACTCTTTTCACAGAAGACCTCAGAGGAGGTTTTTGGTATAGCTTCCCTACGAACTCGTCTATTACCCTCCTGATATCTTCCTCAGGAACTCCACTGTGGAGTTCTAGCACACAGACATACTCTTTCCCTGCTGGTAATAATGCCTGCATTGCTTTTGTTGCATTGCCGACTCCTGTAGGCAAAATCCCTGTGACGGCTGGATCCAGAGTTCCTCCATGCCCAACACGCTCCACCTCGAGTATCTTCCTGACCCACGTGGCTACCTCGTGGCTTGTTGGCCCTGATGGTTTATCCAAAACAATTACTCCATTGTCTAAAAGATACTCAATCGGTAGATTGTCAATGGATTGAAACCCATAGTCAGGATTGGTAGTGCTAGATGATTTTAGTATCAATTCACGAGGATGGTCTGCAGGCAGCATGTCAACCAATTGACTATCACTCCTGACTAGAAGCTGAAGACTTACATCTCAAGTCTGATTTTAGTTCTGAACTTCTCAGTCAGACCTGCCCCTTCGATAGCTTTCTCCACAGCTTTATCATCTGCATCAGCTGCAATAGAGAGGACCGTTTCGAGAGGTTCTAGATGTCTTGTATTGCAATTACGCCGTCTAACACCACTCAGATGTTTTGGACCCGTGACTACAACGTAGCTGTCATCCTTCTTTTCAACAATAACACAATAACTTCCAGCCTCGCGGCCGACAGTCTTCACACATACCCTTCCTGTTTCGTAGAGACTCATTGTTTAATACACCTCGCCTGATCCTTGGTCTGCATCCGAGTCACCTCAGTACATCATTCCTTTGGACTGGGAGAATAAGGTGCCGACTCTCGAAAGCAATATGAGCCTTACGCTTGTTACTACTTTTCGTTTATTCCGCAAGGAATTCCTTTATAGCAGTGAAAACGATGGTGATGACCTCTTCAAGTTCGTACTTGTCAGTGTTTATGATAAGGTCATAGATTGAGTGATCCGATACATCTACTCCATAATATTCGAAGTATCTCGCTTTCTCGCTCCCCTCTCGTGTTATAGTTTCTCGTCGAGCGTATTCGAAGTCTGTACTATCTCTCTCTGAGATTCTTCGAATTCTGTTTTCAACAGAGGCAATCAATAGAATCTTCAGGTCTGCGTTGTCTCCTGCCATCCATGCAGCTAATTGGCCGTCAATTACAGCATTACCCTTCACAGCTTCTTCTCGTAGCTTGTCATCGATTAACCTGTCAATATCCACATTTCCTTCAGCAACTCTGCTGAATTCTTCCAGAGTGAGGTTTCTCTCTTTTGCTAGCTGCCGAAAAATAATTCCTGCTGACATTCTTCTTAAATTGAATTCTTTGGCAATAGCATCTGCTACCGAGCTCTTGCCAGTACCGTGGAGACCTCCAACGGTGATGACACGTTTCATCGCATTAGTCTCGAGCTGCTTTGATGATACCACGATGTAAGGCTCTTGAGGATATTACTCCACCATATGGTCGGTTTGGGCGTTTAGCTGAATGGCTTGCTCCTCTTCTGGCTCCATGCTTCGCTTTTTTGGACAGCTGTAGCTTTGAGCCTGTGACAGCACAGATTCCCCCTGCCTTGTAGAATTTCTGCCTGTGAACGACTCTTCTACCGCCTGGGGTCCTCACCATTCGGTTAGCTCTTGATCTGGTAAGTAATCCTGGTCGTGGCATTATGTGACACCTTCGTATCTGTTTGGGGACCGTCTTGTCTGTCCTTTTAAGCAAAGCGGTGTGGGGGAAATCTCCTCGCAGCATTACGCCTTTTTCTAGATCTCGTACTTTCGAAATAATTCGTAATTGACTAGTTCTTCTGACAGAAACGCCTATGAAGTAAGTACCTGAGTGCCCATGATTCGCTGTAGGATGCTTGAAAGCCCAAGCCCGACAAGAAAATAGAACGCGTAAAAGGACAATCCAAAACCAGCAGCGGTAGGTTGTCCAGCAAATCCAATGAAGAAAGGTAGCACCTTTTGGATATTGAATGGGAGAACGACCACAATATCGTCGACACCTCCAGTACTATAGAACCCCCTAAGGACTTGGAATATGACGATGAATGGGATAAAGAAGAGCAAAGATGGCTTACATCTAGCTCCCATTTGTTCTCGCTGAATTCTATCAATGTATGATTTCCGCCGCTTCACTTTCTTCATGAGTTTCTCATTCTGAGTCTTTTGCGCTTTTTGTTCCATTTCTTTGTATTGCTTGATTTCCAGTTGGTACCGGTTCAATCTACGCATGTCTGTGAAACGTTTCATTGCTAGATTACTAATTGTAGAAATGCCTAGTGAGATAAACAAGATGAAGAGCCCTGCAAACGGTGGTAATTTAAACACTGCAAAGACGGATTCGAACCAAGCCATGAAATTTCCCCAGATATCTTGCATTTCATTTCTACTCCATTAGTGTGTCTGCGAGTTCTGAAGCTGCCTCTTCTACAAGACCTTCACGGTTCTTGATTATTCTGACGGTCGCTCCTGTAATGGTGCCAACTGCTACCGCAGCAGCCCTGCACATCTCCTGATGAATCTGAATGTCTGCAACTGCTTGTGCATCTCGTATTCGAGATTCATCTCCAGTTCTTCGACTGGCAATCTTCTCTGAATCTGCTTCGACAAGGACCACCGTCTTAGGTTTAATTGCATTCACAACCCACTCAGGAAGTCCAATCAAGAACCCATTGTTTGTCTGGATGAGAGTGTGAGTATCTACAATGACCTTGGCTGACTTTGATTTCTCAGCTATAGCTACTCCGGCCTGTTTCTGGTTCTCTCGTTGAAGAGAAGTGGGTAACTTCCGCATCTCATCTCGGTCCTTCACATGACCCGCCTTTGTTGCAACCTCGAACATCTCTGTTCCGAAGTTAAGAATGAGAACATTCTCGCCATGTTTCTCTCTGACCTGATCAACAGCTGTGTTGATAACGGTAGTTTTTCCTACTCCTGGGATGCCTGTTACAATCACGATATTTCGCGACTCAGCCATGGTTGATTCACCGTCTTCTGAAGATTAGGCGCTGGGTTAGATGGCCCTGTTATAATTCCTTCTGTACACTCGCCTCGAGTCTAACTCCTAAGAAAGCAGACGTTTCAAGGTCCTACACACTACGAAACTTACCCAGTGGGTCTGACTCTTGTCACTACCTCGCACAAGTTTGAGGTCCCAGAGACCGTGGGTTTTTTGATTGTTTAAGAACCAGTCCACACCTTCACGAATCTGGGGATGTTCGATTGAGAAACCTAAATGGGAGAGAGAGTCGAGTGCGGAGAGAAGATCCGTGAACCAGAAAGGAAATGAGAAGCGAGTCCAAAAATCTGGAGCTTTCCTGTCTGTGTAATTATCAGCTTTGAAGATTCGCGATGCCAGAAGCTTACCTGCTTTTTTCACATCTAGCCGGTTTTTGTACTTTGGATGTGCCGCGAAGGCTCGTAAAACAACTCCTGTCACCATATGCGAGGATGGTTTACTCTTATCTGGCTGGACTGGGTCCAACCGAACAATGGAGTCTCTGATACCAAGATTAGCTGTCCTAAATGGGATGACCCATGCTCCATCATCCTGACGAATTGATAACAACCAGTCGAGTCCTAGCTTTATCCGACTATCCTTATGATATCCAGCTTTGATGAGCAGCTCCATGAATGCTGCAGAATAGTTAGGAGTATATTGGTTCCAGTATACCCCTCGAAAATCCCCCTCATCAGTCTGACATCCAAACAAGAACTCAGCAGCTTTTTCAACACCTGGATGGTTTCTATTCAGGAGATACTTTTCAATCAGGATTGCAAGATTTCTGAAGGTTTCAACTTGGTTGTAATTCTTGACAGATCTGATGTCCTCCTTTGGATTTGGATACCGCCAAGATCCATCCTCTTGTTGTTTTTTGAACAGTCTAGTAACTTGCTTCATTTCCCATATGTGTTCTAGAGAGTCTGACTCTTCTGCCAACAGGTCCCTGCTGACGTGATACCTGATTGCATTATTCGATGAGGAAGCTAGCAGAGGAAGAGGACTATACTTCAGATGCATGAGCCATTCATCCAATCCTGAATCACCTTGCCACTATACTACCATCCCCTTGAACACATCTTCGAATAATCTTTGGGTCGTTCTGAAATTACAAAGAAAAGAAATAGGACATGAAGGGAGTCGAAGACTCCCTTTAGTACATTCTAGATTATACCGAGGAGTCCTGCGACTCCTTCGCCACCTATGCCTGCAAGTTGTTCTTTTGCTATTTGCTCATAGTATTGTTTGATGATTGATACCATAAGCAATATACCTGTCCCACTCGCAAGCGCTCCCATGATATCTGCAGCGGCCGCTAGTATTCCAATTAGGAGTCCTCCTAGCCCTGCTACCACTGGGATGTAGCGCTCAAGAAGTCTCTCGAGTACTTTCTCGCTGGTTCTGAAACCTGGAATGATGTATCCTGAATTGAGTAGTTGCCTAGATACATCTCTAGGAGCAATACCTGAGATGTCAACCCAAATCTTACTGAAGCCCCAGCAGAGCAGTATCATAAGTGCCGCATAGATGAAGACGTGCAGCCATCCTTCTATACCCTCTTCCGCAAGACGGAATATGCCCTGAGGCGGCGTGATATATTTGGCCAAACCCCCATCTGCTACCATACGACCATTGGTGCTATCTCGATAGAAGGTGCCTATCAAGTTCAGAAATGGATTATTATTTTCCGGATTGAAAGCTCCCCAGATTATCTGACCAAAGAACAGAATGTTTGCATACAGTGCCTGAGCCAAGATGACTGGTATGTTTGAAGTATATAGGAGTTTGATTGGATACCGTGCTTTCATCCCTCTATATTTTGCATACTGTAATGGAATCTCCACTCGGACAGACTCCATCCATATCACTGCGCCAAATATGATGAACGTGACTGCTAATGATAATATACTCGGGTCATACCCGTTCCGGACTAAGAACCAACCTAATTCGACAACTTCCCCTTGTGATACCCCAATTCCAAACGCTCTCATAAGATTGCCAATCAGAGCAGCGATGATTCCCTTCGGGAGATTTGTTGGGAATTCGTTTGCAGCTCCACCCATGTAACCAAGTGGTGAAGCACCCTCTAGGTCAATGAAATTGAGCATGTTGTACATTACTTGACCTGCAACATTGGTCATGATGAAGAGTGAAACGCCAGATCCAAGACCCCATCCTTTCTGAACCAGTTCATCCATGAGGATAACGATGATTCCTGACATGAGCAACTGGGCGAAGACGATGACCGCATCTGTGGGTTGTAATTCACCATATGCGTTACCAAGAATGTAAGCAATTGCTTGGAATGCAGTCATGAGCAGCGCGATGACTTTCTGACCACCGGTGAACAGAGCTCTGTCTTCTGGGTCTCCAAAGTCCACGTTGATGATCTTTGAGCCTGAAAGAAGCTGCATGACCAGACCTGCAGTGACAATAGGACCGATTCCAAGCTCCATCAAGGTACCACGGGTACTAGCAAGAATAACTCTCATTGCCCAGAGATAGTCTGTTCCTACATTCTTGTCCACGCCATATAGTGGCATGTGTGACATGATAAGGAATATTATGAGAATAAGAGCAGTCCAGACAAATTTCTCTCTAAAGCTCACCTCGCGATCTGGAGCTTTTACTTCCGGCATTATCCTTACAAATGGAGATAATGCTTTGAGGAACGTACTGGTCATTCACATTTGTCTCCTGAAGGGTCTTTTCGGGTCCAGCTGGCCTTCACCTTTAAAGCTTTCCAGACGGATTATTCAACTGGAAGGTCGATAGTACCTCCGATACCCGCGACTTTCTCCCTGGCTCTTGGAGTAATAGCTTTCACACCAACTAGATTCAACTTTCGGGTCACTTTTCCAGAACCCAGGATTCTATCAATTCCCATCTTGGATACATCAATGTTGTATCTCTTCCCGGTCATTGTGGCAACACCCTGCTCTACAAGCCTGTCTGCAGCTTCATCAATATCTCCAATATTGATAGCGACGAGGTTATCAATCACCTTCTGTGGTCTCTTAAAGCCCCACTTGCCAAAATACCTGGGGTTCTCCTGCATCACTTTGATGTAGTGATGCTTTTTGGACCCGGCCATTCCTTTACCGCCTCTTTGTCCAGCAGCTCGATGACCTTTGGTACGACCATATCCAGCCGAACGGATAGCTCTCAATTTGTTAATTTTCTTTGATCCTCGTTTCTGCATTTTCAGATTCTCCTCTCTATGCCTTTTTGAGGCGCACCTCCAGTACGCCATTACGAATCGCTGATTTCGCACCATCCTGCAGAACTTTAGATGGAAGCTCAATGACTTTATGATAGGGTCTTTCAGGGTTATCTGCATGAATTGTGATTGATGTTCCCTTGATTCGTACCTTTATCTCATCCCTTTCCACACCTGGTAGCTCTGCAACAACGATTATCTCGTCGTTCTCTTCGACAACATCCACTAGGGGTTCCAAGCTGGGAGTTGATTCCGCACCTTCATCCATCGGTGGATTTCCAAAGCGCTGAATGATGGGTTTTCCATCTGGGCCTGCTTTCATTGAGAATCCGAAAACGAATGGACTAGTACCTCTAGGATTCTTGACCATCTCTTCAAATGCTTCACTATCAAATAGTGTGCCTTCATTCATCTCACTCATCATTCGTTCCATCATCTCCTCGATCTGACGGAACATCTCCTCTGGGATGAAATCACCAAACCAGCGTCGGAGTTTCTTCCTGGTTTCATCATCACGGTCGTCCCAAGACATTTTTTTACACCTCATATCATTCTTAGGGCAAGACTATTGATATCTTCCCCACGGTCTCCAGTAATTCCCCCCATGCCCACGCTGAGGTTCTTCTTTCCATTATAGCCCTTGCTGGGTGGAGTTAGTCTGAATACTGGCTTTAGTCCCTCTACATCTTTGACACTTGCCTTCCCCGAGGCTATTGCCTTTGCGAGAGCACTGATACTACTATACTTTGAGTTCTTCTTCACGTAGCTGTCAGTAAGTCTTCCATTTCCGGGCAAGCGCCCTCTTTTTGTGAGTAGCTTTACAATGACCTCTTCAGAGGGCTCTCCCCAAGTAATGTAGTCTTTGGCTTTCGTAATCATACCTTGCAGGCTAGGTGTGACCTCCAATATCCTTGCTTGATGAAGTCGTCCAAGTAGAAGCTTGTCTAATGTGTCTTCAATCTGTGGCCTTACTCTGACCTGTCCTCGCACTCGAATAACAAGTACAACCTTCTCTGCTTCGCTCATATTTCAGCAGCTCCTGATGTAACCCACTCTTGCGGTGGAAGCATTTGGTACGTCTTTATCAACGCATTAACGAAAGCTTTTGCAAAGTTCGATGAAGTTCGAGACCGTCCTTTTGAAATCGACCAGACATCATGCAGTCCTGCGATTCTTAGCACAATCTTTCCGACATCTGCTGTAACGAGACCTGTTCCCTTTGGTGCTGGCCTAAGTGTTACAGATACTGACCCAGAAGATCCATCAACTTGGAATGGAATACTATGAGGATCCTGACATCTACATTCCCAAGAACCACAGCCCCTTCGGAACATCGTGATGTTTAGCTTGGCTCTTGCTTCAGCTGCTCGTACAGATGGTACAAATTCGGGCGCCTTACCAACACCAATTCCAATAACACCTTCACCATTACCAACAACAACAGTAATTCTGAAACTTTTCTGCTGCCCACTATCAGACTGTCGCTGTACAAGAGATACATCTACAACTTCCTGTCGGAGATCTGGAAACAGAGCATCTACAATCTCAGGTTCTCTAATTCTATAGTTGTTCTGCAAAATCTCATCAATAGAGTTGATGTGTCCTTCCTTCACCAGTCTACCAAGTTTTGTCTTGGGAACCCACTCATCTAGCGGGTTAATCTCTTGGCGAGGTTGTCTTCGTCTTCTTTGTTTACTCATCACATATCATCCCCTATGCGGTACGCCTCTTGCCTTTCTTCCCTTTGCCTCTAGCTATCAACTTCTTTGGCTTTGGTTTCCGAGGTATAGCCCGTGGAGGTTTGACAGAGGGTCTCTCTCTCTTGGGTTTCTTTGCTTTTTCAGCAGCAGCCTTCTTCGTTGGCGCTTTGGTTGTCTTCTTCTTCTTCAGTTGAGCAGCGGGAATAGCTTCGAGAGCTTTCTTGACCGTTTCGACCTTCTTGGGAATAGTCGTTATGGTCGTTTTCTTTTTCCCTAACTCACTAAACATGTTTGACTTGTCACCAAAGTGGTTGTAAGATGCTACAATGTGCTCGCCCGAGATTCTTGATTCATCAGGGAGGATCTCTGGACTATGAGGCACCTCAAGACCTGCATCAACAGCGCCTTTCAATGCTGCATAAATCCTTGAACCTTTAACTGGAGGATTCAGCCCCACATCTAGTACAGCTTCTTTCACACCTCTGCTTTTAGCTCTTAGACCTACTAAGAAACCTGTCAAGTATGCAGCAGGGATGTTCCCTGTTCCAGCGGTCCATCCATGGTCGCCAAGCTCAGCGGAGATGGCAGATGCAACAGTTGAATCACCGACAACACTAGCATTGACTATCTGTACTATTGTGTTTGTATTTGTCTTTCTCACTACGAGTCTTGGGCGTTTAGAGAGTAGCAGACGTCTACGACGATAGTAGTTGGTCTTGCCTTCTCTCCTGCGTCGAAACTTGACTCTATATGTTGGTCCATGTGCCATTATTTGGACAGCCTCCGCTCAGATATGTATGTTCTAAGATGGGCAGTGTTTCGGAATGCATTTCCTTTAGCCTTTAGATACAGCTCTCTATAGACCTTGGGGGCAATCTTTCCCTCTTCCCGAAGTTTGTGAAGTTCCTTCCGCATTGGTCGTATCTTCATCATCCATCGGTCCTTGCCGCTTAGTTTGGATGTTGCTTTTCCTTTCTTCCTTCCTGGACCTGTCCTCTGACCTTTTCGCTTCTGGCGAAGATTGTATCGTGCACGACCTCTACTGACACCGCGGACTGGTCTCTTCTGAATAGCTCCTTCATCCACAAGACGTCGGACATCATCCCGGGTAATCGCTAGACTAATCTCATCCTCGAAATCAGGATCCATCCATACACGGGTCTGACCACATTTCATCACATCTGCGGCTAATCTTTTCTGAGTACTAAGTTTCATTACTAGTCCTCCTCCAAGTCAAGATCTGTGAAGAGGTCTTCCTCTTCAACCTCTTCGCTTCGTCCAGGGTTGAGCACTCTCAGGAGTTTTGCATCAGCAGCGGCTATGATATCTTGTCGCTTCCTGAATCCCACAGTGGCTGCTATACGAACTGCATGTACTTCTGGATCTAGTACTTCCAGCTCAGATGCTCTGTGAACTCTGACTTCTACGTACAATGATGGATGCAGGTCTCTCACACTCTTTGGCGTGCGATACCCTGAAGACACCATTGCAATTCGCCCCTTTCGTTTCTCACGAGTTGCGCTATCAATTCCTCTGACTTTTCGCCAGGAGTCGCTTACACGAATCCATCGGTGAGCATGCGCATGACGGAATTTGGGCATACGAGCCTTTTTCTGCATTGCAATCCTCAGAATCCGTTGGTCTGTATTTTTCACTCTAAGTGGCACTTCGACCTTTACCTTCTTCTTAGGAGCTGCTTTCTTTTTCTTAGGCTTTGTATCTTCAGCTTTCTTTGGAGCGACTTTCTTTTCTGGTTTTGCTTCAGCCTTTTTAGATGGCTTCTTCTCCTCAGCTTTCTTCTTTGAAAGCTTAGCATCGGGAAGCAATCCTTGTGCAGCTGTAATCAGCTTTGCAGCACCGCTCTCACTTAGACCCTCTACCTTTCCGGCGAGTTTGTCGGCTTTTGCGCGGGACATACTCAGCACTGTTTTAATACCAGCCTCTCTAAGCTTCTCTTCTAGCTTTGGACCCACGCCGGGTAAGTCTTTCAGTTCGGGCTTCTTTGACATATCATGGCCTCTCCTATACTATTGACTTTGTTACCTCGCCTTTCTTCTTCCTGATGACATAGATTCCATCAAGGAAAACTCTTCGGTCTTTATCACGGATCTTACAAGCTTGTTGGATATTGGCTGCACTCTGTGACACATGTTCAATATCGATTCCAGTGATGAAGACTTCATCTTCAGTGGTTTTCACTTGGACATCTCCAATCAGACGAGCAGTCCTGATACCACGCTCTCCAATGAAGTTCTTGATAATCACAATATCTTTACGAATTTCCATAGTGATTGGGAAGTGACTGTACACAATCTTCAATTCATATTCATAACCATGCTGCACGCCAGTTAACATGTTACGAACATGTGCTATGACTGTCCCGACAAGAGCTCTGGACTTCTTCCGATTAATATGAGTGGTGACAATTAGCTCATTGCCCTCTTTCTTAATCTTAGTCTGCGGCTCTGGAAATGACCGTTCCAGTGAACCCTTTGGACCATTGATTTTGACTGTCTTGTCCTCTAGGGAAACCTGACACTCACTGGGAATTTCAATCCGTTTTTCATAGACTGTTTCTTCAGACATTTGTCAGATCTCCTCAATACACATATGCTAGTAATCTTCCTCCAATCCCACGTGTCTTGGCATCTCGGTGAGTCATCACTCCTTCAGGAGTTGTGACAATCAGAATACCATAGTTATAGGCTGGTAGGAAGCGTTTCTCGAATTTCTCAAAACCATCTCTTCGAACAGGGAATCTAGGCTTGATTACACCACACTTGTTTGTACGGCCCATAAGTTGAATGCGGAATCTTCCAGCTCTTCCATCATCAATCCGTTCAAACTCTCCGATGTACCCCTTCGATTGCATGACCTGCAATACTTTCTCTAGCAAGCGTGATGCTGGAGCAATAACCACTTCTGGTTTGCCCACAATCTCACTGTTATAGATGTTTGACATTGCATCAGCCAATGGATCTAGTAGTGTCATTTTCTGTATAGCCTCCTCATGCATACTTGCGGAAACCTAGTTTCACTGCAGTTTCTCTAAAGCAGCGTCGACACATGTACAGACCATAAGATCTGATTATAGCTTGGTGTGTGCCGCAGCGGACGCATTTTCTGCTGCCTTTGCCCATCTTCTTACGTTGTTTAGTCCGTTCTTTCTTTGCACTCATCAATGATCACCTCAGAACAGATATGTCCGCTCACGCTCCTTTTCGAGTATCTCAATTCCGAATTTGTTCTTCACGAAGACCATGCTTTCTTCTGCAGTCAGGCGATGCCTGTATGGAACCTTCGTCTGTTTTCTTCGTCTGCGCTTCACTCTAAAGCCAGGTCGTTCAATACATACTGTGATATTCATACCCTGAATCCCAAGTTGTGGGTCGTATTTCACATCTGGTATGTCAATATGCTCTGAAATGCCAAAAGCAAAGTTACCATCAAGATCCCAGTTTTTGATGAGCAATACATCATCCTTTGCCTTCAAGGCTTTCGCAAGAAACTGCTCCGCTTTCTTGTGCCTTAGAGTAACTCGTACTGCAATTGGTTCTTTTCTACGAATGCCGAAGTCTCGAACAGTCTGACGAGCTTTTGACTCAGTTGGAGTCTGTCCAGTTAGATCTTCAAGAATGGTTGCAGCTTTTGCGAGAGGTTCACCACCGCCGGTGCAAACGTCTATAATTACCTTCGCGATTTGCGGCTCTCTCATAGGATACGCTTTCCAGTCCTCAACGAAGATTTGTTCATTCTCAATACTCACTCTGAACTACCTCCTTCAGAGTCTAGAGTAACCTCTGGCTTACTCTTACCTACGACAAAGACATATTCAAGAGCTGTCTGGACCCTGTTTCCATCAGGGTCCTGTAGTGTAACTGTACTGGCATGTGTGCCAATTCTCTTCTCGATATCGAGGATTTTTCCTTCGATTCCAACGTTCTTACCACGTGAAACCACTGCATATGCGCCTTTGTCGAGATTGATAGTCTTCATGAGTTTCTGCGTGGGTATTCCAATCTTTAGAGTATCAAGTGTTTGATAATCCGAAGGTTTTTCGTCCTCTGGAAGTAATAGAGTTCTTCCATCATGAAGCCCAAATTGAATTTTCCCGCCTTTGACCATGGTTTTGGTTTCAATCCGACATAGTTTGTACTTAGCTTCTGAATCATCAATCTTGACCAATCTCAGACCGCCTCGTGGCTTTGGGAGGAGTCTGAAGCGTTCTCCTGAGCTTGTGATTTCCACGACATCCATAAGTCCTACTGGAAATCGACCTTCTTTTCGAATCTCGCCATCAACCCTAATGTCGCCGCTGGAGAGTATTGCTTTCACTTCCCGCATGTTCTCTGCATATCCGAGTACTTCTCTCAGAAGGACTGCGAGTGTGAGACAGTGTTCTTTGGGATGTGGTCCTGGTATCACTCGAGTGGTGAACTTGTCTTCTTTTCTCTTGATTGGCCAGTGTCTAGGTGCGGGTAGCCGTTTCAGGTGTTTCTTTTGACCTCTTCTTGCCATTATTCCTCACTCTCCGTGATTTTCATCACTTTACGTTCTATCAGGGTCTTTCTCTCATCATCCATTTCCAATTTTACTAGCATGAGATTTGAAGGATGAACTGGAACTGCAGCTTCTTTTCCATCAGCTTTAGTAATCGTAGTGTTGTCAAGATAGACTACTCCTTTTTTGTAGCTAACAAGGGTTACCTTGCTCTCTGTATCACGAAATTGTCCTCTCATGATTCTAACAAGATCACCTTTCTTGATAACGAGTGAACGTAGACCATATTCTTCCGTAAGGAACTCGTCGAGTCGAGCCTTGAGCAAATTTTTCCGCTCATGTATAGGTGCATTCATGATTCGCCTGCGTTGTTTCCTTGGAGCTTTTGAGCTTGGTTTCTTTACCATCATTCACACCCTCATACAATCTTTGATGCAATCGCGGCTACTCTTGGCCACTTCATCGTGACCTCTCTTGCCATAGGTCCTCTCAATTCAGAACCCTGTGGTTCGCCTCCAGGCTTGATCAGGACTGCTGCATTATCCTCGAACTGCATCCAAGTCCCATCGGGTCTTCTGTATGGCTTTTTCTGTCTTACAATTATAGCCGAAATCACCTGTTTTCGCAGTTCTTGCTTTCCTTTGATGACAGACACGTTGACCATGTCACCGACTCCAGCCTTCCCCAACTTCCGCAGTTTTCCCTTATATCCAAAGACAGTAATCAGCTGGAGTTCTTTAGCTCCAGAGTTGTCTGCACACATAATGGTGGCACCGATTGGGAGCCCTCGCGCGATTCGTGGGATGAATCTTTGAATTCCTCTACCAACTTTTCTTGACATGAATTATTCCTCCTTTGCGCCTGTATCTGCGGGAGTGAAGGCCACAACAACACTTGACACATTCTTGCTTAGTGGACGGCATTCAATCACCTTGACAATATCGCCAACTTTCACTTCGATACACGGAGGTAAGTGTGCCAGTTTTTTGGATCGTCGACGTTCATACCGTGAGTATTTCTTTACTAGACTTAGAAAATCGGTCTGAAAAGCGATTGTCTTGTACATCTTAGTACTAGTGACGATTCCTTCCATTACACGCCCTCGGACCGATAGATTGCCATGAAATGGACAATTCGGGTCGTCACATACCTTTTCAGGAGGCTTCACGTTTGGGATGCCAATATTACGGACTTTACTCTTTGTTTCAGCCACAATCACCATCTCCTATTAAGGCGCTTCTTCATCCTATCCTCTGGTCTTCCCCTGAGCAGTCCTCCATCGATTCGGACCACTCTGTTATCCGGGAGAGTCATATCAAAAACACAGATTGCCTTTGGAACAGATATTGTCCCTTGCTCTGTGTCAATCTGAATCATCTCTTTAGACTCATTCAGGATGACTCCTTTCCTACACACGTAATTGGAGTCTTTTGATTCAACAATGTGTGTTGACAGACCCACAAGTTCATGCATTACTATATTCTGAGGAGTGATTTTCATACTTGTGCCTCCCTCTCCTCTTCATGCTGAATGGTGAGAATGCGTGCGATTGCTTTTCTCACATTTCGAATCCGGTACGGGTTCTCAGTGCCGCCACCAGTTGCTGTTTCAGTTCTGATGCGGGACATTTCATTGTATAGCTCATCCAGCTTTTTCTGACGCTCTGCAAGGGTCAGTTTTCTAATCTCTTTGGTTTTTAGTCCTGGCACTATTCAGAACCTCCATCATCTAAAGACTCCAATTCTTTGAGATCTTCCAAAATTGCTTCTTCAGCAGACTCTTCAGACTCATCCTCCGGCTCTGGTTCCTCTAACTCGGGAGCTACTTCCTTCTTAGGTTCCGGTGGAGTTTCTTTCTCCACTTCAATGGGCTCATCCACTAACTCGAGTCCATCAAGCTCCTCAAGCTCCCGGAGTTCATCAATGTCTGTGATTCCCTCAAGTGACTCTTCAACAGCCTCGGTGTCTTCAGGTTCTTCTTCCTTTTGTTTCTTAACGAGCTCTATCTCTTCTTTCTTCTTGGGTCTTGGTGGTTTGATATGAATCACTCCAGGAAGTTTGGATTCAGGTTTCATAATTCGGACTGTTATACCAATGACTCCCGGTTTTAAGACGGCTCGATCATTTGCGTGGTCAACAAAGACATCTGCAGGTTCTCCAGTCTTTGCTATAATTCCCTGTTTGAATTTCTGATATCGCGCTCTTCTGCTTGATAATTTACCCTTGACAATTATCTCACAGCCTGTTGCACCAGCTCTCATAACTCGCCTGAGAATCCAATAAGCCATTCTACGAAAGCGAACTCCTCTCTCAAGCTGTCTGGCTAATCGCGAAGCCATCACAGCTGCATCCAACCATGGATTCTCAATTTCACTAACCTCAATTTGGACATTTTCTATCCCGAACTCATTCTCCAAAATGTAGGTTAGTTCTCTAATCTTAGCACCACGACGACCAATTACAACACCTGGTCTTGAGGCATGAATCACAACCTCTGATTTCATGGGCATTTTTCTGATCTCAACACCGCCATATCCTGCAGCATTTAGTTCTTTAGCTAGGAATTCATCAATCGCGAGTTTGCGGGAGTTTTGTTCTATGAAATATTTGACAGCCGACATTTAACCCACCTCTTCCAGTACGATCTCCACATGGGATGTATTCTCAGTGTAAGGGGTACTTCGACCGAATCCTCGCTCGATGAATTTCTTGTAGACCCGACCATGCTGTGTTGCAGCATGGACTATCCTGAGACGGTCGATATCAAGGCCCTTACTGTCTGCATTTGCCTCCGCATTCTTCAGAACTTTTATGATATGCTCTGAAGCTTTTACAGGATGACCACCTGCTGGCCATCTCTTCATTCCAGAATGATGTCCGCGCTTCTTCTTATGGCGCCTATAAGGGATCCAGGCCTTTTCTTCCATTACTAGTTCTAGAAGGTCGATTGCCTTGTCTAACATCATTCCCTGAATGTGATTGCAGACCTCTCTACATTGTTTTGGGGAAACCCGCATGTTTCTTCCACTGGCTATGGCTGTCCTATCCGGGTCAATGCCTATGATTGAATATCCATATGATGGCATTTTGCCTCACTTCCGCTGTGGGGACTTTATTTTGCTTACTCTGTAAGCTGTAAAGTCATCATTCCGCTCTTCACAACCACTTCGAACCTACCGGCACACGTATACAGACTGTTCTCGCGAGCAGAACTAGTTGTCTGCACTGCTTCCATTGGTTCAGAAACAGATGTCTCAGTTGAGCAGTTACTCGGTTTCGGAAGAGTTTTGCATTTAAACATTGTCACTTGCCCGAATTCAAATGACCCGCTTAGGGGTTGTTCCCGAACTCTGCTGTGACGCGTCTGAGAACTGGAGTCTTCACCGACCGTTTCACGAGATCGACCCCCTCCTCAGTTAAAGTCCCATTCACAAAGTGAACTCCTGCTGAGCGTATATAGACAAGTCCTCTGTTTTTGAGTTTCTGAAGACTGCCTAGGACTATCTGTGTTAGTTCCTCTTCTGTGACATCCAGTCCCCCACCTGGTATCTGCAAAGTTTCAGACATCTTGAGGATGTTCCGCATGGAACTAAGTTGACGACGGTTGTTGTCATATGGATTGGAATACATCCAGAATAGAACTATGAGATCCACAACATCGAGACCGATGTCTGGATTATGTTCCAGAGTTCTTATGGCAACAAGTTCTACTATTGGCATATCTTCCACATTCTTTTACGATTGAGCCCTATTCAACTAATCGAAACTATCATGCTTGGCTGATGTAACCACTCTTTGGTTCAAAAATCTCTCCTTTTTGCATGAGTTTTTCAAGAGAGGTTTCTACAGATTCTTCAGAGATTCCCCTCTCTCCAAATCTCTTGATGAGATCAGTGACTCTCAATGCTTTCTTAGATCCTTGGAGAAGATTTAGAATCTCCACAGTGACATCCTTGCTAAAAACATCTTTAGACTTGGTCATATCCTCAGCTACAACAAGTTGCACTGACCAAGGTCTGGGGAAAATCAACGTTCCATCATTTGAGAGAGCTTCTAGTTGGCCCTCAACCCAATTCCATTCTAGTTCATAGTCTGAACACAATTCTTCTATTCGATCCAGAGAGCATGGTTTTTTTTGGGCTTCATTGTGAAGCAGTTCTATCAATCGAGTTCTCTTACCAGGTGGTCTAGATTCCTCATCCTTAGAGGAGATGTTTTCGATAGTCACACGTTCTTTTGGGAGAAGGGCAATTACTCGCTCTCTAGATCTCTCAACCGCCTTTTCAAATTCATCTCCTCCTCTTGAAGCATTAAATTCCTTCACTGCTGCTGAAGCTTTTTCAGGTGTGTCGAATAGAGCTGATGCAGCTTTAGATACATCAATGATGGTACCACAGTAACTACACCTCCTCCGCTTCTGCTTAACTGGTGCATTTGTGAAATTACGGCATTTTGAGCACATGAAAACCAAGTACTGCTTCAATTTTTTTTACACCTACTGCAATAGAGTCATGTTGGACAGTATATAATGCTCGCTGTAATGGTTCAGATGAATATCGTTATATCTCCATTAGTCCGGGGAGAGAATCGGAGACGCACGCGATGGCAAAGAAAGCGAAAGCAATCGTTGTCGACCCCAAGCTCTGTAAGGGTTGTCATATCTGCATCTCCGTTTGTCCGCATGGTGTTTTGAAAAAATCTGAAGTCGTTGACAACCGTGGTTTTTTCCTTCCAATGGTTGTTGACCTAGAAGCATGCAAGGTCTGTAAGTTGTGCGAGATGGAATGCCCTGACTTTGCTATCTCAGTAGCAGCAGTCGAAGAATGATTAGCTCTTCACTCATTAATTCCGAGAGAATCTATCTTCTACGAGTTCTAATAATACAATCAAACATATAGTACTGGATATCTCTTCAAGGTGTCCGCATGATATGTTGGTGTATGCAGTGTCAAATCCCGAAATTCGCGTGTTGTTAGAATTACGAACTCAACTTGGTGAAGAACTCGATAGACTGAGAGAACGGATAGAGCAACTGCAGGAATTCATCCAAGCTCTGGACTCCACAATCGGTCAAGGCAGCTTCACTACAGCTGATGTAGCTATGGAAACTCCTGTTATGACACCTACAGAATCATTGGTTGCATCCGGTGAACCCCGGAACATTGCAATACTAAACAAACCGGGTGATCTGGAACTAGCTACTATTGAGGTCATTGAACAGAATCTGAGGGTCATTCCTGCTGACCATGCAGTATATAACATCACACGAGGGGCATTTGCTAGATTCTTTGTTCAGGACATACTTGGTAAGTTCCAGCAGGAAGATCGTCATCGCGTTGAGAACGGTGAGATTGAGTGGGAAGACGCTTTCGATTTCGAAGTTAAGTCAGAGGATAAGATTCTCGATGAGGTCATCGTCAAAAACTTCGGTGATGAATCCAGATTGGAGGAGATTCAAAGAACTCTTCGATGGACATTAGAAAAAATCTACCGTGCAAGATAACAACGCGCCAAAATTACTGACCTCTATTTCTTTTGCAAAAGAGTCATATACTCCGTAGCCAGCTCTGCACTTTAAGCGACTCTTTGTTCATTGACAATGCTGGAGCGAAGGCAATGGTTACACACTTTGACGATGAGCACTTGGCTGTGAACCCGCAGCTAATCGTTAAGGTTGTACGAAATGCCCACGAATTTTTCACGGAAAATAAAATCGATGAGCGTTATGAGAATATGGCGCTCGATATTGTTCGTAGATTTGTTTCTAAGGAAGGTATCCCGCGAGAGGCTGACCCCTTCTTTGGAGCTGCTCTGTATATGGTCACACGACACCCATGGAGTCATCCAAATCCACTCACAAAGACAGAATTCGCCAACAAGCTCAGGATGAAAGAATCTAGTCTTGAGTGGTACACTGAAAGCATTGCTGAAAAACTGGGGTTCGTAATTCTTCATGATAACACTCACCTGCCATTCTTCATGGATCCTCAAGGAATCATTGCGAGTGTGGTTAGTTCTGTGGTCAGTTCTAGTGTAGGTGAAGTAATTATCCGTGGTATAGTCACTGGCAGTCCTCCCTCATACTCGAAGCTTGCTGAGGGTATTGTCGATAGACTGTGCAATGTAGTTAAGATAGTTCCAAGTGTCTTCGAACAGGAAATCCATAATTTGGTGCGGCGTAAGATTGAAGATGAGAGCAAGAAACTAAGTGATCAGTTCGCGAATCGCTAGAACTTTGTTCAGGTATTCTCTGGTTGCAGAGTCACCTCTTCAACAAATGTTTTTCCTGCAACAACTTGGTCAATTGAGTGAATCACAGCACCTGCCTGTTCAAGAATTTCCTTGACACTATCATAGCTGAGGTCATCACCCTCCAATGTTATCGTAATACTTTCAGTATTCTGATCTACCTCTTTTAATGAGATGTTCAGCCCAGTGACACGCTCGTCGCGCGAGAGCATCAAAGCAAGGTCAGTAAGACGTGGGCTGTGAGGTTTTAAAACATCAAGAACTATTCTTCGAATGCCATGAGGCAACAAATCATTCCCCATTCGTGTTCCTTTAGTGGAATTCATCTAGGGTTGCTTTTAGGTATGCCTTGTTAAACCTTACTACAAGGGAAACGCGCCATCTGTAAAGAAGAGCATTCCCATTTTTCATTCGTTATCAACGAAGATGACGAAATTTAGTGACAGCTCCCCAAGGCTTATATCGCATCTATGGGATTTCAATAAAGAGCTTACTTTTTTGTAGGCCCGCCGGGAAACTAAGGTTGGGACGCTGCCTTGAAGCAAGAGAGACTGACAAGACACAACAAGGACATTCTACCTGATTCTAAGAAAACACCTCAAAAGTCCAAATCTACCAAAAAGGAATCAGGTCGCATTATCGATATCAATATTGCAGATTTCAAGGGTCATCCACTATATTCACTTCTCATCGAAACTGCTAAGAGCAATCCCCTCTTTGCAAATAATGCTGGATATGCCCAGAACTATATCCTACCAAAGAATCCCCGTATCACAGCCAAAGAACTAGCAAGTAAGCTGTCTATCACAATTGGTGAAGCTTTAGCTATTCTTGATGGACGCGAAATAGAGTAGACTTCTTGATGTACACACATTTGCACTTTTATACAAAACTATGTAGAGTGAGTTCGGATTGAAATTTTATGAGTATGAGCACAGGATTCCGTGACGCTAGATATGCTCAAGCTGTTGTAAAAGAGATTGAACTTCTAAACAAGGGGCTTGACACAAGGATTGTTCATGTCTGCGGAACCCACGAAGATACAATAAGTCAACACGGTGTTCGATCTCTCCTCCCTCTATCTCTTAAGCTAGTGGCAGGACCCGGTTGTCCCGTCTGTGTCAGCGCCGCAGAAGATGTTGATATGGCTATTGAACTTGCTCGACAGGGGCATATAATCACAACCTTTGGCGATATGATTCGTGTTCCATCAACAGAATCCTCGTTGGCAAAAGAACGCACTGCTGGTGCAGACGTTAGAGTAGTCTATGGCGCGGGAGAGGCTATTTCTGTTGCCTGTGATAATCCTAACAAGGAAGTTGTCTTTGTTGGTGTTGGATTTGAAACCACAGCCCCAACTATTGCTCTGGAATTGCTAGGAGACCTCCCAACTAATTTCTCTATTCTGACCTCCCTCAAGGTGATTCCCCCTGCAATGGAGATTCTTGTGAACATCGAGGGATTTGCTGTTGATGGCTTCATAACTCCCGGGCATGTGTCGACGATAGTAGGTACAAACGCATTCCAACCATTTGCAGAGAAGACAGGTGTACCGTGTGTAGCAGGTGGTTTCGAGCCTCTAGATGTTTTAGAATCAATACGCATGATCCTGAAGCAGATACAAGAGGGTCGAGCCGACTCAGAAAATGAATATTCCCGAGTTGTCAAACCCGAGGGCAATCTCGCTGCACAGAAGGTTCTTGCCCAAGCCTTCTATCTGGATGATGCACCTTGGAGAGGACTCGGAATCATAAAGAAGTCTGGATACTACATTCGAAAGGAATTTGCCGCGCATGATGCTAGGCTTCGGTTTGAATTTCCTGAATTCGAATCAGTCGATATACTACCTGGTTGTAGATGTCATGAGGTGATTCTTGGTATGGTCGACCCAGTAGATTGTTCATTGTTCGGTAAACGCTGCACTCCTGAGAATCCTTATGGACCCTGCATGGTAGGACATGAAGGTACTTGCAGGATTAGACATGAATATGCAATGGATTAACGACCGCGTTTTTTGGAGCTTTTTCTTTCAGCTTTCTCGAGGTCTCCGGGTGTGTTGAAGTTCACAAATGTATCTAAATCTGGGTCAACCTGTTTGAGTGTTTCAGTTGAAACAAAAAGTACGTTTTGAAGAGCATCTAGCATATCGCTCATCTTGTGGTATCCCTTTTCCATGACCTTCAGACCGTGATAGTACGCATGTTCTGCAAGATAGACCGAATGAAGTGGTTCAATATATCCTGATGGCCATGATGGTACAACTGCCCCATGTCCTGAACTCAATCGAACCAACATCTGCAATAATTCAACACAAGCGAGAGGTGTGTCAACAGGGAGTAGTAAGGTGTGCGGAGTGAGAGTGTACTCAAAAGCTGTTAACGCGCCAGATAGTGCGCACTTGATTTCACCTGGTGGGTCCACAACTACTTGAACATCGTGAACAACCTTACGCAGTTTTGTCTCTTGCACCTCTTCAGATACAACTACCATGATTTCGGATGATAGTTTCCTCGCGATTTTCACCATGTGTGAGATGAGGGGGGTGCCTTGGAAATCTGCCAGCGCCTTTTCTGACCCAAATCTCTTGGAGTTTCCTCCTGCCAAAATTGCGACTGTTACTTTTTCCATTATATCACCCCTAGATTGCAGACACTTGGCTCTCTAATGAGGCATATTACTGGGTTTCTTCACGTACTGAGAGATACTCTTCAATCATCGCTGATATCTGACCGTCTGTGTAATGCTGGGATGAGATAGCACCACTGGCACATGTAGATGTACAGGTACCACATCCCTTACACAAGGCTGGGTTCACCTCAGCATGACCCCGTTCATTCAATGTCACAGCATTGTATGGACAAACTGAGATACACACTTGACATCCTGCACATTTATCTTCATCAACAACAGAGTAGTATGGCTCAATACTGATCTTGCCTCTGCCCATTAGAGCCATTGCTCCAGAAGCTGCAGCTTTCGCTTGTGCAACTGTGTCAGGAATGTCCTTTGGTCCCTGAGCCATTCCAGCTACAAATATCCCGTCGTTAAATGAGTCAACGGGTCTCAGTTTCGGATGTGCTTCAAGCAAGAATCCATCCGGTGACAAGCTAAGATTCAGAGCGTGAGCAATCTTCTTGGTCGATTCAGGTGCTACCACCCCTGTTGATAATACTACAAGCCCAATACCCTCAAGATTTATCGGCTTACCAAGGAGAGTGTCCTCGCCTCTTACTGTGAGTGTATTGGTTTTATCATCTTGGATGATTTCACCTACCCGCCCACGGATGAAGGTGACACCAGCTTTGGCAGTACTCTCGTAAAACTCCTCGTAGCCTTTCCCGAATGTACGCAGGTCAATATAGAAGATGTAGACTTTAGCATTCGTCTTGTCAGTAATCATTCGAGCTTGCTTGATTGCGGTCATGCAACAGATTCGTGAGCAATACTTGTTGGTAAGTTCATCTCGACTACCAACACACTGAATATAGACAATCTTGCTTGGTTCTTTGAGATCCGAGGGTCGAACGACATGGCCCTGTGTTGGACCCGCAGAGTTGAGCATACGTTCTATCTCACCGAGATTGACAACGTTCGGGTATACTCCGTATCCATATTCATCCTTTATACTGGCATCGAAAAGTTCGAAGCCTGTTGACACGATGATGGTTCCAACTTCGATCTCGATGATTTTATCATGATCGTCATAGTTGATTGCATCCGCCTCGCAGACCACCTTACACTTTCCACACCGAACCGCATCCACTCCGAGACAGTTTTTCATGTCGAGAAGATATGATGATGGAACTGCTTGAGCAAATGGAATGTAGATTGCTTTCCTGTATGAAAGGTATGCTTCAAACTCTGCTGGAATATCCACCGGACAGATGTCCGAGCAGTCGCCACATGAAGTACACTTCTCGATGTCAACATACCTGGGCTTCTGTCTAATTTTGACCTTGAAATTCCCGACAAATCCATTGACCTCTTCGACCTCCGCCATTGTCAAGAGGGTGATGTTTTCGTGATTGCCCACCTCCGCCATTCTGGGGGTCAGGATACAGCTTGAACAATCGAGTGTAGGGAATGTTTTATCCCATCGGCTCATTTTACCGCCGATGCTAGGTTCTCTCTCGACAAGGTAGACCTTAAACCCCGCATTTGCTAGATCCAAAGCGGCTGAGATTCCCGCGATACCGCCTCCAACCACTAATGTTGCCCTCTTTATTGACACCTCTGGTGCAACAAGAGGCTCAAGGAGCCGTGCTCGAGCAATGGCCATTTTTAGAAGGTCAATCGCTTTTTCAGTGGCTGCTATTGGATTATCCGCATGAATCCAACTCACGTGTTCTCTGATATTGGCAATTTCAAGTAGGAATGGATTCAGACCAGTTTCCCGGAGTACTTGCCGAAAAGTTGGTTCGTGCATTCTCGGAGAGCAGGACGCAATCACAATACCATTTAGATTGTGTTTCTTGATACTATCTTTTATTATCTGTTGACCTGGTTTTGAACAGACATACTTGTAATCAGACACATACTCAACATTCGGAAGATTCTGTACTGCTTCCGCAAGTTGTTCAATGTCTACTACGCCAGCAATGTTACTTCCACAATGGCAAAGAAAAACACCTATCCGTCTATCGGGCATATGTGTGACCTCGTTCCAGTGAAGCGTCAAGTTGAGGACATTAGTTTCTCAGACCTTCATCGGACAGCTCGCGCGGTCGATTGATAGTAATAAAGTGTTTCGGGAGTGTGCAGTTTAGAGACTCGATGCCATTGAGTTACCCATATCCACCTCAGTTTCTTTACTTTTTGGAAGATCGATTTTGACTCGGTGCTCAGCTAGCAGAAGGTCCGTTTCTGGAAGGCCCATTGCTATGGCTAGAAGCTCCGTATAGTAGAATACTGGAAACTTGAAATCAGTACCAAAAATCCTGTTAGCCACACGTTGCCCAGACTCAAAGGTTATGAAACATGTGGGACAGAAGACGACAATTGCATCAGGTTCCACCATTTCCATGCTTGCCATCTTCTCTCGCAATACAGCATAAGATGTGACTGAATTCGTCTTCCTGACCCCTGCTCCACAACACATGGTCTTATCCATATATTCCAAAGGCTCCATTCCCAGAGCCTCACACAATAAATCAAGTTTCACTGGAACTTCTGCGTTATCAACATGAAGGATGCGTTCAGGTCTCAAGAGGTGACATCCGGTATGAGTAACTACCTTGATTGGAATTGGGCGTGTCACCTTGGCAGACAATGTTTCAACTCCAATTTCATCGAACAACAACTGATGCAGATGAATTATCGATGAGGTTCCTTTGTATTCAAGGCCCAGATCCTTCAGGATTTCGTTTACCTTGTTCTTTTTCTCTGATTTCGTATCAAGCTCGTGCTTAGCTAGGGATAACGATTCATGGCAGCCTGCACATGCAGTCAAAATATCGAGTCCCTCCGCCTCTGCAAGAGCAATATTCCTGGCAGCAAAAGTCAACCAAGTTTCATCAGATAGGGCACGAACTGCATTTGGCTCTGGACAACAAGTAAACGGGAGGTCAACCAGCTTAATATCGAATTTTGGGGCCACCATCCTGATTGACTTTTCAGCGAACTGAAGGCGAAACGCCAGTGTACATCCCACAAAGAATGCATACTTCATTCAGCAGCTTCCTCCACTGGTTTCTTATTAGCTTCTAAGACAGCTGCAGCCCCGGTCGCTTTGAACAACTTCTGGACTTCAGCAGGATCTGCTCTGGGTAGATCCGGTAATCCTAACTCAGCTCGTTTCTTTTCAGACCTACCTGAGATAGGTGATAGACAACCATATTCCATTAACATTTCCGCTGATTCAATGACGTCTGGTGGGGCTTTTCCTTCTCTCGCAGATATGTTCTTGATCTCCATCAAAATCTCTGCAAGAGAAACCCCCATTGGACATCTCTGGTCACACATTAGGCAATATGCACACAACCATTCATTTCCCGCTTTTGGAACCACTCCTTTAGTGATGATAGAATCAACCGATAATCTTGGATTCAGCTCTGGTGCTACTCTAAAGACCGGACAGGAGGACGTACAAATCCCGCATTGAAAACAAGGTTTTGCAGCTTCCCTGAGTTCGTTCAGCTTTTGGTTTTGAATGTCGTCTGCTATTCCAATCACACCTTCTTCACTGTCTTCTTTTTACTAACACTCTTTTGGGTGGTGCTGCTAGATTTCGTTTTTGGTTTCACTTTTGGCTTAGTCTTTGATTTTGGTTTGACTGCTGATTTTGGTTCAGATGGGGCTTTGGTTTTTGTAGTTACAGGTTTCTTTGACTTGGGTATTACTTTCCTGGGCGTCTTCACAACCTCTGATAACTCGTTCATAATGGTCTGCCACTTCTTACCTTCACCCGCGGAAACCCACTCAATTCTGAATCTTTCTTCCTCGATATTATTCCTCTTCATCCATCCCCTGATTCTTGGTTCGCGTTTGGCCATCCAGTGGTTGCCTGTCTGGAAGTGACAGTCTGCTGGTTGGTGGCATCCAGAATAGAGAACAGCTCCTGCACCTAGATCAAATGCTTTCTGAGCAAACTTTGTCGAATACCTTCCTGAACACATTGCACGAATGACTCTTGCGTTGGTTGGATACTGCATTCGCGAAATGCCAGCTAGGTCTGAGCCTCTATACGAACAGAAAGCACATGCAAAAGCAATAATCTTGTTCTCGGGTTCATCTTGTAACGCAATCTCTATCTGTGCTTCGATTTGTTCACTAGTGAAGTTTGGCATATAGATTGCATCTTGTGGACAGTCACCAGCACATGTCCCGCAGGCTTGACAGAGTGCACCCATGACTGTGATTTTCCCTGTACCATCCTGTGAGATTGCTCCATATGGACATCGCGTTATGCAAGTGCCGCACCTGTTACAGAGATCCTGCAATATCTTTGCACTGAGTGCCTCAATCGGGAACCTGCCTTTCTGAAGAATTATTGCAGCTCTCCCAGCTGCTGCACTCGCCTGAATAACGGAATCACGAATGTCCTTGGGGCTTTCTGCTCCACCACAGATGAAGACTCCTGCTGAGCTAGTATCTACAGGTCTTAGTTTCGGATGTGATTCGATATAGAATGAGTCGCTTGTGCAAGAAATCGGAATCGGGAAGTTGCCAGATATTCCTTCAGCACCAATAGAGAGAATTACCATATCATACTCTTCCATGAGGAGCTTGTTGTGAGTGGTATCCTCCACGCTCACCCTAAGATTCTTAGTCTTGGGATATTGCTGAATTTCACCAACCCGCCCACGGATGAATTTCACGCCCTCTTCTCTGGCTTTCTTATACTGGTCTTCAAAGTACTTTCCATGCATCCGTAAGTCTTGATAGAAGATACAGACCTCCGTGTCGGGATAGTGTTCCTTGATTAGGAGTGCGCATTTAACAGACTCTGCACAGCAGAAATTCGAACACCCTGAGCGAGTACTGATATTCCGTGAGCCAACACACTGGGCTATTGCTACAGACTTAGGCTTTTCCAGATCCGAAGGTCTCACAAGTGCCCCTGAAGTGGGGCCTGCTGCATTGATGAGCCGTTCGAACTCCAATGATGTAATCACATTCGGAAATCTTCCCCATCCCAAACGAGGCTCTTTACTAGGGTTTGCTGGTTTGAATCCAGTTGCTAAGATGATGACTCCGGCATCAATATCGATGTACTTTGCTCTATCTGATGATATAATCGCCTTCTGCTCACAACGATCGATGCATTTTCCACATCGTATCAAGTCCATACCCAAACATGCCTCTGGATCGATAAAGTAGGATGAAGGCACTGCTTGCGGAAATGGGATTTGAATTGCTTTTTTCCATGTCAGGTTCTGGTCTGTCCGACTAGGGACATCCACAGGACAGACTTCGACACAGTCACCACACGAAGTGCATGCGTCTATGTCCACATATCTTGCACGTTGCTTTACTCTGACCTCAAAGTTTCCAACGTATCCTGAAACTGATTCAACTTCAGCCATAGTGATCATGTTGATATTTGGATGCCTTGCAACATCTACCATCTTTGGGCCGAGAATGCAGATTGAGCAATCATTCTGTGGAAATACCTTATCAAGTATCGCCATTATTCCTCCAATCGTGGCTTCTTTCTCAATCAAATGAACCTTGAATCCTGCATCTGCAAGATCAAGCGCAGCTTGCATACCTGCCACACCAGCTCCTACCACAAGGGCTGCCTGAGTCACTGGGACATCAAGCTCGGGTTGTGCTTTGAGAGTTGCTGCCTTAGCAACTGACATTGCCACAAGATCCTTTGCTTTCTGAGTTGCGCCCTCGGGATCATGTTGGTGGACCCACGACACATGCTCTCTGATGTTAGCCATGACGAACAAGTATGGATTGAGCCCCGCTGCCTTGACAGTCTTCCTGAATGTGTCTTCGTGCATTGTGGGACTGCACGATGCAACAACGACCCGGTTGAGAGCATGCTCCGCAATGGCTTCCTGAATCTCTCTCTGTCCTGGATCTGCACATGTGTATACATTCACCTGTACATGAACAACACCAGGGAGCGTCCTTGCATATTCAGCAACGGCATCAATATCCACTACAGCTCCGATATTCTTACCACATTTGCAAGGGAATACACCGATACGTAATTCTGGGTCGGTCGATACAACCTCCACTTCTGAAGGTCCAACACTTCTCTCTTTTGGGTTGCCTGTGGTCATTTACCAGTCCTCGTTCTACAGAACGCAACTTAACAGATTCATTCAACATATGTAATAAAGGTTGAGAATAATATACATGAACCCTTCACTATATTTCAGATTCCATCAAAATCGATGTCTAGACTATCAGATTCATTCATTTGCTAGAAACTCTAATTCTTTCAGATTCACCAAAAGCGTAAAAAGCCAGTACGTGGGGAGGCATTTGCACTCTGGAGGCTACAAGTTGACTGGAAAGGTCTGGAAGTACATTACAGAAAAATTGGAGTCTGAAGGTGCCTGTCACTTCTCACTTCTTGATCCTGATCCTTTGTCTATAACTATTGAAAATGTTGTGGAGATTGCTACCTTGGCTGAGAAGGCAGGAAGTGATGCGATCATGATTGGTGGAAGTACAATCTTTGGAGTCATTGACGAATCTGTTGCAAAGATTACTGAGGCAGTAGACATTCCGACAATCTTGTTCCCTGGTAACATCACCGGTGTTTCAGAACATGCAGATGCTATGTTCTTCATGACACTTCTGAACAGCACCAATCCCTATTACATCATTGGGGCTCAAGCACTAGCAGCACCAAAGATCAAACTCACGGGAATCGAAACTATTTCCATGGCTTACCTCATTGTAGCACCTGGTAAGTCTGCTTCATGGGTTGGGGATGCTAAACCGTTTCTAAGGGACAAACCTAAACTACCTGCGATGTATGCAATCGCTGCTGAACTACTTGGGATGAAACTAGTCTATCTAGAGGCTGGGAGTGGTGCAGAGGGAGGGGGGGTGCCTCCAGATATGATTGCCACAGTTTCGAAATTCATAGACATTCCATTGATAACAGGTGGCGGCTTCAACGATGAAAAATCAGTTGTTACTGCAGTTGAGGCTGGAGCTTCCATAGTTGTACAGGGAACATATCTTGAAAAACAAGTCCAAAAGGACGGTGGCAACGAGCTTGCTAAGATAGTAAAAGGTCTCAAGGCAGCTGGCGCCAAGAGGGTTTAAATACTTGACAATCCCTTTGAACTAAATACGCCATGGGAGGATTGCTATACCTTGTCCTCAAAGACCGAAATGTTGAATGAGCTTCTCTTAGACTTGAGCAGAGCATCTCAGGGGAATGTAGAAGCCGGTGCTGTCATTTCGAAATCGCAGGGTCTCACTATTTGTTCTCATTATCCCGAAGGTACTGATGAGGGAAGTGTCCCAGATGAGGATGTGATAGCAGGAAGAACCACCCAGATACAGGAAGCCACACGAAAGGTCTTCAAACAGCTCAAACGCGGTCCACTTGTGAGAATGCTCATCGAGGGCGAAACCGGGTATATCATAATCTGTGATGCTGGTGCTGATGCTATTCTCGTGGTTCTTACGACCAAACGTGCCAACATTGGTTACATGTTCTTCATGATGACTCGTATAGCCAAACGCATTGAGAAAGTTCTATCGTAACTGGTCTTTCCGTCACTTTTATCTTGCTAACTCTGCACGAGCCAATCAGTTGGTGTAATTATGGCCGATGATAAGCCCGTTGATAATGCTGAAGGTGACAATTCAGAAGACTCTTGGGACAAATGGCGTCGTGCTGGCGTAGTTGCTCGTGAGGCCCTCGATATAGCTCGACCTATGGTAAAGCCAGGGACCAAAGTTCTCGACATCATTGAAACGGTTGAGAATTACATCCGGGAGAACTCATCAGGTACATCCTTCCCTTGCAACATAGCATTGAACAATATTGCTGCACATTACACATCTCCACTCAATGATGAAACAGTCATTGAGGATGGCGATCTTGTTACAGTCGATTGCGGTTCTCATGTAGATGGATGCATTGCTGACACTGCATTCACAATAGCCCTAAATCCGGATCACGAAGCCCTGGTGAAAGCCTCAGTTGATGCTACTAACGTGGCTATTCAGATGATGCGGCCGGGTGCCAAACTCAACTCTATTGGTGCATTGATTGAAGATACTATTCAAGCTGCAGGATTTAAACCAATAAAGCAACTTTCTGGACACCAGTTAAAGGAGTATGAGCTCCACGCAGAAAAACAAGTCCCTTGCGTATCGGGGAAATCTGAAGTCATTGTAGAAGAGGGCGAAGCCTATGCAATAGAAACTTTTGCTAGCACCGGGTCTGGGAATATATCTGATTTGCCACGACCTCTGATATACCAGCTTCTCCCAGTGAGAGTTCCTGTACGGTTTAAGGGGACAAAGCAGTTCTTGGGAATTACTAGGAAAGACTACAAAGAGTTCCCATTTGCTAAGCGATGGGTTGCTGAACGGATGTCTCCTGCCTCACTTGAGATGGCAATCAAAGAACTGGAAAAGAATGGTGCACTTTTCGGGCACAGTATTCTTGCTGAGGAAAAGGGCGAATTTGTTTCTCAGCATGAGCATACAGTCATCATCACAGAGCGAGGATACGAAAAAACCACGTAAAGCGAGTCTTTTGTGCATGCGTCCAGAATTCAGAACAATTAAAAGAATATTTTCCCAAAAGGGTTTCTGTGGGTACCGGGAGACTGTCTTTAATACAATGATTAGACAGTGAATACTGACGGTTGTGTACCGGGTCCAACTACTACGGAGGAGAATCATTGGACCAATCGCGTGATGCTGCTGATAAAAAAAGCACAGTTTCTGACGCACCTATTGAGACAATAACTTGTTCTGAATGTGGATCCACCACTGTCGTAGAAGATATGACTCGGGGGGAACGCGTCTGCGGCGGATGTGGGCTAGTGTTGTCAGACCATCGGATTGACACCGGTGCAGAATGGCGGGCTTTCAGCTCTGAAGAAAGTGATGCTCGCAGTCGTGTAGGTGCACCAGTAAGGTATACAGTCCATGACAAAGGTCTCTCAACCGTCATTGATTGGAGAGATCGAGACACATCAGGAAAGAAACTCAGTCCTACAAGAAGATCAGAGATATACCGGCTGAGAAAGTGGCAGATTCGATCTCGAGTTCATAGTTCAATGGATAGGAATTTAGCACAAGCCATGTCCGAGCTTGAGCGACTATCTTCTCAGCTAGGAATTCCAGGGCCAATCCGTGAACTGGCAGCATTACTTTATCGAAAATCAATCATTCAGAAACTAGTAAGAGGACGGTCAATAGAAGCTATGGTTGCAGCAACCCTGTATGCTGCATGTCGAATCAGAATGAAGCCGCGTCCTTTGGATGAGGTTGCAGATGCATCTCGTGTTGATAAAAAGAAACTTGGTCAATGCTACCGATTGCTTCTCCGGAGTCTGGCCATAAAAATTCCTCTGAGTAATCCAATCGACTATATTTCACGATTTGCGTCTCAGTTATCTCTATCGAGTCCAGTACAATTAAGAACTGTGGAGATTCTTCAACAAAGTAGGAATATAGGTCTCACAATTGGTCGAGACCCCCTAGGTTTAGCCGCCGCCGCCATCTATGTTGCTTCAATCATGCTCGATGAACGTAGAACCCAGCGAGAGATAGCTGAAGTAGCTCGAGTCACTGAAGTAACGGTCCGGAATCGATACAAGGAAATCGTGAAGAAACTTGGGATTGATTCATTGACCCTCGGATAGCATCAGAACTAATCCTAACGTCATTTCTATTTACATTTCCTAGAAACTGGACTACCAGAAAGGTGTACCAGTGGTCGTTATCTTCTTCCTTTGAGTTGAAACGTCCAGTCCACTTGGACCATTTCTTCTGGAAATCCTAGTTTGGCAAGAACCTCTTGGATGACTCCTCGATGGTCTCCCTGAAGTTCAATGTGGCCATGCTTTGCTGCACCTCCGCATGCAAGTTTTCCCTTCAGTTTGGTTGCCAGATCACTGAGGTCTATATTCTTGTCAAAACCCTCAACAATGGTAGTCAAGCGGCCCCATTTGCGCCTCTCAACAGTTACAGAAATTCTTGCCTCTTCCTGTGCTATCGTTTCACAGACACATAGGTCTTGAGGCAATCCACAATTCGGACATATTCCGCCTTCGTTGTCGCTCACGCATTATACTCCTTAGGTTTGGCTATAATTTTTCGCCGGAGCAAGGTGTGACAGCAACGCCTTAAAAGTGCTATGAGTAAGGGCAAAATTACTGTTGAGCAACAGTAAAGAGTCCCAAACGAACTACAAGCAGTCAACAATGTCTAATCGAGTGCTAATCATTGATGCTCTGAGTGCAGGCTCAGGACGGCGTACTAGCTCTAGAGATTCCATTGGCTGTGGGCCTCGTGCAGTGGCTGGCATGTTTGAGAAACATGGAATTCAGTGTACCATTCGCAGAGTAGAGGAAGCTCTCACAAAGAAGAGTATCCTGAAACAGTTTGATCATCTAGCTATTAGTGGCATGACGATGGATTATATCGCAGTTCAGAAGATGGTCAAGACCTGGCGACAAATTAGACAAAGGGGGCGAGTCCTTCTTGGCGGTCCAATTTCAGCAGAACATGACAACATACTCAAACAGATTCGACCAGACGTCCTTGTTATTGGTGAGGGTGAAGCCACTCTTGATGAATTACTGAAGTGCAATTACCTAGAGGAAACTCTAGAACTCAAAGACATACCTGGTATTGCTTTTCTTGAATCGAAGACACCTCGAATAACTACAAAACGAGCCTTAATCTCATCAAAGGAACTATCAGAGAGATTCTATCCATCAACTGCTCGAATCATTGACTACAATGCCTACCAAGCCTGCAAGGTCTATGTCGAGATACTTCGTGGATGCTCAAACTTCAGAAGAACAAAGTACCCCCTTGCTGATGGTACACTATGTTCAGAATGTGGAAACTGCGATTCTGATGATTCATCGATACGAATGGAATGCCCAGAAGATATTCCCCCAGGATGTGGCTTTTGTAGTGTTCCAGGTACCTGGGGGGCTCCTAGAAGCCGTTCTATTGATTCCATCACTAACGAGGTAAAGGAACTGCTAGACATTGGTGTCCATCGAGTTGTACTAGAAGCGCCAGGTTTCTTAGACTACATGCGCGGTACTGAGCCTCTGACCGATCCATGTTATCCACCAGCAAATCTGTCTGCGATTGAAGACCTGCTTGGTCAACTAAACTCCCTTCCTCAGGTTTCTGAAGGTATTGTGCATATCGCAATCGAAAACATGAAGGCATGTCTCTTCACTGATGAAGTTGCAAAAACACTGAAGAAATCAATGATATCTAGCTCTCCCAATATCGGGCTTGAGACTGGGTCCGAATATCATATGCGTCAGATTGGGAAATGTGGGAATCCTGAAGATGTTGTTCGAGCAGTCAAAGTTGCAAAAGCCCATGGCATGAAACCCTTTGTTTACCTGATATACGGTCTCCCTGGTGAAACCTCCGAAACAACCGAGCAATCTGTTCAAATGATGCGCAATGTTAGTGAAGCCGGTGCAGAGAGGATAATCCTGTATGGATTCCGTTCATTACCCGGCTCAGCCTTTGCAAACTATCCTGAGTCCTCTCTCAAGGACGAATTTGGACAGATTCTACGAAAAGAAGCTGAAGCGATTAATCGTCAAAAGAAAGAACTATACCTCGAAAAAGTGTTGAGAGGGATTGCTGCAGAACCATCAAGAACGCACCACGGATTCACCATGGTTTACCCTCTTGATGAGGGTCCACTTATGACAGTTCCAGGTGGATTCTCAGCAGGTTCACTCCTTTTCATCAAAGTTACCAAAGTATTAAGCAGTGGTCTTGTCGCTGGAGAAGTTGTGAATGTTCCTTCACACTCTGGTATGTCCTAAGAAAAGCTTCATATTGCCATGCGCCTCGACAACCATTGGTGACTGGAATGGTTTATGTTTGCCACCGTTGCAAAAAAGAGGTGACCCCTGAGGGTCTAAAAACACTCCCAGGCGTTAAATGTCCATACTGTGGAGGTAGAATTCTATACAAGATTCGACCACCAGTCGTTAAGCGTGTCAAGGGTGTCTAGTTAATCAGCTGGCCAAATTCAAGGTCTGTATAAGTTGTAGATTACGATAGCAAATGAAGCTAGGAATAGGAATATCATACACACTGCTGCTGCCTTAATCTTCAGTTCACGTTTCATTTTCACTCAACCTCTTCACCGATGAGTATCTTTCCCAACCTAGCGAGACCTTCTATGCCTCTTATCTCTCCATCGAAGAGTGGAACCTCAGTTAGATCCTTGTCTGAATATAGCTCCCGGATATCTTTGAGATTGGATTGTTGCATCTCGAAGCGTTTGGAACAGAAGGAGCATGAAGGATTTGGAGGAACGAGCTGGTTAATGATTAGATAAGTGGCTGGAATATGCCAAGAATCAAGACTCGTGAGCAGTCTCTGTGTTTCAAAGACAGCCATGGCCTCTGGAATCATTACAACCACAAACTGTGTTGTATCAGGATCGGAGAGTTCTATTCTGGCAGCGCGAATCTTGTCCTTTGTCTGCTGAATCATCTGCCATGAATTTTCCTCCTGGTCACCACCGCCTAACATCCCTCGAAGAGACCCCAGCATAGAACTGAGTCGTTGACGCATAGTGAGAATCTTACCAAGCCAGCTATCAAGAAGATCGGGTAGCTCTAGTAGCTTTAAGGTATGACCTGTTGGTGCAGTGTCAAAGATTACACGGTCGTAGGACGAGTCTTCAATGAATTCGAGGATTTTTCCAAAAGCCATTGCCTCGTCTGATCCTGGAGGCGCCATTCCAGTCATATCACCCATTAGCCCTGCTGCCATCTGTGCTTCTGGACCTATAGCACCGTCACCCATTACTTGCTGAAACTCTTCCATCCCTTTTTCAGTGCTTATTTCCATCCCCCAAAGATTGTCGAACCCCTCAATTGGCACAATCTCGCCACCGGATAAATCTTGGTCGAAACTATCACTGAGACTATGTGCGGGGTCAGTAGAGAGCACAAGTGTTCGAAAACCATGCCGGGCTGACAATACTGCCATTGCACCAGCACTGCTGGTCTTTCCTACTCCGCCTTTTCCTCCTGAAAGGATGAACTTGATTGTGTCCTTGTATATAATATCCCGTAAGGTCATTGACCTGCCTCTGTGGCTCAGTCCCTCCGCTGAGTTATTTAACTCTTCCATAGGCCATAGGTTAAAGAAGCTTGAAGAATAAGACGATGGATGAATCACAGTAATCTGTATCACTACGCAACCTTCATGAGTGCTACGTGAGATTAAACACTGGATTATCGTCGAGGAAAGTTGAATGTCGTTTCCGCAAGTTCGAACTACTGCATTAGAGTTTCCTTCAACTGTCTTGAAACTCTTAGGAATAAAAATCCCTGAAGGACTCTTCCCTCCGAATGAAGAGCTACTACAAAGGTTCAACCCAAAGTCTGTAGTTATTATAATGATAGATAACTTCGGCCTTTTTGAAGCGGTAGTGTACAAACCTGAAGCGCTCATCAAGAATATGGAGGTCTTGGCGCTACTTGAAACAACTGATCCATATGCACTACCCCTCATCAAGAGACTCCTGAAAGGGCACAGACCAGACTTCCATCTCATCCAATATGTCAAGAACTCTGGAAAGGCAACACAGGTAATATGTCGCGAGGAAGACATGGCTCACTGCGAGTTCGACCCAGCATACACAGTTCGATCCCGGGACGATATGGCCACATATATTGAAGCGACCAAACACATATTCAAGAACGACCTTTTGTATCTCCACTTCTTAGATTTCGAGAGTCTCTATGCACAATATGGTCACAGAACGCCTCCAAAAACCCTTCTTGAGAAGATTGTCCGCCGGACCGATAATTGGATCAAAGTGTTACTTAAACAAGCACGAGTCGGTACATTGTTTATTATTGTGGGCAATCATGGTAGACACCCGATTCCCCTGAATTATGAAGGCAAGCTTGCAGAGTGGCGAAAGGCTAACGCACCTATAGCAATAATGTTCCAGAAACGGACAGAATAGGAACGTCTATGGTATCAAAGCTGGAATACCAAATAGAATTGCCACGATTGCAAGAACGAAGCACAATTTCCAGAAACTGACTCGTCTTGCTAGTCCCAATAGGCCCTCCATTGAAATCAGACCTGTAAGGAATACAATAATTTCAATCATAAAGAGGTCCTGTGCGCCGACTCCCGTGGGAAGTGTGCTTCCTGAAATGATTTCCAAGAGAAGAATCCCAAAAACCGCAGGTACGCTCATTAAGAAACTAAACTTCATTGCAGTTTCTTTGTCTACCCTCTGCATCAGAAGTGCTGAGATAGTCACACCTGATCTGCTCAGACCCGGTAGGACAGCTAAGCCTTGAACTAAACCCGTTGCACCTGCTTCCTTATCCTGAACATCCCGCCTAGTATCAACAACCTCCCCTTCCTCCCTTCTAGTTGGAAGGTATAGGGCAATAGCAGTAACAAGGAGTAACACACCAACGAGTATGTTCAGGAGTTCTCCATGTACTGGATTTATGTTTTTGAGGAAGAAGTAGAGTGGTACCGCAGTGATGGCTGTAGTTAATGTCGCCACCAGAAGAAGTCTAAACAATTTTTTATCTTTCAGGCTTATAATCTCTAGAATGACCCTCGGATATCTTGCTATCACTGCTAGAGCTGTTCCAAGATGTAACCAGACCACAAGTGCGAGAATCTCCTCAGGGGAAACAGGTGCAAAGTTATACAAGAATAAGACGACCTGTCCTTCACTGCTTATCGGGAGCCATTCTACAAGTCCTTGTATGAGGGCTACTATTATCTGCCAGAGCTCCACTATTCCTTTCTCCTGTTGTGTTCTTAGTCCATAAGAATTAAAAAGCTACTCCAATCGACTCAGCTCATTAAGGGTGCGCATCATGGTTCTTGACAATGGTAGATTCATGAGTTCAGAGCTTGGAAACATCACACAAATGTTGGAAGAACATTTCCGTGTGGCAGTGTCAGCTAACAAGATTGTGGTCAACTCAATCTCTGATTGGCTTGAAGGTACGACATCGATTGACAAGGAAGAACTAGACAAGATCACAGCCCTGGAAGAAAAGGGTGATGCCCTAAAGCGTACAATCCTGAATGAACTTGCAAAAGCAAGTTCATTGATGCAGCGTGAGGATCTTCTCAAACTGGTACATTATAATGACAAATTAATAGATGGTGCTGAGATAGCATACTACCACTTAGCTGCCGTTGTTAGCCAATGGATTCCTGTTGGTGAGTTAAAGGAGAAGATAGCACAGCTTGGTAATCTAATGAGTTCTCAGGTCACTGAACAGCGTGAAGCAGTACGATTCCTCTCCATCAACATGGAAGAGTCAATGAAACGCGCTGACCAGATATGCAAACTTGAGAAAGAAATTGATGTGATACAGAGAGCAATACTATCCATCTTGTACCCGCTAGATATACCAATGGCCGTGACACTGAGATTCCGTGATTTCATCAATATGCTAGAAGATATGGCTAACTTCAGTGAGGACGCAGCACTAGTCATCCGGACGCTCTCATTAACACTCAACACTTGAAACAGTCGGTGCCATGAATTGAATGAAACATCCCCTATCGCAGATGCAACACTTGTTGGCGATAGAGGCATAGTGTGGGACCCTGACCACGGCATGAAACTCTATGAAGAAGGCTACTTTGGCCAACCTGTCGGGATCAGAAAACCCAAGACTTCGGTTTTTGACAAACCACTAGAGCTTTCCCTAGTCGAATGTGCATACCTCACACAACAGAAGCGATTGAATCTTCGACATCATGATGGAGAATCTATCATGAGTGTTGATGAGATTCTCCAATTGGGTTCCAAATGGTCTGATGAATTCAAAGATCGATATATTGTGTATTCGCAGCTACGTGAACGAGGATATGTAGTACGACCTGGTCTGAAGTTTGGCACCGATTTTGCTGTATACGAACATGGTCCTGGAAAAGATCATGCACCCCTTCTAGTACATGTCATCCCTCAAAGAAAAGGAGTAGTCCCACTTGATATTGTCCGTGCAGGTCGACTGGCAACAAGCGTGAAGAAAAAATTCATCATTGCCACAGTCAAAGAAAATGCTGAAGTTGCATACTATTCGTTTGTCTGGCATAGACCTTAAAGAGACTAACTTAGAAAGTTTTAAGTTCCCTAATATCTTGTCCATCACAACATCTGGCCCCGAGGATGAATTCTGATGGCTGATAAGGCTGAAAACGCGAAGGCTTTTGGTATGCTGTTGGCACAAGCCTGGGAGAATACTCCTTCATTTATTTGCAGCAATGATGACTATATCTACTGTTTATTCCCATCTGATGAAACAAAAACGAAATGGGTGGAGGCATCACTAACATTTCCTGATGGCTCTCTTGATAAAAAGGAGATTGATTCTCCAAAAGCTATATCTCTTCTTGTAGAAGAGTTGAAAGTTCTACCAACCTATGGTGCAAATACAATAGTCACAACAAAGGCTCAGCTAGATGAAGTGAGTAGTCGACTGGGCGCACTAGCATGAAAAAGATCATACACACTATCGGATTATGATCCGATGAAGACTTTATCATGGATGGAGCAAAGCCATGTCAGAACCTCATGTTACATGTCCTTTCTGTGGTTTGGAAGTCCCAGAGGGTCGTTTCTGCAAAATTTGCGGAAAACCACTTGACACAGAGCTACCCCTCAGTCAGTCAAAAATAGAACCAACGGTTGAAGTGGATATGGAATCATATGCCACACCCCCTGAACCCGATAGGATGGTTCTACCTCATTTTGATTTTACCGTTGAGGGCATGGAGCACATGGCTGCGGTCGTGCTTCTGTCTAGGTCAGAACTAGAAGTTGTAGACTTGGAACTTGATACTATCATTGAGAGAATCAAGGCAACTAGACAAGCTTTACTACTACAGCAAGCTGATAAACAGCTTCTTACGGTCAGAGCTGAAGAGCTCCGTGATGAATTCGAGAAGACAAAAAGCCGTCGAAGAGAGTTGACTGCAGTTACGACGTCATTAGTTTTGGAACAGCTACTTGATGCTCTTGATAAAGATGAGGAACGCCTTTCAAAACTTGAAGCCATTTCAGGTACAGTTGATAAAGATGTATACAAGGAACAACGAGTTGAGATTCTTCACTCCATCAAAGAACTTCGTGTGAATTTGAAGCAAGCGACAAAGACAGCTAAGCAATGGATGAACGGAATCAAAAAGACACTCAAGAACCTTGATAAAGAAGTCAGCAGGGTGGAAGCAAAATTCAAGATTGGAGATATCTCCCGAGACTTCTACGATTCGTCAATAGCCCGCCTTAAGAGAAGTATCAGAATTGTGGAAGGTGGCCAAGAACGACTATTATCGCTACTCAGGATTGCTGAGAAGAGGTGAATGTAAACAAACTTTGGAGCGGTCAGTGATGGTCAGCAACAATGTGGAATGCACAGGTCTATGCGAGAATTTCATATGTGAAAAGAAACCTCCTGCTCTCAAGATCAGGAAACAGGGTAACAAGAAGATTGCCTGGTGCGCTTGGATTGATGAAGAGTGCGATCACGGCTGGTGCGTTCATTCTAAATGTGCAATACGAAAGATGACGCAAGATGGAAAGTGTAAGCAAGCTGTAACTCCAGTTCAGACACAGGTCCGAGTTAAACTTGATGAGCCCTACCCAGATGCGATGCCTAAAGATATCGCAAGAAAATTCAGACTAAGATGATAGTGGTAGTGGGTTTCAACAATCAATCATGGCACAATGTCTATAAGTAACATATCGGTCGCTGTTCTGCGATGGTGAACTGACGTGTTCGAGCAAATCCGCCCCGAGATGAGAGCACTCATCTACTTCATGGTTGGTATATCACTTCTAGGAATCGGAATCCTACTTGGTCAAGCTGCTTTTGCTATTGGCTTACTTCCTGGTCCAACAACACCGGTTCCCTAGTATAGAGTGATTGGACTTGAGTCGTCTTGATGAGATATTGAATCTTCTCATGAGCTTTGATGGTATCTCAAGAAAATTCGTGCTTCCCTCAATCATTGATAAACTTAGACTGGAATCCTTCAATGGCAACACTCCACACAGTCTAGGAGAAGACTCTGCAGCAATAGGGACGGAGTCTGATGAGTACGTGCTTCTGACTACAGATGGAATTGTTGAAGATCTCTGTCTAAACTATCCCCGAGCAGCCGGGTTCAATGCTGTCCTAGCTTGTATGATGGATATCTATGCTGCAGGCGGGACACCAACATCTTTTGCTGTCGCGCTCTCATACTCTGATTCTTCAATTGGAGAGGCATTACTTGATGGATTGATTAATGGATCCCAGATATTTAGAGTACCCATTGTTAGAGGGCACACAAACCCTCGCTCAAGCTCCACATATGTAGTTGGATCCGCAACTGGCAGAGTGATGAAAACCAATCTTCTCACTGCAGGTGGTGCTGAAACAGGTAATGTCCTTGTGCTATTATTTGACGAAGTCGGACAGAGAGGTGAGAGCTACACACTTGGATGGGATTCAGTCACGGGCCGCTCCTCAAAGGATGTTAACCAGAGACTTTCTGTGATGAACAAGCTTGCAAGTGAGCAATTGTTGACAGCTGCAAAGGATGTTTCTGTAGCTGGAGTGGTTGGTACTGCTGGAATGATGTTGGAATACTCCGGTCGTGGAGGCACTCTGAACCTAGACTCCCTTGACTCATCACGTCCTCCAGGAATTCCTCTAGAAGACTGGATTCGAATGTTTATCTCGTTGGGTTTTCTTGTTGCAGCATCAGAGAATAACCTGCAAAAAATCAAATATATTGCAGAAGAGCAGGGCCTCTCAATAGTCGTTGTAGGTCAAGCTGACGATTCCAAGGCGGTCAAACTGAAGCTTGGTGATGATGAACTAGTATTTTTTGATTTTTCGGATGGTGGGGTCTTTACACCTAAGGATATGAATGTCTGATATCTATGCGTTATAGTTATAATACCTAACAGCAGGTACCGTACCTGAAGTGTCGCAAGTGTCAGAGGAAAAGATTTGCAGTATAGTTGGATGCAGGAAGCCTTCAAAGAGGTCAATGAAGAGAGATCGGATTTCCGAAAGCGTAACAAAATCTAATCTCAAAGTCAAAGATGCGCGATCAAGGACCATCTACCTATGTTCTGATCACTGGAAAATAGTAAAGAAGGTCTTTAAGCAAGACACGAAGGGTGAACGCCTTCGATGGGGCCATTAGAGCCTGCAGATCTGATCTAATTCATGGTCCTGCGACCTTGTACATGGAGTAGGTCTACGTGTCGGCGAAGGATAAACGCAATCTCACACTCGTACCAGATTACAAACTTTGGCTTGAACGAGATGGAGAATATATTTTTGGACCCGGAGCCTATGCAATACTCAAATCAATACACGAAGAAGGAACCATAACAAAAGGCGCTAAGAAACTCCAGATGTCCTATCGTTATGCTTGGGGAGTTATCAAGAAGATCGAAAAGAAATTAGGCATCATACTCGTTGAAACTTTCAAGGGTGGAATAGAAGGTGGTGGTGGTGCTAGAGTTACAGAGAATGGACTCAAACTTATGGAGATGTATTCTAGCGTTAACAACGCGTTCAATGATGTGCTAGAAGCCTCACGCCACCTTGATTTATGAGAATCTTAGAACAATGGCATCATTTGGACAGTGACTCTTACATTCCAGACACATTATACAATCGGGACTATGCATGTGTTTGTAGGGGTATTTCCGAATTCGTATATTCATTGGACATACAACTTCACACACATTACATGTGTCAGGAGTGCATCGTGCTGGATTTCTTCCAATCCCAATCAAGGCATCTCTCGAGATTAAACTGTAGATCCAACCTGCAGGACATATCCATCTGCAGAACCATCGTGGTACCCAGACTGAAATAAGAAACACGAAGATGACGAATATCATCTGAACAAGTGGCCATCCCCATTGTG
>CAZPWM010000017.1:41575-44700 GCA_964590575.1 uncultured archaeon
GACGAAGATATACGCTTTGACTTTTCGAAGCTCCTCCTCAGTTCCGGGAGTCGGACGAGTCTTTGTCCGTTTTGGTAAGGTCACAAAATCTTGGATAGTACCAATTGGACAAATCCATCCACAAGGCGCCCTACCAACAACAACAAGAATGATGAACATCGCGCCTAACGTGAAGAATGGGAAGATGCCTGTTGAGAACTCACGTATCATTGTGTCAAAAGATCCCGCAATGACTCCAAAAGGAGCCTCAAGTGGTGCTAGGATTGGGAGTGTTGGTAAGTTTTGCCAAATTGAAAGCCAAAAAGCCTGTACAGTAGGCATGTGAAACCATGCTAGAAGTATGTAACCATTGATTCCGATGAAAGCCAGAATCTGAAAAACTCGACGAAGCATCCTTATGTTGAGAATTAACCCAAGAGGATTTGATTTTAGGCTGATTTTCCTTGGTTCTTTCTTCTCAACCTCTTTTGTTTTCTCCTCGGTTATCTCTTCCTCTGGCTCGGACTCTTCTTCGTTAGTATCAGTTACGTCGATTCTATCGACATCATCTGCCATTGCTTTCAGTCCTCACCAAGGGGCGTTGCCGGCGAGAACCTGAGCCTAGATTAAAAACGTTGCGCTCTATTTCTTGAGCCTTTTTTGTATCATATTGGAACTGCAATAAATGAGATGTGAATGATATCACTTACTAGGATGATTTCCATAGTATATGGAGCCTTCACGAGAGTCGTTGTAATTGGATGATCGATTACTATATCGTGGTTATATGATACAGCCCATGACCTTGGTGCTACCCCCTCACTGCTATATAAAACGGTCAGCGTATTCCCATCCGCGTTCACAGTGACTCCTGGATTAATCCATACAGAGATTACAGTGGTATTGGATACTCCATTGTCTACATCTCTTGTCGCATTATGGATCTGTTCTGCCGCTAATAATACCTCTTGCAGCTGTGATGTTGTGTTTATCGTATCGATTGCATACATCAACACTGGAACGCCAACAATGACTGCAGTTGAGAGACCTATTGCTATAAGCATCATTTTCTCTAGAGACCGTGATACCATAATTTTCTATTAGGTAATGGTCCCAATAAACTACTCTGTATCTCAATTTAATTCAGAGTTAGGTTTTCCAGCTGTAGGTGTCCTGTTATCAGGAAACTTATATCACAACTATAGATGAGTCAAAGAGAGGTGAAATCATGCAAGCAGGTAGTTGGAACCCTCTGTTTTTTCTCATAGCTTTTCTTTGCTTCTTGATTCTCTTCTTAGGCTATGGGTACTTTAACAAATTGTTGTGGTTTCAACAGAAAGGTGTAACAAAAGCAGACAACTGGTTTGCATCATTCAAGTCTAGAGATCTGGCGAGTGGAGGTTGGTTTCATCGATTTGGAAGACCTGTTGTCGTCTTGATATTCCTAAACCTGGTGGTATTCCGTATTGTAATATACTTCTCAATATTTTCGCCATTCCAATTATTCATCTTTGCCTTTGTTTTCTACATCCCCATAGGAGTAATTTTCGGGATTATTCTACTTGCAATCCTATGGAGAATCCACAAACAACCAATAATCAGTGAGGGAGAACATCCACTAGAGGATCCATTTCTTGATGCTGATAGGGAATGAGTTATTCAATTGAGAGCACACTCTTGGAAATTACTATTACGATTACCTCTCCAAAAGTACAGGTTACCAATCAGTTTTATGCAAGAAAAATCAATCATGACTTGAGGCAAGGATATGGACAAACTTGTCCCAGTTCATGTGGGACTCATGGGTCACATAGATCATGGTAAGACAGCACTCGCAAGTGCCCTTAGTGAGAAGGTGTCTACTGCGGGATTGGATAAACACCCACAAGCTCAGCAGCGAGGTATCACGATCGATCTTGGGTTCACAATGTTTGTGCTCGATAAGTTTCTAGTGACATTAGTGGATGCTCCAGGACATGCAGACTTGATTCGAAGTGTCGTCGCTGGTTCGAACATCATTGATGCTGCAATTCTAGTTGTGGCTGCAGATGAAGGTCCAAAGATACAAACCGGAGAGCATCTTGTTGTCCTTCAATCAATGGGCGTAGAAAGGGTACTAGTTGTAGTGACTAAAATAGATCTTGTTAAACCTGAGAAACTCACCAGTGTTGAGGATAAGATGAGGGTTATTCTAGCTAACACACAATTTGCTAATGCTGAATTTGTTCGTGTTTCAGCTTTGAAGGGTATTGGCATCGATGAACTCAGAGCTGCGCTTCTACGAATGTTGACCCCTCGAGTAAGAGATTCAGAGAGCCCATTGTCCATTCCAATAGATCATGCGTTTCCTATCAAAGGGTATGGTACAGTAATCACGGGCACTATCCAGCGTGGAAGTATTAGACTCGGTGAAACTGTGGAGATTGCTCCCCTAGGCAAGAAAAGCAGAGTTCGGTCAATACAAACATTTGGTGAAGAGCGTGAAGTAGCCTATGCTGGGGACCGGGTGGGTGTGAATGTCCCGGAAATAGATGATACTGAGATAACCCGGGGCGACTATCTCTGCACTCCTGGAAGTATGACTCGTGCGACAGGTTTCTTTGCCAAACTTAAAGTAAATCCTCTCTATAAAGGTCGAATCACAAAAAAGATGACAATCAGTATATCTGCTGGTATGCCTTCGGTAACTGGACAAGTATTGCCCTTTACTTTTGCTAATGACGCTAAGATCGTTCAAGAGATGACAACAGCCAATGAGTTCAATGCAGCACTTCTTCTTCAGAAACCTATCGCTGTCACCTTAGGAACAAAGGTTCTATTGCTCCGCACGGATTTACTTCCTACTCAGATGAGGATTATTGGGTCAGGTACAGTCATTGATATTCCTAAGAGGATACTCCTTCATAGACCAAAAGTCCGGACTGGAAAGGTCCAGCGAACTCGAGACCGCGACGTACTTGTAGAAGGTCTTGCATCCAGTAAAGAAATAGCAGAACGATTGGTCGGGTCAAGTGTGAGTACTAATGACGGTGTGGTGGGTGTTATTAGGCAACCATTTGGTACCCGTGGAGTCGTTGCTGTTGAGTTTGAAGCTCCAGTGAAGGAGTCAGTAATTGTGAACTACCAGCGCCTGACAGAGGAGGAAT
>CAZPWM010000018.1:0-43904 GCA_964590575.1 uncultured archaeon
ACTGTTTCTTCGTGTCATAACATTAAGCCATTTTCTCACGAGATACCAAATCACTGGTACAATGACTATTGTGTCGATAATCAGAGCGGGTGCTGAAGGAAATTGTAGTGCCGGGATTCCTAGTAACCAGTTGATTGGACTGATGAAAATCCAAGCGAAATAGATGAATACGACAACCATCATCACTGCAATAATGGTTCCCTTGATGGGATCTCCCTGAGGATTTCTTACTCCTTCCGGAGTTTTTTTTTGCCTTCCTGCTTACCAGATGTAGCAAACTTGCTGCCTCGACCAAACCGACCTCCACTTACTCGAGGTCCTGATTTGTCATCGTCATCTTCTTCTGGAACCTCGGTGGGAGACTTGCGCCGTTCTGTCTTCTGAGCTACTTCTGCAGCTTTTGTGACAGCTTGGTCAACATCATCAGGCGACGGAGGGTCTAAGAGACCTCCTCGACGAGTTCTGTGACTAAGCACAAGCTGTGATGCAAGTTTCATATCATCTAGCGTGACCTGTGTTCTACCCTCAAGTGCAGCATTGGTAATAGCGGCTTTGCTGATAATGATATCCGGTCTCACACCATCCACTTCAAGTGCATCACATGCCATTGCAATGGCTCTAAGATTGGCGTCAGGAAGAACAACATCTTTTAGCAAGTCTTTTGCCTTAATTATTCGATCCTGAAGTTCAGACTGTGGGACCTTCCAATTTTCTCTGAACTTATCTGGATCTTCTTCGAATGCTAGATTTCTTCTAACAAGTTGCATTCTTTCCTCAATAGAGTGATTACTCCCGACTGCAACGTGGAGAGGAAATCTATCCAAGAGTTGCGGCCTAAGCTCGCCCTCCTCTGGATTCATTGTACCAATTAATACAAAGTCAGAGGGATGGGCAACAGAGATTCCTTCTCGTTCTATGACGTTTATCTTAGTTGCTGCAGCATCCAAAAGATCGTCGACCAAGTGGTCGGGAAGTAGGTTCACTTCATCAACATAGAGAACATTCTGGTGTGCTTCAGCAAGGATTCCAGGTCTCAATGCTTGAATCCCTTCTTTCAACACACGTTCTATGTCGAGTGAACCGATTAGTCGGTCTTCAGTTGTTGAGAGGGGGAGATTGACAACCCGCATCTTTCGAGATTCAGATTTGAGTCTAGTTCCAGATTCTATAGATCTTCTGCAATCAGCGCACAGAAGGTCTTGATTATTAGGATTACATCCGAATCTACATCCAGTAACAACATCCACCTCAGGCAACAAATCAGCCAAAGCTCGAACAACAGTAGTTTTTCCAGTACCCTTTGGTCCTGATATCAGGACTCCACCAATTTGTGGATTGATGCCATTGAGAATTAGGGCTAGCTTTAGTCGTTCAAGACCAACCAGTGAGGTAAAGGGTAAGGTTGTTCGTTTTAACTCGCCCATAAGCATCCCAATATGTTGTACTTCCATGAAATCAGAGTGACAGGTACAAATAAGGCTAAGTGTTGATGTAATATGGTGAGTCTTTTGATATCACACATATCACACCTGGAATGTCCGCAATGCAGAAGAAAACATTCACCTGAGAGTGCCGCTTCAATATGTATATGTGGATCACCCCTTTTTGCAGTCTATGACCTTGTTGGGGTGAGAGAGGGGCTGGTTAAGAACGAATTTCCATCAAATATGAATTCGATGTGGAGATATTCACAACTTTTACCTGTAAAATCCCCTTCATGCGTTGTCAGCCTTGGAGAGGGATGGACACCTTTACTCCTGTCAAGGCGTTTGGGAAAACACCTAGGCCTTCAAATGCTTCGTATCAAAGACGAAGCCCAAAACCCAACCACAAGTTTCAAAGACAGAGGAATTTGTGCAGCGGTTTCTAGGCACTTCGAGCTAGGTGCAAAGGCGTTTGCTTTACCTTCAGCAGGTAATGCAGCGGTCTCTGCTAGTGCATATGCCGCAGCAGCTGGACTCAAAGCTCATATCTTCATGCCTAACGACACTCCTGAACCATTCTTCCAGCAATGTGATTTATTTGGAGCAGTAACAACTCGAGTGGATGGTACTATATCAGATGCGGGGAAGGCTATGAGGGAAAAGAATGGGGAATGGACAGATCTCTCAACCACAAAGGAACCATATCGCGTCGAGGGCAAGAAAACTATTGGTTTCGAAATTTGTGAACAAATGGGTTGGTCATTACCTGATGCGATAATCTGCCCCACAGGAGGAGGTACTGCAATCATTGGAATCTGGAAGGCGTTTGATGAGCTCGAAGCGATAGGATTGATAGGCTCTAAACGCCCACGTATGTATGCCGCACAGAGTGAGGGGTGTGCACCGATTGTCCGAGCAATAGAGAAAGGAACCGATGAAATCGCACCTTGGGTGGATGGCGAAACAAAAGCCCTAGGATTGAGAGTACCTAGTCCATTCGCAGGAAGACTCATTCTGCATTCTATTAGAAGCTCAGGGGGCAGTGCAGTAGCAGTGGCTGAGCAAGAGATTGAACCTACTAGAAGAACAGCTTCTAAATTTGAAGGATTAGATATTTGTCCCGAGACAGCTGTCGGTATCTGTGGTTTGCGTAACCTAATCGAATCAGGAAAGATTGACTATGATGAAGATGTGGTTCTTCTGAATACAGGAAGCGCAGCTAGGTATACAAACAACAAATGATAGGTGCGCAGAAAACCATCATTATTAATAGTCAGGATGAAAAACACTCAGAATAGTTAAGAGAACCCATGGGGGAAATTCAAATCGAACAGTCGATGGACAATCATGAGCAGTTTCATGGAGTAAAAGACTCTCTGGTTGCTGGTAGAAAGGAACTGGTTTTTTTCTTAGGAATACTGATTTTCTATTTCTATCTGAGATTTACGGGATTGGAACCAACAATCGTACTCATTCTCGGAATCATTGGAGGCGTATGGCTTGCCTTTAGACCTTCAGAGTGGGCTGTTGAAGGTTTTGAAAGTGCAGCTGGACATCTTGGTTTCACTGCGTATGTAGCAGGAATGCTATCTAGTCTAGCAAGCAATCTGCCAGAAGCTGTCATAAGTGGAATAGCAGCTTTCAATGGATGGACAACTGGAAATCAAGATTTGCTAGATATCGCTGTGCTGTCAATTCTTATTGCTGCAGGATTTAACATGATGCTTCTTGGAATCACAATTATCATTTCCACGAGAGGGAAAGAGGATATGGATGTTCCTGAAGAAGCTATCAAAAAGGATTCAGTTTTGATCAGGTGGACTATTGTGGCTCTATTGAGTATGTTTGCTCTTGGTGTGTTAGATATGGCATCTGCGGATGCACCTCTAAATCCGAGATTTCCAGTAGTTGCATCTTTCGTCTTGTTCCTCTCATATATTATCTATGCTTCAGTATTGGTCACAGGAGATGTTGTTGAGGATACTGAGAAGACTAAGGCTACCCATTCAAAGAAAACCGCGACCATTCTTGCAGTAATGGGATTCATAGGCATATTCTTCGCAGGTGAAATTCTCACACATTCTGTTGAGATGCTCCTTATAGATTATCACGATGCTATTAGTGTGATAGGCAATCAAGTGGCAATTGCAGCTCTCATACTTGGTGCGGCTGGTGCACTCCCTGAACATGGGATTGCAATAGTTGCGGCTGTAAAAGGTAAGGTGGGACTTGCGGTTGGTAATCTGATTGGAGGGATCCTGCAGATTGTATTGCTCATCATGGGAGGGATAGGTATGTTTGTGCCAATCCCATTAGACAGATATGTCCTGTTTCAGATTATGGTGATAGCAGGAAGTCTATGGTTCCTGAAACGAGCAATAACCGATGATCACAAACTGGACTTCTTTGAAGGTGCGATGATCATTTTGCTTCAAGCATATGTCTTCGTACTCCTTATTGCCGGGACTCCGATATGACATGAGGTATTATGACTCTAAGGTCATCTTCATGGATGACAACATCTGCAGCATCAGCCACTTCTTGGTCTTCAGGGTTGTAAGCTATTGATAGGCCTACAACTTTGAAAACACTTACATCATTGCGACCATCTCCAACAAAAGCAGTCTTCTCGAGGGGAATTTCAAAATGGTTGCATATCTGCTGAATGCTCTTAGCTTTATCACCCCATGCAACAAGGTTGTCAACTTTGCCAGTTAAAATTCCATCTTGATGGTGGAGTATGTTAGTTAGAACATACTCGATCCCCAGTCTCCGGCCAATTTCATTAGCCATTATATCTAAACCTCCCGAGAGAATAGCAGTCTTCAAACCTTTGTCGTTCAATGTTTGGATTGTCTCTCTCGCCCCAGGAGATAGTTGAGTCGATTGCACGACCTTCATCACTTCTTCAAGAGTTCTACCTTTCCAAAGTCCAGCATCAAGATCAGCCCAATCATCGTAACTGATATCTCCTGCAAAATATTGGTCGTAGTATATCTTGCCTTCTACCGTTGTATCAAAGTGCTCGTGCAATCTCCACCAAACACTACTGTGTTTAGTGAGGGTTCCATCAACATCAAAAACAACTAATTGAATAACCAATCTCGACTACACCTGAAAATTAATTGATGAATTGAAATTAACTCTCTTTTTCACGAGCTCGTTCTTCACGGGCTTCCTTCTCCAGGTCAGCGAGCAGTTCATCAATCCGTTTCTCATCCGAACGTTCTGCTTTGCCAGTTTTTACAGGCATTGCTCCATCAGTCTCAAGTGGTGGAAGGACACCCTCTTTTTCGAGCAATACCTCGGCTTCCATAGCTTCCAACTGACGATCTATCCGCTCCTCATCCTCAATGGTCGAGTCAGCTCCCGACAAATCTTCGGAGAGTAGCTCTCCAGCGATAGAGATGTGTTCGAAGGATTCTGAGAGCTTGTCGAGTTGCGTTTGGATTTCTTCTGGTCGCAACATTGATCGAGCTTCAGTGAGTGCATCATTAGCAATGGTGAAAGCTCTGAGGACTTCAGTCTGGGTCTTGGCTTCCTCCAAGTTAAGTAGCGCAGTTTCTAGTGTTAGGAACTGCTGCTGATAACGAGACCTTCTATTTTCAAGATCAACAACTATGCCAAGATGGGAACGTGCCATTGAACGATTGCCTTGAGACATAGCATCCTTTGCTGACTTTTGTTCCTCTGTCATCCTGGTCTCAAGTCTACGCATCCTTAGCGTCAGGGCATTCATTGTACCCTTCATCTCAAGGATTCCACGTTCTGCATCAACCTTTTTTTTCCCACTCAGAAAACCCATTTGTTCCACCAAGTTTGGCTTTTCAATTCTAACTCTTGAATTGACGCATTTAAGGTATTGTAATTCCAACCCAACAAGTGATATAGAGAAAGCAAATACCAGCAAAGTGATGTTAGAATGAGTCTACTTAAGACATTGCGAGCTGCAGTGGATAGTGCCAAGAGGGTCATAATTGAGAATCTTGACATAGCAACAGAACGCACCGGTATTCTGAACCCATACGGAGACAAGACCCTCCTATTAGATGTCAAAGCTGAAGACGCAATAATCAACGTGCTTTCTAGTTCTGGTACTATCTTTGAGATTCTAACCGAGGAAAAAGGGTTCATCAAGAATGATAAGACACCTGAATACCTTGCACTGATTGATCCAATCGATGGCTCAGCAAACCTCGAAAGAGGAATTCCTCTTGTGTCAATTGGAATCTCTATTGTCCCTTTCAAAGATATGATGACATCAGATGATGCAGAGATAAGTGTGATAGAATCAGTCTTTACAGATGAGACCTATGTGGCTGTTAGAGGTAAAGGGGTAACAAGAAATGGATTACATGTTAGACCATCTCCTCCAGTCGAACTCAAAGATGCAATAATCTCATACGATATGAAGAGGACTTGGGACTTGGAGTTTATGGAGCAGTCATTGAGAACAATCAGTGCTGTGCATGACATAAGAAGAACTGCTAGCAATCTTCTAGATCTTTGTTGGACTGCATCAGGATATCTTGATGGAATGGTAGACCTAAGAAATATGTTACCCATCATACATCTCTGTGGTACCCACATTGTTTTTGAAGCAGGGGGATTCGTTCTTAATCAAAATGGAAGCCGATTCCAGATTTCACTTGAACCTCAGAATATGATGAATTTCATAGCAGCATCCAACGAAACTCTAGCAAGACAAATCTTAGCTAGATTCAACGGAAGCTAACAATTCAGACATATGCGACGCTTTATTAGAATCATAGAAGGGCAACGGTTTTGATAACAATGTCAAAACCTCCAATACCGACAGAGATTGCAGAGAATATGAAGGGTATCAAACATAAGATCGTTATCCTTTCTGGTAAGGGTGGTGTAGGGAAAACAACAGTTGCAGCTAATCTTGCAGTATCGTTTGCAAAGAGAGGCAAGAGTGTAGGAATCGTTGACGTGGACATTTACGGACCTAATGTACCCAAACTATTAGGGCTAGAGGGCCAGCATCCCACCGTAGATGGAGATTTCATTCTACCCGTCACTGGTCCTCAAAATGTCAAAGTGATGAGTATGGGATTTCTTCTTAGAAAAGATGATGACGCAGTCGCTTGGCGTGGACCATTAGTCGCAAAAGCAATCACGCAGTTTCTTGCTAATGTTCGATGGGGAGAACTTGATGTATTAGTTGTGGATCTCCCGCCAGGAACAGGAGACGAGATTCTGAGCATTCTGCAATCAATCCCTGATATCGATGGAGTCGTCATTGTTTCAACACCACAAGAGGTAGCAGTCCTTGATGCACGACGAGCAATCCAGTTAGTTGAGAAAATGGGTGTGCCAGTACTAGGGATTGTTGAGAATATGTCGGAGTTTGTATGTCCTAAATGTGGTGAGTCCTACAATCTCTTCGGAGAGGGTGCAGTCAAGAAAGCATCTAAAGAGTATGGCATTGATCATCTCGGTACCTTGCCTCTTGATCCCCGTGTTATCACATTGAGTGATGAAGGAACTCCTTTTGTTATCAAAGAGCCTGAATCAAAGGCATCTCAATCATTCTCAGCTCTTGTCGATAAGCTAGCCAAAAAGACCAAGATGGAGTAGTTATCGCGATTACGAAGAGGATTGGGTCAGTCCTCTTCTTCAAACTCTTCTTCGTTGTCATCAACATCATCGGTAGTCAATTCTTCTGCATCCTCTTCAAGCAGCGCCTCGACTTCTTCCTCAAGCACTTCCTCGACTTCTTCTACTTCTTCGCTAACCAGGAACTCTCCCTCTTCTTCAGCCTCTTCTGATTCATCATCTTCAAAATCCTCTTGAACAATTGTCCCGGGTTTCAACCTGAGGATGTATACATAGCCAAGTATGAAACTTACAAGACCAAGTAGTAATGTTAACCAGAAAGCACCATCGATGCCAACCCATCTTACGGGGTCAAGGGCAAGCTCATTCCTCGGTAAACCAAAAGCAATGGTCTGGAACCACATTGGAATTACAAACACTAAAGGAATGCAGATAATCACAAGCAAAACAATGGACATGATAATCTCAGTTGTGTAATTCAAGATTCGTCTTAGTGTGCTGTCAACAGCTTTCCTTGCCACAGACAATTTCACTCGCCTTGGCATGGCACAAGTTGAACTCCATTAAAACCTTCTGGCTCAGAAATGTTTGTACAAAAAGAATAGCGAAGACCTTATTGCTACTCAGTTAAAATGAACACAAGGTAGAAGTATGAAGCCAAGTCAATGTCTGAGATGTGGGAGTACAGATCTTCAATATGGTGTAATCTATGATTATTGGGAGGCTGGTAAATCCCGGATGACATTCAATTGGAAACGTGAATCTGCACTTGGACCCGATTACGTTCCATTAGAAGCGATTCTGTGCAAATCCTGCGGCCATATTGAATTGATTGCCGATTTTGAAGTATTCATTCCAAAAACTAGGAGAGAGTGCCCCCATTGCCATGCGCTCTATTCGTACCGCCTGGACTTGGAACAATCTCAAAATACTGTCAGATGTCCAAACTGCAATAAAGAGTTTATAATTTATCCACCAAAGAAATGTCCTTCATGTGGAGCTGTTTATCTCTATAATCAAGCGGATGTTGTTGAGGAAACCATCGTTTGTCAAAACTGCGGGAAGTCCTTTCTATTCCATGATTCAGACGAGTCTAGTGAATTAATTAGCGATAGTGAAGAAGACTTAATCGAAGAATGAGGTGAGGGGGGGTCCGAAAAACAGGCGATATTTCGCCAGTCGGACGTTTGAGAGAGGGGAGGGAGTGACAGTATTCATGATGATCGCGAATCGGACCCCCACAAATAAGAATATGAATTATTAGCATATAAGTATTGCTCATATCATGATTCAAATCAGGAACCTTATGGCACTCGTTAACCCCTTGCTATAGTAAACGAAAAGATGATCTCTCATGCCAACTTTTTCAAATCAATTTCAACGGTCTACCAAAGAAAATGAATTTATTGAAGCCAACTATTGTTACTCATGTACAGAAAATTGAATCATGAGAATGAGGAGGAAGAGAAAGGGAGCCCATAGAGAACATGGAAAGGAGGAGAGAAACTGCTTCTGAGAGAGAAAGGCTCCCTGGCCCTTACAATTACTATTGTTTGGAATATATTTAAGCAAATGTCGTCTTGCGGATGAAACTACTATAAAAAACAGTGATTTCACAATACAAAAAGGTCAAAAATACGTCAGTAGGTGTGCCCTCATGCCAGAGCTAGAGATTGAAGACATCATAATTGGATCCGGCGAGTCACCGAAGCAGGGTCAGACAGTTGTGGTCCATTACACTGGTTGGTTGACAGATGGAAAGAAGTTTGACAGTTCAGTAGACAGAGGGCAACCCTTCGAGTTTCAAATTGGCGTTGGTCAAGTCATCCAAGGATGGGACCAAGGTGTTCTCTCGATGAAGATTGGGGGAAAAAGGAAACTCATTATCCCCCCAGAGCTAGCTTATGGAGACAGTGATGTTGGTGGGGGGCTCATACCTGCAAATTCTACTCTTGTATTTGAGGTCGAATTGCTGGGTCTAAAATGAGCCTTGAGAAGGATCAAAATAGAAGAAGAGTCTATATTCGTTCATGCAAACCTTCTCTCAGGAGAGCTGAAGCTTGAAGACACTCAACTTTGATGTCCAGTATCTAAACAGGGTCATCGACTACTTAACTCACAACTACTCAACAGTAACAAGGAAAGTATCAAACACTGAACACGGAGTAATTGCCATTTTCATTCATGAGGAGTATGTGTTCAGGACAGGATCATATCAGACACTCACCACAATTGTGGAGTCAAGAAACGATTTTGGAGAAGCGACAATCACTATTGTTGGAAGTGGAGGCGGTGGGGGAATCTGCAATTTTAATTGGGGCTCTCAATCAGCTGGTGAGGACACGCTCATAAAGAATATTCAAAATCTAATCCACCACCATGGTGGACAGTATGATGATGGATATTGGGATATTTGATTATCGGGATATAATATTCCAAAAAAATTGGTAGGTGTTTTACATCTGAGGAATCATATTCATGACAATAGGAGCATAGCCATGAGAGAACACCTCGACAACAAAAGGATCGCTGGCTTCAGCCACTTTTGTCCATGACCCATTGTCGCGGCGATAATAAGCCAACTGAGCGTTACTGTAACGGATTTCAATTATTGACTTGGAAGGTATTCGGTCCAAGTCAGACACCTCAAGCGACCTATCCGTCTTGGATTCATCATCCTCAGGGTTAGACAGGAATACTGAGAATATATTACCAGCATCTGGAAGCAGTAATGCAACATGAGGACGGTCGACAGAGTTCCACCTCTTTGGAATAGGTGGATAACGACAAGTAAAGGCACCCGAAGCTGATCGAAGAACCAAATATGTACCCTCATCTATTGTCATTGAGTCATTAACCTCAAGCGTGCTTTGCGCCTGCTGTGGTATTCCTGTACTGATTGTCACATAGGATACTAACGTGAAAGCGCATATAACCTTCAGTTGAGTGCGTTTCAGAAATTATACCTGCTAGAGATGAAACAGAGCTTGACCAGAGGCCATTTCGCGCCTTCACTCCGAAGTAATATATTTGGAAATAGAAAAGCGAAGAAGATTACTAGAATCAAAAAATTAGGGGTGCTATCAGATTCAACGACAACTTAACAAATGGCCATAAGTTTTATTCGCGTTCCCTCTCCTGCGTTGAAAGGACTGCTTCCAGAACTCCTTCCAAAGAAGGGAATACCTTGGCTGCACCAGCGTCATAGAGAACATCAGCGGCAGTTTCTCCTGTGGAAACTCCCCAAAACTCAATTCCAGCTCTTCTTGCAGCTGTGCCATCAATGAGTGCATCGCCTATATAGACAGCTTCACTTGGTTGCACACCTAATTCAGATACAATTTTCAATAAACCATCCGGGAATGGTTTTGGTTGTGGAGACTCATGACGAGTCTGAATGAGATCAAAGTTCTCGTGGAGAGGTACTTGTTCCATGATTTTATCGAGAGCAGGTCTGCCATTATTGGTCAGGATGGCAGTTTTTAATCCAGCAGATCGAAGTTTTCTTACAATCTCAAGGGTTCCCTGAATTGGAGTTGCAGTGGCTGCAGCAAATCCTTCATGTTGGCTGAGTATAGCATCCACTTCAGCTTCCATCGAGTCCCATTTTTCCTGAGAAAGTCCATTATTCAGAAAGTATTTTTTTGCCTTGCTGGTTGAGCTGGATATTCCATCTGCAGGTTCGAAGATACCAGGAGGCAGTCCCCTTGAGATGTAATATTCTTTGGTGTCCCTTCTCATCGCCTCAAGAGGGAGAGTCAGATGAGTTATTGTCCCATCCATATCAAACACCAAGGCTTTGAGCATCAGTGGTCCACCCAGACAAGAGCAAATAAACCTGCTACTTAAGGATACCCTTGGGTTCATAGTTGGATTAGACTGAAAGGTTCCTAACGAAAGCACTAATGGTTGATACCACAATAGGAAGAGTTCTCTGATAGAAATGTCCTTCTCCTTCTAAGAGAATAGAATCTTCAGGTTTTGATCCAAGAATCTCTGTCAAGTATGTTAGATCATCAGGGGGAATCATTCGATCAGACCGACCATGGAACAAGAGCACAGGACAATCAACGCTGGAAATCTGTTCAATATCAAACCCATCCTCTGAAATCAGGTTTGTTGATGCACTGAGAGATATGAGAAATGGAGGCGGCTGTAGCAAAGCTACTCGTATCGCTGCGGAGGCCCCGAAAGAGTAACCAGCAATACCGACCTTACTGATTTTTGTTCTGGATTTTAGAACCTCAATTGCGTTCAGGGCATCAGTGACAGCTCCACTAACACCTGAATATCCATGAGGAGATGTCGTCGCACCACGAAAATCGAATCGGAGTGTTGTGAATTGTGCTTCAAGAAAGACATGTTCAAGGGCACTGATAACATGATTCTTCATGTCGCCTCCATAAAGTGGATGAGGATGTAGTATAACCACTCCCTTTTTTGTCGCAGACTCGCTATGCGTGAGAACTCCCTGCAGTGTATAACCATCAGATGAGAATTCTACTGATTCTGATTTCAAGTGATTCACGCAACATCAGAAGACTTGTAGACTAATGCCTTTGTGCATGTCCGACTCATATCAGCCGGTCGGACCAGATTCATTTTAACTCCTGGAGCAATCTTCTCAGCGACTGCACCCACGTAAGGTAAGCACGCAGAATCACAGTAAATCGTACCATGTTTCTTGAACTCATCATATTGAGGACAATGTGGATGATTTGCAACAGCTCGATTTTCACTTTCCCATGTGACATCCATCTTTGAGCCCATTACATGACCGATTACGACCCAAGCATCGACTGAGTCGTTAAGAGTGTCACCTAAACCAAGACGCTCTTTCATTAGCAAGGCATCCTGCTCACCCAGACGCCTGAATATCTCAGCAACGGTTTCGAGACCCTCTGGTCCATAGCGTTCTTCCAAGACCAACGACATCTCGGTTATCAGACGCATCAAATTGCTTCGAAGTTCGCTAACTTTATTCCCAGCGGGGATTAATCCTTTGACTGCTGCAGTCTTCATTATACCCAATTCAAGTCCTCCATAATCAAGTGTTTTCCTGTGCAGAACATTATTATCCAATAAATTAGTCTTCTTGTGGATTTCGCATGGCAGTAAAGGGATTATCTTAAAGGCTAATAATGTTGTAATTATTGAGGAGTGACTAGAATTGCCAGATGTTAATATGACTGACATGCGCAACATGGTGATGAATTTTCCAGATCTACTCACAACGGTCAAGATTAATCAAGACACCCAGGACGCTTGTGTCCGAACCGGAGATGAGGGATTGGGTGGAGTTATAATATTGGGGATGGGGGGAAGTGCTATTGCAGGAATCTATGTTCAAGCGATCCTCCGCGATTCTGCAGCAATACCAGTCTTGACAAATCGAGAGTATACATTACCTGTCTGTGTGGACTCTACTTGGGCCGCCATAGCAGTAAGTTATAGCGGAAACACAGAGGAAACCATAGCTGCGTATGATATAGCTACACAACGCGGTTGCCAAACCTTCGCTGTTGGTTCAGGGGGTGATCTCCTAGCTAAAGCAAGCAGTTTGAGCAGAATCAGAATTCCTGAAGGATACCAGCCACGTGCCGCGTTCCCGCTTATGTTTCCAGCAATTTTGAATCTAGTTGAGTGCTTGATGGGATTCGATCCAACCCGCCTTGACAAAATTAAAAGCTCACTATCAAAGAAAGCAGCAAAATGGGAGGATCTATCACTGACACCCAAGATAATGGCTCAAGACCTAAAAGGAAGTATACCTCTATATATAGGTTCGAAGCACCTCATTCCAGTCGCTTATAGAGCTAAATGTCAGATTAATGAAAATGCCAAGACAATGGCATTCTTCTCACAGATACCCGAATCCAATCATAACGAAATTGAGAGCTTCGTAGCTGAGAATGAATTCAATATACTACCAGTATTCCTACGCAGCTCGTACGAAGGAGAAAGAGTCAAGCAGAGAATGGACATCACTACGACTCTATACGAAGAGGAAGGATACTCGCCAATTCGCCTAAGTATAGGAAGTTCAAATAGGACAGAAGAGATGTTGGCTTTAACATACTATCTAGATTTGGTTTCAGTGGAACTTGCTCACATTCGAGAAGTAAATCCTCTATCAGTAGAAAAAATTGCAAGACTCAAATCGAGCCTAAATAATTCGAATGAATCATCATAGTATTGTGGTTGCACCAGTCCAGTTGAAGTATAGAATTCGATTTGAAACGCTTGTATCAAAAGTGATGAAGTCGTACCTAACGCGGATATACCAATTCCAAATATCAGCGTCATATGCCTGAAGAATTGCAGCTCTATCAGCTTCAGAATTTGTGGTCTTTGCCAGTGTGAAATTAACATTGTAGCCAGGGTGCAATATTTTGTCTGCTGGATTGTTAAGGGCCCCTACAAGACTTGTGTAAGATAGAAGGTCATCGTTAAGCCAAGCAGTAGCACTCATAGACTCCAATCGGACATCACCTTCAGTTGTTGCATCTGTGCGAAAATTAAGAGAGAAGGAAAGACGCGGATAAATTGATTCATTTGTTGGATCTATATCACTTACAACGGCTTCCAAGAAACTAACGTTCAATCGTGCAGCTAATTCAAAGCTACCACTATAGTATTGTGCATTGTTAACTAAGAAGAGCGAACTCACTGCGGTGAGAATAATAACAAACGAAACAATGACATTCTGAGAACGCACACTCGAAATCATCTCTATTCGAAATCGAAGTTGTTAAGGTATCTATATGTTCCTTTTGCTCCACGCACTGATCACATTAAACAAGAAAGGATAGTGATATTATATGAATGACCCAAGGAAATAGTGCCAATATTGCAGGAAGAGGTATTCCTGGAAGAATCTCATTTTCACGAGCAATTACTATCATGTTTATTGTGATTCCAACAATTGCTAATAGTACAGACATGGCCCAGACATGAAATGGGAAATACAGCAATGAATGCGCGGAAATCAGAGAAAATGCGATATAGTCCCCGACGCCGATAGCAGCAGTCTTTGACTGTATCCGGGTCAAATCGAAGGGATCCGCTCCTGGTGTATCTATTAATTGAGTGGAATTTGCTGCTGGAGAAAACCTCGTTAGGAAATAATCCTCGACGACAACCGAGATGACGAGAACAAACATACTTGCAGTGAGGAAAATCACTCCAAGAAACGTTCCAAAAACACTTCCATAGAAAGCCACAAAGAAATTCCGGAGGTATGAGGGAATAGAGTCCATCATAATAAAAGCAAATGACATTAGAAGAACTCCTAAGGTGGCTAGAGATAAAATACTAGGCCAAATCGAGCCTGTTGCGCCCTTCAAGATTATGAGGAGTAAAGACTGGCCTAGAACGAAAAATGATACTGTCAAGAGTGGAGACACGACAAAAGAGACAATAGTTCGCCTTGTCCGTGGTCCACGTTTCTGAATTGTAAAGAAGAGAGCACCCACTACCAATGTGCCTAATCCTGTTGAAACAATGGCTTGAACTACTATTTCTGTTAGCGAGAATGGCTGTGAATAGCGATCTAGAAAATCACCGAGTCCTCCTGAAGTGAGAATTAATGCAACAAGTCCAGCACCAATAAGAAGGGGAATAATAGAAATTAGAATCAGTTCAAGTCGTTGTCTGTCAAGTTGCATTTGAGAATCCCTTGACTTCTAACTTTATCTTTGTATTAAAGGAACTCTCTTTCGCGCAATTTCTACTTTAATGAAAGAACTTGTATCATCTGGCTTGATAATATTGAAAAAATAAGAGGGAAGGGGACAAACTGTCCCCTAAAATATAAACTATTTCTGTCTGAGCAGTACGAATCCACCGACAAGAATTACAACTGCAGCACCTACAGCACCAGCAACGATTGCTAGTGTAGGATCGAATCCTTGTGTTGTAGTAGTTGTAGTTGTAGTTGTAGTTGTAGTCGTGGCAAATCGATCCGCAGGTATGTAAGCCCACATTGGATCGACTACAAGCTCGTAGAAGTCACCACTTTGCAGATCATTAAACTTGAATGGACCACAAGTGACAAACGGATCTTCAGGATTAATCCCTGGGTTCCAAGAGGCCCATCCCTCGTAACCGATACCAGCACCAGGCTCGAAGACGTGCTTGGGGATGATGTAGTTGTACATGGCTTGGCCAAAGTTCCAGTAGCTCTCTATCCCAAACTCGACAACGCAGCGGTACGTTGATGGAGCGATTGCAGATATCAGATTAGATGCCATTAAGCTAGCACTACTAGGATTACCTAATGGAGCAGTTTCCAATAGATAAGTGAATGTGAATGCAACATCTTCAGCAGTGAGCTTAACACCATCACTCCAGGTCGCGTTCTGGATGATGTCAATAGTGTACCTTTGGTGTCCTGCGGGCACAGCTGGATCGGTCGCATGGGTATCCATAGTATAACTCTCTGCCAAGACTGGGTATGCTTGCAAGTTAGGACCGTTGTCGTACAAAGCTGACCACATACAAGCGAGAATATTATGCGAGTACCCTGAAGTCGAACTGAATACATTGAAGCTGTCTGGCTCCTGGCCAATTCTAACTGACAATGTGCCGCCATAAGTGCCATCTAGCTTCTTGACATGTTGAATGTTCCACTTACCATTAAGGTACCTACCTTGGTCAACAACAAACCCCGTGAACTTGTCGGTTCTATAACCTTGGAGGTAAAAGTTCTCATAGGCGATTAATACTGGCACCTCGTATTGCAATGCCAACTGGAGTTCGGCAGATGCGGCATAGGCTGCGGCGTAATCTTTTGCGGTAATGAGATCAGCAAGAAAACCATCTATGGTTTCGTTCCTAAAGTTTGCACGATTCTGATAGTCTTGATCTGCGTATGCAGAGCCAAACATTCTATCCAAATAGTCTACGTCCGAGCCAGTGAAGCTGGTGGCGAAGAAGACCATATCATAGTCGCCATGAGTGTTCAGGTTTGCAAGGTATGTATTGAAGTCAGCCTGGTTTGTGTTAGCTTGAAAGTGCAGTGCCCGGAGAGCATCAACACCTATTTGGGCAGTACCGCCAGCAATCGCAATTGATGATGGTGAGAAAGCGATTTCGATGTCGATTGGATTGCCGTTCGGGTCAGTGCGGTATCCAGTAACAGGATCGAACCCGAACCCTGATTGGTTCAATAACAGGTTACCTTGGTAAGCCTCATCGTTGTAGTAATGGTACGGAAAGTCCTCTTCAATGCAGAATAATACCTTTGTCGCGGGTACCAATGAGTCATGCAATTGGCTTAAGCTTTCGAAGAGCTCTGTTTGAACTCTGGTCTTGTCAAATGCCATGGCAAAGGCCCTGCGAAAGGCAGTCCAGTTGAAGGGAGCTTTTTCACAGTTCATATAGATATGGCCGAACCCGTTACGGAGTACATTTTGACTTACTTGAATACTGGGATCCGCGGTAAAGATGGGGATGGTTGGTGGTTCAATGAAACTATCATGTAGGTCAACTGCCCCACTCTGCATCGCGAGTATCATATTGTCCTCTGTGCTTATCACCTTGAACACAACTTTGTCAATATTTGGACCTACATTCAGTCGGTCCAGGGTGACTACTGGTGCCGCCGCATCGCTAAATACAGGCGAGATCACCATAAAGAGAAAAGTTGTGACGAGAGTGATAGCTAGAAGACGATTTCTTTTACTAAATTTCATATTCTCTCTATCTCCTTTCTATTCCGAGTCGAATTCGGATGCCGTTCAAGTGTTAGAGATAGATAAAAGGGTTACGTATGTCGTAACCGTTGTGTACGAGAGTGCACACACTTGAAATTCAAAACTAAGGTCTAGATGATTCGGTCATTTGTTCAATAATTCTGAAAAAGAAAAGAAAGGGGAGTGTGTAACTCCCTCAAAAATCACGCGTACTTGATTCGTGGGTCGAGCACACCATAGAGTAAATCCGCTACAAAGTTCGCCAAGATGGCGGTGATTGCGATTATCATGAAGATTGCCTGAACCACAGGGTAATCTAGTCCAATCAGGCTCCCAAAGATGAAACTTCCCAACCCCCGCCATGTAAAGACAGTTTCTGTCAGTACAGCTCCGCTTATCAGGAAACCAAAGGTCAGTGCAATGACGGTAACCATTGGCAACATCGCATTTTTCATCCCATGTTTGTAGAGTACTTGGTTCTCGTCCAGACCCTTTGCCCGTGCTGTCAGGATATAGTCTTCAGTCATAACATCTATGAGATTGTTTCGCATATAGAGGAAATAGCCACCATAACCGCCAACTCCCAAAGTAATCATGGGCAGGAATAGATGATGAAGCACATCACCAGCTACCATTAAGGCACCGAATGGACTTGTCCTTGCAACATCCCAGACCTCATAACTGATAGTTCCAAACTGCGGGAATCCAATTGTAATGCCAAATGTAGCCTGAGTCCACACGGGGAGCATATAACCAAAAATCATGAGAAGCATCATACCTAACCAAAAGATTGGTAGGGCGTAGGTGAACAGAGCCACAGTGACTGCACCAACGTCTTTCTTTGAACCCGGATCAGAAGCCACCTTGACACCAGTCCAGATACCAAGAAGAATCGCAACCATCGAGGATGAACCCATCAACAGAAGTGTGTTGGGTAGACGATCGACGATTGAGTCCATCACTGGCTGCTTGGTCAGAAATGAAACTCCAAAATTACCAGTGAACATGCTGACGACGTAGCGCCAGAACATATAGATCCAATCAAATATGTCAGGATGCATTACAAGTCCGAAATTAGCATACATCTGCTCCAACAAGTCTTGTGTCAAGTGTGAACGAAGATCATCGCTTATCATCAGACTGATTGGATCCGCCCCAAAGAAGAAGGTCGGGAGTCTGAATAGGAAGAAGTTGAAGCACACGACAGCTACTACCAGGAGGAACATGTAGATGCTACGCCTTATAACATACTCACGAAGTCCCATTTTTTGAAACCCCATTACTGATACTACATAGTGACGCTAAGTACTATAATATGTTGTGAGTGGCTCAGTGACTTATAAAAGTAGTGTTCAAGGCGGACGAATGGAAGAAGAGTGAGGGGAGAGAGATGGAAATCTCCACTCTCCGATACCCCACCCCAGAGTCTACTATCTCTCTCGCAACCTTGGATTCAGTACTTGGTCAAGTGTGTGGCCAACGAAAGTGAAGGACAGAGAGAGAAGCGTTATCATCAAGCCGGGGAATACGACGACCCACCATGCACCCCTGATAAACGCAGCTCCATTTTGAGCATCCGCAAGCATCCTTCCCCAACTGGGTTCTTCAATATCAGTCAGACCAAGGAATGAAAGGGCTGCTTCAGATAAGATTGCCCCGACTACACTAAGCGTGATATTCGCAAACAGGATTGGTGTTACATTCGGTAGAACGTGCCTGAACATAATGTAGGTGTCAGTAGCACCAATCGCCCTCGCAGACTCGACGTAAGCTTTATTCTTCTCAGCAAGGACCTGAGATCGTATCAGCCGCGCAGTCCCAGTCCACCCTAATATAGCTAACACTACAATGATGACTGTTGTAGACTTTCCCAAGAAAATAGCCAATATCATCATTAACGGCAGGCTGGGGATGACCAAAAGGAAGTCGACAAAGCGCATAAGAACCTCGTCAGTTTTCCCACCGTAATAACCCGCGGCAAGTCCGACCATCACGCCCAGAATGGTTGCGAGAGCTGTTGCAAGAATTCCGATTGTTAGCGAAACCCGACTTCCATAGATGAGCTGTGAGTATGCATCGGCACCCCAGAATGTAGTCCCAAGTGCTCCAAAGTAACCTCCGTAGGCAGTTAGCTTAATACCTGTGACTGTGAATGTGACACTACCAGTATAGTTTTGCCATGGGATAATACCACCATAACTCTCGAAGTTCCGGTAGGGAGCCATCCCAACGCGAACCTTCACTGTGTCGTTATTGAAAGACTGCGTCCCATTGACAGTAATCATTCCTTGAAATGTGTCTATAAGGTCAAGGTATGTGAAAGGGAGTCGACGCTCTCGTATTGGTTCTGAGTACGTGGCATCTAACGTTTCATAAACTTTAATCCAATCATTTGAGGGGGTAACAATCCAGACATAAAGTCGGAACATCAGGTTATTGTACGGTTTAGCATTTTGAGCAAAGTCGCCCGTCCGGGTGGTGCCAAAGGAAACCGACATGTTGACAGCGCTGGGTAGGCCATTCCATGGCCAATCAAAAGACTGGTCGAAGTAGATAAAGTCATTATAATAAGGCATATTCCCTTCTGGATCTGGACCAATGTAGTCTAATTGTTGTCCAGCCGTGTGTTGCCATGTCAAGTTAACATAGCTAGCCTCACTTGGTTCAATCGCTTGCCTGTACGTGGCACTAAACTCGCCACTTGTCCCATTGACATGAATTTGAGGCTCATGGTTCAGGTCCGTCCTGGACAGATAATTATCTGTCACAACACCCTCCGGATCAAGGACACTCATCCATGATGGTGCTAGATATGAGGGAGCCACAGTTTTCAGTGGGTTTGGATCTGAGGTCCCCAAATATGGTGCAAATACAGCCATCCCAATGAAGATTAACATGATAGTAAGGCCTACCACTCCAATCCTGTGCTTGCGGTATTCTCTCAAGAAACCTGATAGGCTATGGTACCAGTTGCTATCTCTCCAGCCTTTTTGTGTCTTTGACAAATTTGTTCCTCCAATAATTCAGTAATTCATTTAATTTCAAGAAAGTACATTCTCTTGAAATAGAAATGAATATGCTATTATGCTGTCTAACACACAAAAAACCCCAGAGTCGCCCTAAAAAAGCAATTGGTTCGGGTAGTCAAAATAGTTCGGGTATGTAATTGGAACATTTAATCACCATTAAGAGTTTCCTCAAATGGATCCTCCTTTAGGTCTTCATCACGTTCACTGGGGAGACCCTTTTCCTCTCGAGCTTCAATTATCTGTTTTGTCCTTCTGTGAGCTGCCCACAAATCTGCAAAAATCATTCCAACAAGGAAGATTGACAGAGCGCCTGTCAAAGCCAGAACTGCACCAACGAACTGGAGTGGCAAGATACCGAAAACCCACCATTTGACCAGCATCAAGTATCCAAGTACAATTAGTATGATGGGGATCAGGAGAATTCGTTTTGAGGGTTCGGTCTTTGTTCTTGGAAATGATCGTATCTCTGGCACTGCAATCATCATACTTGGTTGGAAAGACTACGCCTTATACTTTTTCCAATCAGGTGAGTTAGGGTCCCATGAGAAATTCGCAATTGCGATCAAACACGATAACTGTATCCACTTACTAATGTCTTTAAAAGTAACATATTTAAGTCAACCAACTCGCAGCGGTATCTCAACAGGCTAAGTTGATTCCGCCCCCAGAGTCATAGAAGGCTCGATGGAGTGTACAAACATGCCCTTACTTGATATTAGGAGTCTGAGAATGTATTATACCACTCAGAAAGGCTTGGTGAAAGCGGTCGATGATGTGTCTCTCACACTTGAATCAGGAGAAGCGATAGGACTTGCAGGCGAGTCAGGCTGCGGAAAAAGCAGTCTTGCATACTCAATTATGCAGCTTCTCCCACCTGCTGCAAACATTGTTGGTGGAAATGTATTTTTCAAGGGTGATGACCTAATCCGGAAGACCGCCAAGGAGATGCGGGATATCCGATGGAAGAGTGTAGCCATAGTCTTTCAAGGTGCAATGAATGCATTGAATCCAGTTTTTGAGATAGGAGATCAGATTGCTGAGGCAATCCTTTTGCATGAAAACGTGACTGAGGAAGAAGCTTTTGACCGCTGTGCGAAGCTCTTTGAAATGGTCGGACTTGATCCTGGTCGTATCCATAACTATCCACATGAGTTCTCAGGCGGAATGCGTCAGAGAGCTATGATTGCAATGGCACTCGCTTGTAATCCTGATATAGTGATTGCAGATGAGCCAACTACAGCGCTAGATGTCACAATTCAAGCTCAAATTCTAAAACTTATGCAAAAGCTGCAAAAAGACCTAGGCTTATCGCTCATTCTAATCACACATGACTTGAGTGTTATCGCTGAAACTTGTGACAAGACAGCTATTATGTATGCTGGAAAGATAATAGAACTTGCTGATGTGGTGTCGATCTTTAAGGACCCTATCCATCCATATGCTACTGGTCTAGTAGGAGCAATTCCAAGCATGGTGAAGGCTGAGAAGAAGAAACTCACCTCAATTCCGGGTTCTCCACCGGACCTTATTGAGCCTCCATCAGGATGTCGTTTCCATCCACGATGTCCATATGCACAGGATATCTGTTCGAGGAAAGAGCCGACTTTTGATGAGATTGAGCCGGATAGATTTGTAGCCTGTCACTTTGCTAACCAACTCAAAGGCGAGATAGGGATTGATTTGGAGTGATCAATAATGACAGTTGAAAAATCAGGAGTTATACAAGGTTCCGTAGACGTTAAAGATGGTGAAACTTTGATTTCTGTTAGGAACATGCGTAAATGGTTCCCTGTGAATACTGGTTTTCTCTCCTCTTTATTGTACAAGCAGGAATTATATGTGAAAGCTGTGGATGGAGTCACATTCGATATTATCAAGGGGGAAGTTCTTGTACTTGCAGGGGAAAGCGGATGTGGTAAAACAACAACAGGTAGATGTATACTTAATCTAGAGATTCCAACAGACGGTGATGTGGTTTATGCTGGTCAGAACCTGTCTACTCTGGACCGCAATGAAATCAAAGAACTGCGAAAGCGAATGCAGATTACATTCCAAGACCCATATGAATCTCTCAATCCTAAGCAGAGTATTTTCAGCATCGTAGAAGAACCATTGCTGGTTCACAAGATTCCTCTTGCACCCAGCGAAAGACGTCAGAGAGTCCTTGAAGTACTGGAAAGTACCCAAATCACTCCAGCTGAGGAGTACATTGACAGATTTCCGCACGAACTTTCGGGTGGACAAAGACAGAGGATTTCAGTAGCACGTGCACTCATTCTACACCCTGAATTCATGGTTGCGGACGAGCCCGTATCAATGCTAGATGTGTCAATCCGTGCAGAAATTCTGAACCTACTGCTTAATCTGAGGGAAGAACTCGGACTAACATACCTGTTCATTACACATGACCTAGCTGTGGCAACTTACATTGCTGATAGGATTGGAATCATGTATTTAGGGAAAATCATGGAGATTGGTCCCTCACATGATGTAGCATTCACTCCATTGCATCCATATACTCGAGCACTCATATCAGCTGTTCCATCAGGAGACCCGACCGTAAAAAGAAGAGTTGAGTCACTGAAAGGAGAGCCACCGAGTCCAATCAACGTTCCATCAGGTTGCCGTTTTCATCCACGATGTCCTTACGCACAAGAAATCTGTGTAAGGGAAATTCCTGAGGACCGTGACATGGGTGAGGGCCATTTTGTAGCATGTCACTTTGCTGGCGAATTACCTGAAGCTCAGCTGTGATAGCAATGATATTGAATCACGGGTGCCGCTTTTGGCCGCCCGTGTTCGTTTCTTCATATCTAAATTCATGAGGTGATGTTTTGACGGAATATGAAGATAGACCAAGAATTCTCCGAGCAATAAAGAAATGTCTAGTGGATAGTGACAAGCATTTCCAAGATGCTCAGGACACGCTTGATGAGGTGAATAAGGCCTCAATGGGTATTGGAATGACGCCACTCATTGGGGGCTATGCAATAAAAGATCCAAAAAGCCACTTCAGACAAGCATTAATCAGTGTTGACTCAGCAGAGAAGGCACTACTACCGCTCATAATACGATTCAAGGATGGAAGGGTTAACGAATCCCACTTCACATCTAAGAAAGCCTTGGTGATCTTAGGAGACCTAGCAGGGATGGATTATAATATACTCATTCAGAAACTCCTAGAGCAAAGTGGACGCGAATCAACTTGGTATCGTTTGAAGGAACTTCGACAGAAGATAGCAGAATTAATTGAGCTAATTGAAGTGGCATAGGATACTGTAGAGCTAACAAAGATAATAACGATTCAATCGCAATTTCCGTCATTGGGGAAATAGTAGAGAGTGGTTCCGGCGCATGAGTAAATCCAGTAATCAAAGAAGTCTTCTCAAAGAACTTGAGCGTACAGAGGCGGTTCTGAAGGATTTACTGACAACGCTATCGAACTTGAATTCATCCTTGATACCAATCGAACGTGAGATGAAGGTAAGTGATTTTGCTTCAAGTGGTGAGTTTGTTCAAGGAGCTTCAACAGGTATTGTCTGCGTCCTCTCAGGTTTGATACAGGGAGACCCACTCCAGAGAATACTTACCGAGAAGGGAAGAGGTAGGGATATTCCAGCATTAATCAAAGCAGGTGACCGAAGTGAGTCACCCATGACTGTTGAAAGCATTGTGAACATGTTACATACTGAAGACCAAAAAAGAAGCTTGGAGTATATAATTAACCTAAGATGGGCGGAGCTTCCTACACCACTAGAGAGAGAGATGGTTGTTGTAATGGGAACTAGATATGAATCAGGGAACCCTATTAGAGTAAAGAAGTTAGAGATAAACTTGGATAAAATCGGTTTCAAAATAGTGACAGATAACGGTGAGTTTGGGGGAGGTCCTTTAACATATGAGATTATTAAATCATTTAGTAACAGACGCGATCTGATAGTGATTGAGCTAACGCTTTCTCGACAAGTTGTAGAAAATGATACTGCAGTGATTCGTGTATTGAACATGCTGGCTTCTTTCTAGGTGTGCAAACATGGAATCTACAAAGGAAAACTCGGAGATGCAGCTACCATTCCCTCACGGGATAGAGGTAGAACTTCAAGTTATCCGAAATGATGGCACTTGGATTCGTGGAGAGGATATCCTGCAAATCTTTGACCGGATTGTTTCTAGTGCTAAGGGTTTACTAGATAAAAGAATTCGCGCATCATCTGTAGAATCCGTGAAGAGAAAATACAAACAATCAGCTCAGACAGAAGAAGGGGAGAGGGGCTCAAGAATAATAGCAGCCTATGAGAACCCAAATGGAGAGCCAAAAGAATACACACTCCTAGGACACGACCCAAATGTGACTAGTCTCACATGGATACTTGAAGTTGCTACACCACCATGTACAACACTCGAGGAACTTGCTTGGTGGATCCAGACACTGATAGCAATATCGCATGAAGCTCTCCCTGCTGATTCAAAAGCCATATTGATATCAACTGGGTTGAACCCAACTCAGGAATATCTGAGGAACCTTTCTTTTGGAGAACATCATCACATACTTAGCCCAAGTACGGATGAGAGAACAAAGATTGCAGTCTACAACATGATAAGGAATTTCCTTCCACATCTTATCGCACTTTCAGTCAACTCACCTTTTGAAAATAAAAAACCAACTGATGAAGTAGCAGTATCAGATGATGGAAGAGTAAGGGCACCAAGGTGTAAGAGATCCATCAGGTTGTTCAGAAATACCACACAGATGGGGCCAACAAATGAGTTTGAATTAATACCGTATCTTCGTGGTACTGACAAGGAAGCATTTGCCCGCCATGTAAACCGAAGCTATGCACGAATGGTAGACATGTATCCTTTCACTGATTATGGAACCATTGAGGTCCGAGTGTTTGACACTCAATTATCGATTCCCCGAAGAATGGGTCTAGCCTTATTACTTCAAGCTCTGGCTCTGAAAGCAAAAAGAATGGTAGAACGCGGAGAACCCATCCCCGATGTGGGATCTAAGACCTTAGCGGCAAATCGAGAATCAGCAGTGTCTGCAGGATTGTGGGGACCATTCCGACCGGGGGAAGATGTCGATAAATCAGACTATATTAGGATATACAATCATCAAATCACGGATGAAGGGAATATCAGCAAAGGAAAGAGTAACCGGTTCCTTGGAGATGCTGTCGTTTCTATGTTTTATCTAATCAAGGATGAACTTGAAGAACTGAACATTATTGAGAATCCATTCATTCAAGCCTTATTGGTTTCTGTGTTCGGTAGTGAATACGTTGAACCACGGACAACAGGCGCCGATTTTCAATTAGAGGTTTATACAAAGTCAGATAGCAACATGGTCGTGTTAATGAAGAAACTCGCAGAAGTGACAAGGGAGTGTAGTACCAATTGGTTATACGATCCAATAGAGGGAACGCCTCACCTTCCAACTTGGTTGTGTTGGTGGAAAGGTCTTGAACCAGAGATTATCACTGCTGCAGAGAGAGTCTTTGCGGGTCAGGATGTTCTGTTCAGCGTTTTGATAAAGAATTCCACAGGACGACAAATCGAGAATATTACAATCTCTTACATGATAGAGGATTCTGAGAGGAACGCGGTGGAGAACAACGTTCTCACCATTCCAAGCATCGAGAATGGAGAAATACAGGTTTCTGAAATTTCATTTCAGACAAAGAAGAATATCACGGCCTATAATATCATTGCAGAAATTGGTTTTGTTGGAAGAGTCATTAATCTAACAAGCACTATCAATATGTATTGGATGAAGGCAACAATCAAACCGGGTACTACAACACAATTTGCAGATGGAAAAACACCAGTCCTCTTTTACGGGCAGATAGAAACGAACTATCCAGAAGAAGCTGCTGTTCAGTGCCAGGTTAACATTTTCGCTCCAAGTATCGAGAGAGTTCTGGTCACGTCACAAGATGTGCTCCATGTTGAAAGCGGTGAAGTAACCGAATTCGACCAAACAGAAATGCCGCCCATTCTAGTTCCTTCTGATGCTTCGAATGGTGTCGAGCGATGTATTCTACAGCTGCGCCTTCTCAATCAGGATGGAACTGAGATTGCAGAAGCTATGTCAAAGCCATTCTATATTGGGTTTGTAAAAAGAGGGCCACAAGTCATCCTAAGCACCGACCTGAAGACTGGATACAAACTTGGAGATTTAATTTCTGGAGATATACTTGTCAGTAATCTTGGGAAGAGAGTAGCATCGGATGCAAGGTTGTCATTGGAGTTCAAGAGTGATTCAGGCAGAACGTATCTCATCGAAGAGTTTCTGAAAGATGAATTCATGACTGGTAGCGTGAGCTTTAACTGGAAGATACCAACGATGTCTGTTGAGAGTTCATCTGATAGAGTTGGCATACTTAAAGTGTTTCTCAAAGAAAAAGGTCAGGTTGTTGCATCGACAGAATCTGAGAGACTAAGAATTGAGCAGGTCGCCGCCAGAGTAAATATTGATTCACTCAGAGTCCCCCAGCATTCTCACATTGGGGGTAGAATTTCTGGTTGGTTGAGAATTCGAAGGAATACTGAGGCTGGAGAACCGGCGATACTCAAAGTATCATTTGTCTATCCAGATGGAGATGAACATCAGGTTCTGAGTCAACCGGTTAAACAGAGCAAGAACCTGTCAATTGCATTTGGGCCAATTGCAATCCCAGCCCCACGGGTGACTGCAAATCATAGAATGGTTACCTTAGTTGCAACACTGAGTTATGCCGGTATTGAAGTAGACAGAAGGTCGACGGAAATTGGTTTACTGGGAGGACCACAGATGGACATCGCTCAGATCGATTTCATCGGGCTCCCAAATTTCACAGCACCTGATGAATTAATACAACCAACCATTCAAGTAAAAAGTAATGTCGAAAAAAGGCAAAGCTGTGTTCTTACAGTCGAGCTTGAGTCTGTTGGAGGGAATAGAAACCTCCTTTCCCAAGAGTTAGATCTAGATCCTGGAAAGGAACGCTTGTTTCCAATTGCGGTCAGAATTCCGTTGAGTGCTGAAATGAGTACAGCTCATCTAAGAGCAACTCTTAGATGTGGAGATAGTTCCTATGAAAAGAAACAGAGGTTCAAAATCAAGGCTATAGAAACCCCGCTCTTCAAGATAGGTTTTTCAGTCAGGAATGAATCGGGAGAGGAGATACCCGGGCTTGTGGCTAGATTATCTCCTGTAGAGATAGTTACAACAATTGAGAGTGCACGTGAAAAGATAGGGGATTTGACTGTAAGTATTCGCATCATGTCAAGACGGGATATCGTCAAAGAATTCGAGGTGCGTCTACCGGATCCAAACGCAAAAACAAACATTATCAGAATCACTTGGCTCACACCACCAATCGATGTGGTGACAGGATATTATATTGATGCTATTGTTCTGCAATCCGGTCGACCTCTACCTGCGAGAGCTATTGAATTGATCAGGCGACAGTTCACTGTGTACTAGATGTTATTGAGTTCTATATTTATAAAATACTCATAACTCTTTTTTTCTCCAAAAGGGCTTTATGGTGGTTTTTTTGAAATGATGCGAACATTTCGACCTTTGTCGATTGATTCTTCGTGAAATTATGATTCGACTTTTGCCGACTTTTGTATAAAAAACGTTATATTGACTAATAAAATGAAAAAATCAACGGTGCCTAAGGCAAAGCTATAAATGCGAAGTTTGAGCCGCTGAATGGTAACCGGACCCAATAACTAGGATATGATATATACTCATAGAACATTCGAAAATGACTTCGACTTATACGACTAAATTTGAAACCTTTGTAACAATTGGATGTGATGTGAATGCTTGATATACTGACCCATCCGGCCGTTTCCGGATTATTGGTTATGACATTAGTTGGAGCATTAGCATACAAGCTCAACTTTGTAGATATATCGGGTCTGATCAGTGCGTTCGTTGTCGGTTTCACTATCTGGTATACCGGTGGCATCGTATCATTCATCATCATCCTGTTCTTCTTTTTGAGTGCAGGCTTAGCAACAAAGATGAAGTATAAAGAGAAGGCTAAGCAGAATCTAGCTCAGGAAGGAAAAGGGAAGCGTTCATGGTCAAACGTCCTTGGAAGCGGAATAATTCCGATGCTGTTCTCAGTAGGGATGTATATGACTGGTTTATCACCAGAGCTTGCTGCTGCAGGGTGGCCATTTCTCATGTTTGGGGGCTATATTGGTGCTGTCGCAACGACAAGTGCCGACACGTTGGCAAGTGAGATTGGTGTGTTTAGTAAAAGTAAGCCTCGCCTCATCACAAACCTTAGACGGAAAGTGCCACGCGGTACAATAGGAGCAGTTTCACTTCTTGGAGAAGGTGTTGCTCTATTTGCAGGTCTGTTCATTGGTGTTCTTGCCCTTATCATTGCATTACTTGCCCCAGGTTTGGTCCCCGCGGTTTCATCCCCTCAACAATTAGTTGTCTTAGTCCCATTGTCAGGGTTGACAGCATTTATTGGGTGCAATCTTGATAGTTTATTTGGCGCAGCACTCCAGAACCGATTTGTTTGCGAGATCTGCGGTGCGGTGACTGATAAAGAATTTCACTGCAACTATGAAACCAAATATGTTGGCGGCTTCAAGAGTTTTACAAATATGCATGTGAATCTTGGCTCATCAGCAATGGGTGCAACTCTTGGTATAGTGCTGGGTGCCGGCCTCTTCGTATGGATACTCGGAGGTCTTTTCTTCTGGATAGCAGCTTCATCTAGCAGCTAGCCGATCATTCTCAAACTTAACAGCATGTTTTAGGGATTGGAGAATATCGGACCCCTCTGCTACTTTCATCATAAGTCCAGCTACAAACCATTCAGTAATTTCACTAAAACCCGAATCACACTCAACATAGTCAGTGCATTCATTCTCGACGATACGATATTTATTGGCAGTCTCTCGGATGATGATTCTCGCATCGGTCACTTTCTGGATTTTCTGAATCGTTTGGGATTTGAGTGACTTTTTGAGATAGTCCCATGATTGATTAGAAACTAACAAAGAATCAACTTGTGAAAGGACTGGTTTTAATCGAGCCAAGCCCATCTCCCAGAATGGGACTGAACATCTATAAAATACAGGAATGCCTTGAGCCTGAGCGTTTGCGGCTATTGATGCCGCTACTTCAATAAACACCTCACCAATGTAGACAGCTTTAGCATTCTCAACGGTCTTCCAAGGAACCTGCTCCGGTGATGTTATCGATAGTGAGGTCAAATGACCTACAGCTACAAGTTCTCGGGATCCATTTTGTTCTTTGATGATTATAGTTTCATTCGTCCGTTTACCATCCTCGACTATAATATGTCGAACATCTACACCCCCTTGAATTAAGGTGGTGATGATGTTCCATCCATCAATATCGTTTCCAACAGAGGAAACAAGAGAAGTTTGTAAACTTTCACTAGCCATTGCTAGAGCTAGTTCAACTGTTGGACCCCCACTCCTTCGAACTGGCGCACTACAACTAGATAGCCCTCCAAGAGATGGGATCTTTTCACAGTCTATCTGCGTGTAGGATGCAGATGCGCCAAATAGAACGAACTCAGGTTTGGTGAAACTCAAAGATCCATCGAGAACTGCTTTTGCTCTCGCGCGCGCAAATATCTCAGACAATGCGGACTCATGAATGCCCTCTTCTCGATATAGAGTTGTTAATCGGGCAAGATAATCCTCCAGTAGAAAAGTTGTCAGCTCTTCAACGTCTGAGGGAAGACCTTCAAAATAGAATCTCGCCAAACCCCAACCATTCTTAGTCAACTCATGGTAGACAACTCGTTTTCCGTGATGGATCATGGTTCCTGTTGATATCAAACCAAACTTACTGAGCGTCTTCAAATACGCAAGAATGCTCTTGTTCGAATGAGGAAGGTCCTCAATCAAATTACGTTGTAAGACACGACCAGCTTCATCAAAGCTAGAGAGCACATTACGAGCTAATCGTGACGCTAGGACAGTTCGGACAAACTCGTCACGTTTCTCAATATCTTTAGGTAGAAAGAGGAGATATGGCCATAGAGACCCAAATTCATCTATTTTCGTCATTCCCAACATCTTCATATATCGGTTTATTATCCTGACCAATGTACAAACCTACCTATGTAGTTTACTAAAATACACTACAACGGTGACGACCATGTCAGGATTCACTAGGTCTATTGCATATCCATGGGCTCTTACAGGAATTTTCGGAGCAGTGCACCTAATAATAACGTTAATTCCATTCAATCTCAGTGTCGGGGGAGGCGGGGAGATATCCTTTGGTCTTGTTTCAGCACCCATCGTTGGATTTCTCTTGGGTCCGTTTTTTGGAGTTATCGCGGTTCTAATAGGTTCACTTCTTGCTATGTTCATCAACCCCTTCATAGCTATACTAGGTCCTTTCACAGTTCTAGCTACTGCAGCGGGTGCATTCACAGCAGGTGCAATGAGAACCAAGATTCGAATTGCTGTACCAATCATCTTCATTGCAGCTATGGGTGTTTACATTATCAGTCCAGTTGGCATGGCTGTACCGGGTTTCATCTGGTTCCACTTCATAGCGTTTCTGGTGTCCCTGTTGTTCCTAATCCCAAGGATTTCCACTAAATTGATCAGTCCACTTAATCTCAATACTGATTTACATAGATGGATAATGTTCGCAAGTATTTGGTTATTCTGTCTTGTCGCAGTGACATTAGACCAAGCAGTGGGATCTGCAATTGGAGGGTGGTATCTTCCTACCTTCCTCGATTTAGGATTGATTGTTGGATTCTTTGAAGCCGCTATACTTCTTTACGCATTCGAAAGAATTGCGGGGTCATTTATCGTTGCGATAGTAGTGTATGCTTTAGTCTGGGGACTCAGTAGAGTGGATTTTGGCTTACCATTGTCACGTATAGGAAAATACGAGTTGCTCGAGTTGAACGAGGAGGAAGTCTAGCTCACACGAGAGAAGAGGAGGAACATAGAGCTCAATCAGTCGGAGGAATAAACTGGCATTCCTCCGACACCATATATTTCGCATAGACGAAGCTTCATAAGACTTCACACGAAATGCCTACATGAAATAGGATCTACGGACTTGTTTCGACCATCTGTCTACACAATCGTGTGTGTGGAAGGAAGGAGAAAAAAGAATTGCAATTCATATTAGATTCATATTTGGTAATGTTGCTAGTCATCGTACTCGCGTTTTTCGTCCTGATGTTCGTCGCGAGTGGGATCAAAGTGCTCAAGGAGTGGGAGCGTATTGCTGTACTTAGGCTTGGTAAGTTCAAACATATTCGAGGACCGGGTGTAGTTTGGGTTATGCCAATTCTCGATAAGATTGCCATGAAGGTCTCTTTGAGACTTCTAACATATGCTTTCAAGACGGAGAGATCCCTCACTAAAGATAACGTGCCTGTCGTCGTTGATGCGGTCATGTACTTTAGGGTCATTGATGTCGAGAAAGCAATCCTTAGTGTCGAGCGATATACAGTAGCTGTGGAACTTGGAGCACAGACTACCCTGAGAGAAACCACTGGAAAAGTCACTCTTGATGAACTCCTATCAGAGAGAGATAAAATCGCAGAGCACCTTCAGGAGCTCATTGATGAGAAGACTGAACACTGGGGTGTAAAGGTCACCAGTGTAGAGATACGTGATGTTGTAATTCCTGCAGCGCTTCAGGATGCGATGAGCAGAGAAGCTCAAGCTGAACGAGAAGGTAGAGCTAGAGTCATCCTAGCTCAAGCGGAACTCGAAGCTGCTGAGAATATGTTGAAAGCAGCTAAGCGTTATGAGGAATCACAGGTTGGTTTTGTTCTACGTACATGGAACATCATGCAAGAGATATCTAAGAACGCGAACCTGATTATCATGGTGCCAACTAACATTCCAGAAGTTGGTATGACGACAGGTGTAGCAGCGGCTATGTCAGCTGGAACGGGTGGAATAAAAGTACCGTCCAATAAAGGAATGCCAGAGGAGTAAATACACTGAGGTAGGATGCGAATAAGATGGATGCATGGATAAAGATCCTGGTTGTCATGCTCATGTTCTCTGCATTGGGCATGATCATGCCATTCATTCTCATTGACCCATTCATTGGTCTGATACTGCTAGGTGTACTTCTTACATTACTAGTGCTAACACTTGAACCTGCAACAGGTAAAGCAATGGCGCAAGTAACAGTTCCACTTGTACTGATACTATTTGTATTTCAGGTGTGGTTCACGGGTTTTGCATTTGATGACTGGATGCTTCTTGTCATCTTTGCAGTGATGTATCTCATGTTCACTATGTTTACAGGTGGTAGCAGCTTTGTTGAGGGCGGTTTTATTGATGCCAAGGTTTCACTAAAGTTATTCCCCCTCTATGGTGTCGCAATTTTCCTGTCAGTGTTAATTGATGAAACTCGACAATTAACTGTGTACATCATGGCAGGAACAGTCTTCGGTTTGATGCTTCTGTACTTTGTATTCCTTAGGGATTATGACAAATGGCCGACATATTCTCAGTTCAAGTATGCGGACATACATGCTGTCACAGACCTGAATCCCAAGGGAAAGGTGAAGACTGGTGCAGAGATTTGGTGGGCGCGAACTGATGGGCCACCAATCAAAGCTGGTGAAACAGTTGTCATTGATCACATCACCGGGGTCACGATGTATGTCAGAAGACCTGATGACATCTCAAGTTTAAACCAATAGAAGTTATAATAGAGAAAGGGAACGGACCAGTCCGAGCCCTTCTCACACTTTATTTTTCTCAGAAGCCAGAAAACTCCAGAGAATTGAGAGGGCGAAGAGAAAGCCAATGATTGTTGTTAAGCCCCATTCTATCTGGAATATCTCAGGCTGTACCACAGTCACACCTTCTCCAGGGAAAGATGGGAACATAATGTATGCAATTACGTTCCACATGAAATGAAATGCAATAGGCACCCATAGCCGCCGCCCAGACCAATAATAACCGAATGACAAAACAACTCCACCAAGGAATATGTTGAATGTAAACAGGACGATTAAAGGTACGTCAAAACCAGCAGGTGCCCACCAGCTGAAATGAAGTAGTGAAAAGAACAGTGAACTGAAAATGATTGCTGTTCTGCGTCCAGCCAAAGTTTCCATTCGTGTCAAAATATAGCCACGGTTTGATAATTCCTCAAAGAACGAAAATAGTGCAGCGTTGAAAATCACATTGATTATCAGGTCACCTGTTATCTCGTTGAATGAACGAAGCTGACCACCAAAGAAGAAAGCTATTGCAACAACCAAGGCTGCGGCAAGAGCTCCTGCGATTGCACCTATGCTGATATGAGAACCAAATCGGTTGTCAACATCAAGCCCTAATTCAGCTATGGATTCACCACCCTCCCATCTAATAAATGCCCAAGTAATAGTGTACGTAAGAATGAATCCCAGGAGGACCATTAGAGTACCTAATAATGATTGCATTAGTATAATTAAGAACATTGCAATCATGAAGAGAAGTAGTCTGAGCCATAGTGTTTGTTGGTCGTCTGTCATATTGGGCGCCTAACCGGCTCGAAGAATTTTCTTACCTAAATCTACTCCGGTGTTGAATCCATCCGAGAATAGTGTATATGTAGTGCGAACTGATATAAGTAGGCAGCAGTATTCGCCCCCCTAAGGCTATTAAGATAGTAAGCTGCAAAATAATACAGCCAGTAGACAGCGAAACTGAGCGCGTCACGGAGGAGTACTCTTGGTAAAGACAAGAAGCCTTTTGTTGGAATTCGAAACAGACGAAGTTGGGCGTCTTGCAAGGGATAGTAAAACAGAACGAAAAGCCCTTATTTCAGCCTTCTCTGACCCTTCGGACATTGTTAGAGAAAGAGCTTTGATTGCAGCTATCGAATTAGCAGACCCAACTGTTGTAACAGATATTATCAAAGCACTCTCCGACGAAGTACCAAATGTACGAATTGCTGCAGCACAGGCTCTTGCATTCTATCATCAACCCAGAACAGTCCCAAACCTAATCAAGGGGCTCAAGGATGATAGTACTTGGGTAAGATCTCACTGTGCCGCGGGGCTCTCCAAACTACTAAAAGGACCTATCTGGGCGCGTATACCTGAAGAGTCTGTTGAGAAATTCATCGAAGATTTTCCAGAAATGGCTGAAGATGATGTCAACAAGTTCCTTACAAGTCTCAAGATGAGTTCATCTGCTGTTGATCGTTATATGAATTGGCGCGGTCAAGGATTCGATATTGAGATTGATAGTTCATCCCTTGTAGAAGAACTTGAGGGGACACCCATTCTAATATCTGAAGATGCAGTTGCTAGCCGCGGAGCAGCAAAAGTAAGCGGAGTATCAGATGAAGTAGAAAAAATTCTTAGTGAGTTACCAGAAGAGCTAAGAGAAACACTTCCACCAGAAGACATTAGACGATTGACACCGGAATCAGCTCGAGAACTTGTACAGAACCTCAAAGTAGCAATACCGTCAGAAACAAAGACAAAGAAGAAAGCTGTCAAAGTCCGTAAAGTGAAGAAGGTTCGAAAGAAGAAGATACCAGATGCACGAGATGAGTTGATTGATAGACTCCCGGCAGAAGTACGAGAGGAAGTCGGTGATGAAACCCTCTCCGGCTTGAGTATTGAGGAACTTGAAGCACTTATTTCATCAACTGCAGTGAGTGAACCAGAGGTTGAAACAGAATCTGTTGACATAGAAATAGACCCAAGGATGCAAGAATTGATTGATAAGTATGGTCAAGAAAAAGCAGATCTCTTGTTTAATATACCTGAAGTTATGTTAGAAGGAATCCCTGAAGACCAGATTGAGGAGATGGACCTTGAAACACTGAAAGGATTAACTCAAGCTCTTGAACCTGGGGATTAACGATTCACTCGGATCCACGAATAACAACAGCAAACTCCCCAGCTAGTTTACCATACCACTCAAGTAGGTCTCTCATATTATCAACATGACGATAACTGCCATTACCATACTGAGCGATTGCTAACATCAGCTCTTCATCTATCTCACTGCGTTCACCTAGCCCTATAGAATAAATCACAAGTTTATTCCGGTCTGTGAAGAGGTCTTTTAACACCTTAAGCGGCGGGGGTCCAGATGTGGTCATTCCATCAGTCAGCATAATGAGCATAGTGGGTTTATCAGGGTCTCCGAACTCTTCCATTATCTCATGTGCTTTAGCCAAAGCGGTGCCCATATCCGTGAGCGTGCCACCTTCTTCCACCTTATCTACAACATGGGTGCTGATTATTTGAAGGCCAAGTGCCTTTTCTCTCCCAGTGCATTCTACAAATGGTTGAACCTCACCGGTGTCAGAGTTTAGGAAGGTCATCTCACTCACCTCCTTTTCAAAAGTAATCACTCCGACTTTTTCGCCATATCCTCGACCCACTTTTTCAGCTAGATAGAGAAGGACTGCCATTGCAGCAGCTTCTGCTCGACTGACATTCTTGCCTTCCTCAAATCGATTGAGAAACGCATGTACCTCGGGACTATCTCCGGCAAGGTCCTTCAAACCTTCTCTAGCATGTGCAATGTCTTGAACAGGAACGTCTGTGGTCTTCATGGATCCACTTGTATCAATACAGAGTACTGCATTGAAAGGGGATGCGATCCCTACGGTTTTAAACTGATACCCGGTTCGTTCACGTAATGCTTCAAATGCCAACTTGGCAAAGCTCTTTCCAGCAAGATCCGGTTTTGTGTTAATAATCTCAACTTTCACGTCAAGGTCAGGCCAATTGAAAGACATGCCTGGGTATACAAGCCGACCACCGATGATGTTCTCTAAGGATTTCACTCGCTCTGCAGCTCTGATTACAAGGTCCTCGGTATTGGCATCTTCCGTCAGAGGCTTGAGACCAAACTCAACATACTCAAGCGCCAACATATCTTCATCATAGAGTGTGACCTCAACCTGATCACCCTCCATTAAAAGTGACGCTTCGAGGACTAGTGTATCAATAACTATACTATCCTCTGCTGCTTCATTGCTCTTTCTAATCTCAGCGGCACCCCAGAAACTGCTCTGAGGGTCCTCAAATATCACAATGGATCCAATGTCAGCATCCAACTTCTTTGCTATTTTGGGATGGATGTTAGCGAAACCCCTCAGGTCTCCGCCGTCTATAATCTCCAAGGTCAGTTTCTTGGTGATGGTCATTGCCTCCTCTAGTCCTATAGAAAGTTCCTTCAATTTTGAGGTTATAAAGAATTGTGAGTCAGCGTCCCATGAGAAGCTCAAGCATACGGGAACTCATCTCTTTTGATGATCGAAACTCTTGCGAATGGTCGGATATTGACCTTACTAGCACAGGGCTGATTAATTGAGAAGCATTTTCCAAAGTATCTAGGCGCGTCATACCTTGTGTGGATAAAACAGTGCAACTGATATAATCATCAGGTCGCCTCCGGACCCATAAATGAAGCTCCTGTAATTTTCCCTTTGATTTCAGCGCAAGTACGTACGAATCCATACAAACACCATTAAAGCCCCCATTGGTTAGAGGTATTAGTTCTGGCCAAGTCCCTATTGGGGGAATCATGAAGTCGAGAGATAATAAATCCCATGACCCTTCCACAATGAGTTTGATTACAGAGTCTTCAATGTCATGCTGTATGGTGAGTGACTCATCTTTGCAGATGAACTCAGCAGGAGGCTCAGAAGACCCTGTAGAAGTTCTAAAAGGACTGTTCACAAGTGAGAGTGCGTTGCCAGCAAGAACTCGTTGAATATCTGCCAAGGTGCCAGGAAATTCTCTTGAAAGCAAATGCAATATGATATCCATGGCTTGAACCGAAAGGAAACTAAAATCAGTTCCAAAAAGGATTTTATCCGACCATTCTCGATTTGACGAACTGAGCCGCTCATGTGCAGACTCAAAAAGAACTGGAACATCTCTGTCATGTAGTGTGGAGGTTTCTGCGAAAATCACAGGATCTTTCAAAGCCTCATAAAGACGAGAATCCCCAGGAGACATTCCGCAGTGTGCGAGTATAACCCGCAAGCCTTTCATTGCAGCCCCACAATCGGGATCATTTCGCATCGAGTCAACAAGTCGTTTTATTCTAACGACAGTGCGCATGTTTCGAGTGTCGAATATCACAGGTATTCCAAGTTCTCCAGCTCGTTTCACAACTTCGCGGGGTTCATTCTTCTCAATTGAATCTACGAAGAGCTGAGCTAGTGGATGTAATTTTAGACCTCTAAGTCCAAGAGATAAAACAGCTCGTTCAAGCTCGTTTACAGCAACAGGATTCCCTTTGTAAGAGCCATCTAGAGGATTAACACGTGCAAATCCAATCAATCGTGAGGAATGAGGAGCTCTACTTGTCCATGATGCAATTTTATCATTAGATACTTTAAATGATGGTTCACCCTTTGAAGAGGGAAAAGAATAATCATCAGTATAGGGAAAGACAATTGTTCTGTCTACAAGCCAGCCATGGTCTAGCCGCGCCCAATTGGCTTTATTCTGGAAGAGCTTGGTCGCCAATTCCGGTGCTTCAATACGCACTGGTTCGAACAGTAAACGATCGTCTTCTATAAGTGTTTGAGTCTTCTTCTGAATTTCAAACCAAAGTTGAGCGTAGAACTCATACGCACCTGCGGGTGTATTCTTATGTCCTTTCTCGCGACCCATATGATGATGAGCATCTACAATGTAAAGTCGAAACTCATCACCTTTCTTTATTCCGCGATTTGGTTGGTCTTCAACAGCTCGAACAACGAGCATATGTAGTCAGTTCCTCCAAAATGACGATAATCAAGCATAAGTGATAAACTATTGCTTCAGTCGTGACACACACCGTGATAGAAATCGGCACTATGCATATATCGGCTTCTGCTGATTTTCAATTAGACATATCTGGAGATGCATGAAATGATAGTTGTTGAGGACATCGAAGCAAATGAGATTCATCGCTTTGTTGTCGTTGATAGTTCCATTCACCTCGGTATTATCCGTGCAGGATCAGATATACGCAAATTCGACCTAGACCGAGCATTTTCATATTATAACATGGTCGAGAATCAGCTTCATGATTTTTCATCACAATATCCTGGAGCCTTCAAATATTTACCAAGGAGAGTCTATGACTACCTAAAAAAACCCAAACTACTCAGTGAGTTCTATCATGGTTTAACATCAATATCACAAACAAGCTGGATTGTGGATTATATTGTTGTAAAACCACTCATCAGATTGGGAGATACTGTACTCCCGAAACTTCAACAGAAAGCAAATGCAGAATCAATACACAGATGGGCAACTAAACCACCCTATAGTCCTAGATTGGTTCATCTTCAGGACATGCGGTCAAACCGAAGAACTGAGCAAGGATGGGGATGTGTATTAAGAACGGAAGATCTTCAACGTATTCTCAAAGGGTCAAACCGGGCGGATTTACTAGAATATATCAAAGCTGATAGGCCTATTTTCATTGAATTGGGCCCACCCTCTGAATTAGATCCACTTCTCGAATGGCTTGTATTTCTCAAGCAGGCAGGGCTTAAAACACCAGCTCTGATTTTGAGCGTTAAGAATCACAAAGAATGGGGCAAGAATATCACACGTCTTCTTGATGTTCCTGGTAGTAAAATTTTGACCTCAGGAGCTACGATATCGTCATTATCAACTCTCATCCGTCATATGCGGAAGAACCAGAATGATATCAATTGGTCTAGGCGTCTCTTATTTTCATCAGCATACCCTGAAACACAATTTGGAGATAGTGTATCTGAAGTTTTCAGCTATCTCCTTAGTAGAAACCTAACCGCTAAACCAGATGAAATTCAGAGAATACTAGGCGGAAATATACTTTCTATTCTTCCTCCCCGACCTATGTATCTTTCATATGAAGAGAACAATGCTTCCGTTATGGCTGAGGAAAGTCTTGGAAAATCTGCAATGAATGAGCTTGCACGAATTCTGCAGCTCTTGGAAGTCCGAAAGATCCTTGATATTGTTTCACTTGATTATATGGTTGATAATGATGGAGGAAAAGTTCATCTCGATAGTGCAGTGTTAACACTGAAAGGCCCAACTTCACCCAAAGCAACAAGTATAGCCATATTATTGGAGAAGAGCGGCGCTGTAATGGTTTCTGGATGGAAACGAGCGTTTTCGGAGAGTCTGTTAACACGAAACGGTGTTTTATTGGATACATTAGTTCGTGCAAATGCCAAGTTAGAGGGGCCAATCTATGGGTCCCTGGCTCATTTAACACGTTTTGCTCAAGCTCTTCTAACATGTCTTCAGGTGGATAATCCCAGAGAGGTTCTATCAGCTCTTCACTTTGGGGTGGAGATTGCAGAATCCGAACAAGGTGTATTCTTCATGTGCGATGAGGATATGAATGCCCTTGAAGTGACATCAGGTGATCATGTTCTTGCATTAGACTCAAATTCCGGAAAATGGGCTGCAGGTGAAGCAAGACAGCATCCGAGATGTGGTGAACGGTCCATCGTAGTTTCCGAGGTGGACGCAGCACTCTTTGGATTTCGCAACTCTTCCGTGGTCAATCTTGTAAAATATGAAGATGAGATTGCAGATATTTCGAAGGCAATTCTCTCATATGAAGCGCCACAAAATCTGGACAACGCAGAGCTATCGTCTTTCATCCATCTACATGAGAATGAGATACGTCGCTCTATCAATGGAATTCTAATTGGCTTGGACACTCAGTTAACTGTTGGAAGTGAGAAAAACGCTGTCAATCTGTGTTTAGAGAACTCAGAACCACAGCTCCTGCCTGGGCAAGTTGGAAGATTGACTGAAGACAAGACACACTTTCGACCTCAGCAGGCTTTCAGCGATTTCAACATCATTCTGTGTATTTCCAAAGGAATGAAAATGAGAACAAAAGATGTGTCACTCAAGACACTTCATACAGCACGAACACAACTTGGTTTGCTTAGTAGTAAAATACCGGAACTTGGCGTATTTCTTGATGGCCTTCGTAAGAATGCATCTCGATCGCAGATTGCAGCTCTAATTGCGCTAACTATTGTAAACACCTTGATATATAATCATACAGAAGGAAGACTAGCACTCGTAACTTTTGGAGAAACTCCAGAGAAATTCTCGATTCAGAGAGGAAAAGAAGTCCAATCCTATGTGGAGTTCTTTGATGACCTACAATCAGAAGAAGTCCTCATTTCTTTGATTTATTCAATAATGGATGCAGTTGATGATGTTGATGGTCATGAGGATATGGCAGGTGCTTTTAGAGTCATAGCTGAGTATTTGGAGGACTTTGGGGCCGATAGACCTACTTTGGCTCTTGTTCTCAGTAGCAGCGTAGGAACCTATGATAAGGAACATCTTTCATTCCTTAGAGCAATCTCCGAGCATGACCGGTATCGTTTAGATATTTTATCTCTGGGAATGAATGAAACCTTGAAGAGTAGTCTAAGGTTACTGAAAGGGCTGAATTCTAGAGTCCTTCCTATAGAGACTTTTTCATCACAGAAATTTACTGGATATCTCCTAGACCTAATTGATAGTTTGAAATATGGTGCTATTGACCACTAGTCCTAAGTCTAAACCCCATATGTTCAATTGCAGAAACTCGCATCTCTAATTTATCAATTTCAATCTCTATATGATCAACAAGAGTCTGTACAACATTAATTTGCTTCATGATTTGCGGGAGCGAGTTAGATCCTTTGTCGTACGCCTTCATAGAATTATCAAGACCAGAAGGGTTAAGGGATATCTCTTCAAGAGTTTGTATCTTTTTCTCTAAAGCACGAATTTCCCTTGCTAGGTCATCATCAGTTTTCACTAGAATTCACAACCAAATCAAGAGCGTATCTTTTTTATCCGCTTTTCGAGGTCTTCCAGTCGTTTTGAAAACGATTCGATTCGTTCAATGTTATCAGACAATCGAGATTGTAAAACATCCAGCGTGTTTTGGTCCTTCATCATTGGCTCTGCGTCGGTTTCCTGCAACTTGAGCTGTGACTCAAGTGAGTATAGACGCTGCGAGAGATTGCCTAATATTTTCTCGATTTCTTTGGTTGATGATGCAATCGGTTCTTCATATCGTTCAGTAGGTAGGGGCGTTTCTGAACTCTCGAACCCTTTGCGGGGTTCGATTATCACCTCTCGACTTCTTTTTGGATTCACAATACTCTCCCCAGAAACAATCCAGAGTGGGGTAAGGTATTTTCTAGACAAGGACTCAAGATCACTCCGATTGAAAGTCATGAATGCAGCTTTTCTTTGAGGTTGATCCCAAAGACAAGTGTCCATGGTTTTTTGACCCACGAAGACTACTGCTGCAATTCCATCTGGAATGCTCCTGAAGAGTTCCAAACCAGTGAGCCAACGTGTAATCAAAGCAGCAAATTTAGGTATTTTATTGGAAGAACCATGCTGAATCTCGATGCTTTCAGATGATGGACTGAGTAATGCTTCTTTCATCCATTCAGATATCTTCACGTGTTTTTTAGGAAGAGAAAATACTGTCATTTCAGCCACTTCGCCTTCAGAGGCATCTATTCTAAGCTGCTCAATATAATCTAGATTAGGTTCCTCGAAAAGCTGAGATGATTTCTTTCCAAGAGCACGAAGAAGGAAACGGATAATCTCATACGGAGATGTCTTCTGAATCTGAAATGCGATTAGTGATTGAGAACCCTGTCGACCAAAAACTATGGCAACGAATTTACTAGCAACCAGTCCCTTTGAACCAATGATAGCTAAGGTGGTATCTTCTAATTCACCATGATCTCGCGCCAGTCTAGCAAAGCGGTCGGCAGGAATCACTAGCGATTCTTGATTATTTTTATCACGTAATTGTCCCTTCACGCCTTTTGATAAGAGACCCTGCTCTATCCAGCCAGTCTTTAACGATCCATCAGTTAGTTTTGAATGAATGTATCCAGAAATTTGTCCACTATGGTAAAGTGCCTGAAGGTGAGTAGCTATATCATTACTCAGTGAAATCACCCCTTGCTGGATATCATATCATTGATTGCATCCACAACCAAGTCCATTTTATCAGTGGTACTCATATGGATTGATAATCCATTTCCTTCTTTAGCTATTGCATCCATAATGTCCGTTGCAGAATCTTCACCAACAGAAATACATAGTATTCGGATAGCACGATCACCCAAGTTTTTCCGGGTAACTTTCACTGGATTCTGACCAGCTGAATAGAATCCACTCGAGAAGAAGATTATTGCTGTTGGAAGTCCTTGAGCTCCACTTAGCATATGAGCTATTTCCAATCCACGCTCAAGTGCGATTCCAGGGTTAGAAGGACTGTTTGAGAACTCACCAAGTGTGGTATTAACCCATTTTCGGTATGCACCAATGAGTGATGAAGAGTGCAGGGATGTAGTTTCTGCTTCTTCACCGGTATATGAGTTAAATGTGATGAAAGGTAGTACCTTATCCGAGAACACAATGCCTGCAAATTGAGCATCATTGCTATATCCACTAAATTTCATCTCAATTGCCTCGAGGCAATGTAGAATGGCTTCATGCCTTGAAATATAGCTATCATCCTCAATATCCACATTTGACCGGACATCAGCAACCTGTGTTGCAGCAGCCACTTCTACAATGATGCAGAGATTACTTGATTGAGACTCCAATGCCCCCAGATGGATTTTTAGAAGATTTTTCCAAGAAATTCTTGCAGCCCTTGTGACGCTATCAGTTGGACTCAAAAACCGAACCATGAAACTAATTCCTAGATCAGATATCATAAATTCCTGACGAGTTTTAAGAATCAATCCTTCGAAGTGCTCTTGGAAATCATCTATTCTCTGTGAAACGGCCTGAACAACAGCATGATTTTGGAGGCCTCGTTTAGAAACTATATCAAGATGAATTTCAGTGCATGTAGGGATTTTATCAGCTACACCAATCACACTGATTTCATCCTCATCGCTACAATGTAGCATATCATAGATTCGAGCATCCAAGACAATGGTTCCCTTAGGAACTTTCGTAGAATCCCGAATATCAGAAAAAACTGAATTAGAATTATAGACTAGTTCACATGTTGTAGTTGAAAGGTTCGAGGTGTCTGTCGATACAAAGCAGAGACCTTGTTGATTCCGGCCTCGTTTTGCACGTAGTTTCAAAGGGATACCTCCATCAATAGATACGAGTGTTATAAATCTCAGTAGCTACGGAACGAGACCCATAGAATACCTCAACTCTAAGACTCGCCTTCCCCTTTGTGTCGGTCATTGGAACAAGCTTCAGTTCAAGAGTCTTGTCTGAGTTTGGACTGATATCGTGATGTTCATTTGTGACCTCAGAAACACCATCGGAGGTGACTAGAGACGCAATCACTCGAATACCTGCGACCGTAGCACTTGGGTTCTTCACTCTAAGTCTATAGTTGAATATTTTTCCTGCGACGATATTGTTAGGAACTTCACCCAGTACTACAGTCAATTCCATTTGGGGGCGTCCTAATGGTCTTCCTTTAGGCCAACGAGCAATTCTACCAAGCTCAAGGAGACGTGATAACGAGGTTTTGAGTTCTCTCAACTCAAGATTCAATTGTGAAGCCGCCTCACCCATATCGAAAATACCATCATTTGACTCATAGTGTGCAAGTACCTTTCGGTCTGCTTCTATGAGGTCACTCACACCTTCGAGGATTTGTAATATTGCTTTAGGGAGCTCATGTGCTTCGAGGAGGGAGTAATACTTTCCTCCATCGACAGATGCTGCTATCTTCCTGAATGATTCCTCAACTAAAGGATTACAACCACACACAAAGATGAACATGGTACTCCCAAAGTCAATTCTAAGTTGTTGGACCTCTCGAATTGGGTCATGTCCTTTTGGGCAGCCTTCAGGGAAGTAATCATCACCGATGGTGTTGTATAGTTTTCCGTGGGGTGGAGCATCGCCAACGAGGAGCAGAACCTTGTATGCATCACGGCCCCACGAAAGTTTTGTTCTAGCATCAAAAAGACCATCAGCTACAGCTTCAGGAGTATCGCCACCTTCAGACGGTTTCAGCTCAGAAATTAGTTTATGGACACGTTTAATCTTTTCAGTGAAATCAAATACCATTGTGACATATGTTCGGTCCTGTGGAGGATGATCACGATATGATACAATTCCGAACCGTATCTCTAATCCTTCAGTGCGGGTCGTAATATGATCCACAATCTCAAAGAGACTGTCCTTAACAGCCTT
>CAZPWM010000019.1:0-41130 GCA_964590575.1 uncultured archaeon
AACAGAAGTATCTGGCAGAATTTTCAAGAGATTATCAATATCTTAAATCGCCCTGGTAAGGAGGTCTTGAAGTTTGTTTCAGGTCAGCTTGGTACTGCAGGAACAATGGAGGGTAGCAATGCCATGTTCAATGGTAAGTTCAATGCAGAATTAATTGATGAAGTGCTCAGCCGCTACATCGATTCCTATGTCATATGTCCAGTTTGTACACGTCCTGATACTGAAATTACGAAGGATGCAGGCGCATATTATTTGGTCTGTTCAGCCTGTGGCGCTAGGACATCTATTCGACCCGTCTAGTGTCTGGGGAGATATCGAGAATGGTGCAAGTCTACCTGAAAGTGAGCGAAACTCACGAGCATTATGTTGTTGCAATGTGCGATAAGAGTCTATTAGGAAAGACTCTGAAACAGGGTGATTTGAAGTTCAAGGTCAGTGAGGAGTTCTACGGTGGAGATCTTGTAGATCTGAAGCTATGTTTGAAACACCTCGAGAAAGCAACAATCGCAAATATGGTTGGAAAGAGGACTGTAGAAGCAGCAATGAGTGCTGGTCTAGTTCATGAGCAAGCAGTCCTTTTCATTGAAGGACATCCACATGCACAGTGGGTCAAACTCTAATGTTTAGTGGCAATCTCCACCGCCACCGTGGCTACCGCCGCCACCACAGAGACCATCACTGTCCATTAATTCTCCTACTCCTTTCAGATACGTCTGAATTGCATCACCCACCGTGGCGTTTCCACTTCGTACAACTGTTAATCCTACTTGCTGAGCCACCATGTAAGGTCTCATACCCATACCCATAGTGATGAGAACATTTACGCCTAGGCTTACCAGTCGATTTACTGGCTCTGCGCAGCTATTGTGACCATTGTTAGGTACTGCTTCTACACTGACTATTTTTCCGTCTTCAACTGTAGAAACAATGAATGCTTTGCAATGACCAAAGTGGCCACTCACAGGACTATCAAGTCCGTTGTCCATATCCGCAGTTACAGCAATTTTTTGTGTGCTCAACTAATTTTCACCATTCCTCTTTTTAGGCCCAATACGACTAACGAAAATTGGTCAAATCATAATTATTATGCTTACTATTGTTACACAACAGTCCACGTTTTAAGCGAATATGTATGACCAAATCTGGTTGGTTCAATTGAAAGCCCCCTGTTATCAATGTGGTGAACCCTCAGTTTTGGATGGTCTATGTACCACGTGCTATGAAAAAGATCATCCACTGATTGAGGTTAAAACACCACTTACACTACTGGCCTGCAAAAAATGTGGTTCAGTGAAGATACCGGGTGGTTGGAAAAAAATGACAATTTCAGCTGCTGACTCGGATGATCTCTGGCCTCACCAACTGGACATACTCCTCGATACAGAAGTAAAACCTCTTGTACGTGGAATCGAAATAACAATCGAGGAGGAGAAGCGATTAGATCGTGTTCTTCATATCATTTTAAAAATCCTAGGAAAATCTCATGAAGACCTCCCTCCACATGAGGAACAATACAATGTTGAAGTCCGTTTCTCTTATGGAACATGTGATACCTGCGGCATGAAGAGTGGGGGGTACTACGAGGCAACGCTCCAGATACGTGCAGATGGGCGCCAATTGAAAGAGGAGGAAGAGGATGATATTATCCGTACTGTGACTGAAATGACTATTGCACAATATGGATCTGACGATAAGGCATTCGTGACTAAAATCAGCAGTGACAGGTATGGTATGGATTTTCAAATAGGTTCTGACCATCTCTGTCGCTCCATTGCAGATGTTCTCGAATCCAAATATCTTGCCGAGCGAAAACAGAACTACAAATTGGTGGGTCAAGATAAGCGTGGCAAGGACAAATTTCGTACAACTATTCTAATCCGCCTTCACAGATTTGGGATAGGCGATTTTGTAAAAGTTCTTGACAAGCCCTGCCAAGTTATGGCAATGAGTAAAGCCGGTCTCACGTGTTTTGATTTAACTCAGAGGCAGCGATTCACGATGAATCCAAAGAGTTCTAAATGGCGTACACTTGAATATCTTGCCTCTAAGAATGACAGACGCAAGTTTATGGTTACGACACGAGTCTATGGTCAACCTGCTCAATTGATGGATTCAGAAACCTATGAAATTACTGAGCTCGATGAATCACTTCTTGATAATGACGTTGAAGCTGGAAGTACAGTATATGGGTTGACTGTTGATGATGTGTTCTATCTTCTCCCATCGGAGTAGAGCGAGGTTTCGGTACTCTTAAATGGCCTCTACCAGAATTCAGCATTAGTTGCTATTGGACGCAGTAGTCCAACGCATAACTGGAGGAATACTTTGTCCCGAAGAAGAGGCAGCGGCGGTAAACGACCGCAGCAAGGCACTGGTCCTGATGAACCACTGAGAGTCAGGACTCCAAGACGTGATGATGGAGAGATGTTTGGAATAATCATCCAGATGTTGGGGTTTGATAGAGTTCGAGTTAGATGTGAGGACCAAAACATCAGAATCGGTAGAATTCCAGGCAGAATGAAGAAGAGAGTCTGGATGCGAATCGGTGATACAGTCCTTATCACACCTTGGGATTTTCAAAGTGATGAGAAGTGTGATGTTGTCTATAGATACAGAGGCAACGAGCTGGACTGGTTGCAGAATAAAGGTATTCTAAAGATGTTCTGATGCAAAGTCAATCCTTTTTTGAGAATGAAATCTTACTTCACATGATTTCACTCCAGTAGTATTTAGGATGGCAATGACCGTTGAAGCGAGCTGATGCGCAACATAAGAAAATAATCTCGGATCTCGACCGTCGAAAACAAAAAAGACGGAAAGACGACGATGAGTTCAAAGTAGTTGAGGGTGTAATAGATCCTCCCACACTCAAGACCCTCTACAAGCTCCTGAATCAGGGCATTATCCGAGCTCTTCATGGTGCGATTAGTACTGGAAAGGAGGCAAACGTATACCGGGGTGAGGACGCAAATGGAAAATCGGTTGCTGTAAAGATATATCGTGTTTCTACAGCTGAAACAGATTTTATGCTTGAATATATCGTAGGAGACCCCCGGTTCAAGAGTGTAAAACGTCGCAGTAGATCATTGATTCCTCAGTGGGCAACAAAGGAATACAAAAATCTCTTGAGATATCATAATGCAGGAATTCGTGTTCCGAAACCAATAGCTATTGATCGCAATGTATTGGTTATGGAATTCATAGGCGACACCAAAAGCAATCTACCCGCGCCTCTGATTAAAAACATCGAAATTCCCTCTCCTGTGAAAACATTCAATGAAATCATTCGTATGATTGAAGTGGGCTATGAAAAAGCAGGTCTGGTACATGCTGACCTCTCAGAGTATAATATCCTCTGGTTAGGAAAACCGGTGATCATAGATGTATCCCAATCTGTTCTAATTGGTCACGAATATGCGAAAAAGTATCTGTTCCGTGACATTCAAAACATAACCAATTATTTCACAAAATTAGGTGTCGATACAGAAGATCCTGAAGTCATTGCAAAATACATAGTCACAGGTGGTGAAAAGTGAATGCTTTATCATGAAACAATCAGAGTGCCAGAAGAACGGGTTGGTGTAATTGTGGGACGAAATGGCAAAGTTAGAAGACGTGTTGAGCAACTTACAAACGTCAAGATAAATGTGAATTCAGAAGGAATAGTGACTATTACAGCACCTGAAAATACTGAAGACCCTGTCTTAGCATGGAAGGCCCGTGATATTATTCGAGCAATGGCACGTGGATTCAGTCCCAAGAATGCATTCACTCTAATCGATGATGATACTCAGCTACTGGTAATCTCACTTCGTGAGGTTGTAGGACCTTCACAAAACCATATGAAACGAGTCGCAGGACGTATCATTGGAGAGAATGGTCGTACAAGAAGAGTCATTGAGCAGACTACCGAAACCAAGATAGCTATCTATGGAAAAACAGTTTCCATAATTGGAGTTGGTTCAGGTCTGGACTATGCCAGAAGAGCCATTGATATGCTCATTGCTGGGGCACCACATAGTGCGGTCTATTCTCGTTTGGAGAAGATGCGGAGAGATATGAATCGTCAACAGGCTGAGCTATGGGAAGATACAGACCTATGATGCCTGTAATACCTCGTCTAATATGACTAGGGCGTTCCTTGATGCACGAGTAGCATGAGTCATTCAAAAACAATAGATGCACGCTTTGGAAGCATCTCGCCAGCTGAGTTCTTCTACAGGAATCGACAGATGGCTGGCTTTGGTAATCACACACAGGCTGTTTATTCAACAGTAAGAGAGTTGGTTGAGAATAGTCTGGACTCGTGTGATGATGCCCAAACTCATCCTTTGATAGATATTGAGATCCGAAACCTGACATCAGACACAATTATAGTCACAGTTACAGACAACGGCACTGGAGTTCCCCCAGAACAAGTTCCACAAGCTTTCGGTCGAGTGCTCTATGGAAGTAAATATTCTCAACAGCAGAAACGTGGAACTTTTGGTCTTGGCGTTACAATGGCAGTTCTATATGGTCAAATAACTACGGACTCTCCTGTAACCATACATACAAGGACTCAAACTTCCAAAGGGGTTCTATATCGATTATTAGTTGATGTTGAGAATAACCTCCCTCTTGTGGAAGACAAAAAAGAGCTCAAACGTGATGCCGTTGGTACTACTGTCACTATTCAACTGAAAGGTGACCTGAAACGGTCTCAGGACCGAATAATAGAGTATCTACGTCTTTCAACTATATCAACACCTCATGCAACATTCACTTTGAAGATTGATAATGAGTTACAAATGAATCTGGGAGGTTGGTCTGAAAAAGTCCCTGAACCAATCAGACCATCAGAACCCCATCCACGGTCAGTCGATATGGAGGTCCTTCGCAGACTCATTTCAAAACATGGGGAAAAGAATCTTAATGATTTTCTCTGCAGTTCCTTCCAAAAGGTCGGCCCCAGAACATCTGCGCGCTTTCTTCGATTTATGAATTTGAATCCAAATCGAATCATTGCAGAACTCACTAGAGATGAACTATCTCAGCTAGCACATGCGTTGAGGAAATATGATGGATTCGAAAGTCCTGATAGCAAATGCCTCAGTCCTATTGGAAAGACTGATTTCCTGAATGCAACAACCTCCGTCTTCAATGTGAAACTGGCTGAATATGCCCGTCGTGGGACCAGTGAATGGCAAGGCAATCCATTCGTAATTGAGGCTATTCTCGCAACAGGGGATGATTTTCCTAGGTCTGATATTCCAACCCTCTATCGATTTGTGAACAGAGTTCCCCTTCTCTATGATTCAAATGATGATGTCTTGACAAAAGTGATGAAGAGAGTGAGCTGGTCTAGATATAGTGTCAGCTTGTCGGAACCTGTTGCATTATTCTTCCATCTATGTTCTACTAAGATTCCTTTCAAGGCTGCAGGAAAACAATCACTTGCTTCTATCACCGAGATTGAACATGAGGCATACCAACTTCTCAAAGAACTTGGAAGAAAGCTCGGGAAAATTAATGCTCGATCTAAAAGAAGTGCCCGTGAAACAAAAAAGATGCGAGATTTCTCAAAATCATTCAGGCAGATAGCTAGGTTCAGCACAGCACTGGCTGGTTACGATGAAGTACCCTCCACAGATAATCTTGTAAAACAACTTTTCGAGGTTGAACCAGATGAATGAACGAAAACCTGCCATAGAAACACTAGCATCCTTGGGCAAAACGATAATCCAAGCCATACGCGAAAACAGGTACCCCCTACTTGAGATACCTGACAGACGAACCAGCAATATTGTATACGATGAAGACTCCAATCACTATATCCTAGGCCCGTCTCGAAGCATTCGAGATTCCAGTAATGTGAAACATGTCAAACGGTTTGCACATCTTACATGGGTTGCATCTTTTGCTAAGGAACTACTTCAAGCATCTAGAACAAGTTCACTAAGAGACCTATACTACTCTTCAGAAGCTTTTGGTGTTGGTTTTTCTGACCAGTCGGAATCAGATAGGATTGTGACAGATCTTGAATGTCTCACTGGTCTTCCCCGTGAGAGCTTTGGTATCTATCCTGAAGAACACTCCTCAATCTATGGTGAAGTGGTTATGCGATATACGGTATCTGGTTATGAAGGAAAAGAAATAGACCTCACGATAAGTCCCGATGGATTACCTGTGGGCCCCGCTCTGATGACTGCTGAACCCCTTGAGTCAAATGCTGAAATTGTCTTGGCTGTAGAATCCGGAGGGATGTTCTCTCGATTGATTGAAACTAAGGCATGGAAACGGTTCAACGCAGTTCTGATTCAGCTTGGCGGTCAACCCCCTAGATCGACCCGGCGCCTTATGAGAAACCTACATGTTTCTCTTGGACTCCCAGTGTACATATTCACGGATGGTGACCCTTGGGGCATGCACATTGCGAAAGTCATCACTAGTGGTAGTGCGAACTCGGCACATATCAAAGACCTAACAATTCCTTGTGCTAAATGGATTGGAGTCACTCCTGAAGATATTGTGCAGTATTCTTTACCAACAGAACCTATGAACGACGCAGACCTCAAGCGACTCGATGAGCTCTCTCAAGATATTCGATACGGTGAGCCCGAATGGCAGAATCATATTCATCAGTTCAAGAAGATACGGACTAAAGCAGAGCAACAAGCCTTCAGTAGGTTTGGTATGGACTACGTAGTTGATGCGTATCTCTCAAAGAAGATTAACTAGAATAGACCTACTCCTAGTGGATATGCAATAAGGAGAAACACCACAGCTCCATATGCTATCAATGCCTGTAGGAGCAATAACAGTAGTACATTTCGTTTCTCTGTTATATTCTTAGAAAAGTGAGGCAGTATCCAATAAATCGTGAATGGTCCGACCACCTCTAGAGTTCCATCTTCTCTTGGGGTTGCAAACTTGACATATTCTATTCCCTTTCTTTTGACATACACGAGATACACAATGTAGAGCAGGAAGTTGAGCAAGAAGGGCATATACATGATGATAGCCAGTCTGTCCATGTTACCCAGAATCAAAGCCGATGCCATTGCTGCTCCGAGTGGTAGTCTACCAACATCCCCTGGGAGTACCTTAGCTGGAAACATATTGAAGATGAGGAATGCAATAGATGCACCAAATAGTGCTGCAGCCACCATTCCTGCGTCTGTCTGAGCCGTTGTGATCATATGCCCATCAACATATGGAGAGAGAAGGACATAGAGTATGATAGCTGAGGAATTGATACTACTTAGACCTGCTTCGAGACCATTCATACCTCCATACATGTTGGTAGAGTCCACAATGAACGTCATCATTAGAGGGACAATTAGAAGGGCATAGAACGGACCAAAGTTGATGGTTCCAATGAACGGAATAGACATTGTTGGATTTCCCACGCTGACTGCAATCATTGGAATAGAAGCAACCATTGGAAGAACAATCTTCGTCCTGTTTTTGAAGTTGAAGGTATCGTCAAGAAGTCCAATGAAACCTGCCATAAGGATTGAAACTAACGCAGCAAGCAACCCCTCACGAACCTCTGCCTGCTCTTGAAATGTTGTGATTCCCATGACCAATAGCAGTCCGAAGACGATTGCGAAAAGGACTACGATACCTCCACCTTTGGGAATTTTTGGTTTCTCAGGTTTGTGCACATCGATTCCAATCATCCCCTTTTCGCGTAGCATTCTGATTGTTCCGGGCATGAAAAGAACAACAACCACAAATGCTGCCAATATGGCAATAAGGACTGATATCAATATGGCCCACTTCCGGTGCCTGACTGCACTTCGTTTCAGTTTTGACCTTTTCGGGCGATTTTTTATTGTTTGTGCATGCTTTCAACATCCGAAATCTATAATAACAAACCAGAAGCTCGAGCGACCAATCCCCGTCTAGTGGAATCTGAAACCACTGGACAGAGATCCCGATGAAATCATGGTGATTCGTATTGAGCCTGTTGAATAAAAGGATAGGAACCCTACTGCTACTCGCTCTTTTTATGACGAGTAGTTTCATGGCTATAAGTCCCATCTCCGAGACTTCGGAATCAGGACACTTGGCTCAAAACATGGATTTTGGGTCAATCTTTGCTGAGTCGGTAGTGAATCTATCTATCCCCTATGTCGATGATTACTATGGAATTACAGATGGAATAATTGACCCGACTGAATATACATACACTTACACGGATCCTGTGACCGGGGTAAACGTCTATGCCGAACATAACGGTACTGTATTGTATATCGGATTAGAAGCTAGAACATCAGGTTGGATTGGATTTGCATGGCAGAACTATACTCATACCTTCAGGAGTGCTGGTTTGAACAATAGTGACGTCGTTGTTGGATATTCTCCGGGTGTAAATCTTGGTGATTATTGGAGGGTCAACAAGACAACTGATGCTGTAACTGTGCACTATATCTTGAGTTTGAGAAACGGCACAGTAATCCAAGAGGCGGACTATCCTGACATTTCATCAGTCGAACCTCTTGAAGCAGTGTCTGCGCTTCAAATGTACAAGGACGCTATTGTCGGAATGAGAATTGGTGAAACTCGTCATTTCACGATACCTGCAGATCAAGCCTACCCACAAAAAGGTCACGAACTGTACGGAGAGGACTTGATATACGATATAGTACTAACGAGAATATACAGGAACTCTGTTGGGATAGTTGATAATCCTGCTGACCAGAGCCAAATTGTATATAGTGACGAGTATGGGATAAGTACATTCCAGCATCGTGCTGACTCAGACCAATCAAGAATCCTACAAGCTGATGGGTCAGACAATGGCACATATACTCAACTTGAGTTTGCTATTCTGCTAAACAGTACTGACATTCATGATATTCCACTATTCAATAGCACTGATATCCAATTTCCATTTGTCTTCATGTTTGGTGATAGCGAAGAACTAAACGGACTACCAGTAAAACATACTTACTGGGCTGAACCCGCTATGGTGAACATTGAGCCCAATGCTCCACCATCTTTGGTTATTGCTAATCCTAAAGATGATGATGTTCTAGAGTGGATTGTAAATCTGCAGGTTAACGCTACAGATGATTGGGTAAAATCTGCATCATACCGGTTTGATCAGGAAGATTGGAACATTCTAAAGTTTGACTTCACCTCGGGATTCTGGGAGGCAAACGTTGACCTCTCGGAATATGCTGAAGGCGCTCATATTATCACATTCAATGCTACTGACATTTCAAATGCGACAGCTGTGGTTAGTGTAAACGTCGTAATTGACAGACCTTACACACCGCTACTTGGAATGAAAGTGGATGTCCATCGTCTCTTGGTCCCAACTCAGCATTTCGGGTCCAGAGTAGATGATAAATATACCATAGTCAACAATGGTTCAGTCCCAATAACTTCCATTGACCTATATTTACCCGATGACTATGCATCAAACTTTCTTTCAATGAATGCAGTAGACGATGATGGTAAGGATATCCTTCTTGTTCGTCTTGGAAACTCAAATGGTATGTTACACTGGAGGCTGCATTTCAATGAACCTATCGGATTTCAAGAACAATACTCTTTCAAAACCTCGATGTACATGACCTCCTTATTCTGGTTATCGCTTCCTGATGAATGGGAGTATCAACTTACTTTCATGAAATATCCATATCTCCCTTATATTATTCGCAATGCAGAGTTCGCATTAGGCTTTGAACAAGGAGGCTCTTTGGTACCAAATGAGGAAATTCCCGACTCAACAGACATTAACTTAGCCCCATTCACGTTGATCACTTTCACTTCGAAATTGCGGCTCTATAACACCCATGTTGTTTCTGACCGCACTACCAAAATCACAGTGAATGCATGGGGCTGGCTTTCCTACAGGGAAACAATAACGCTCATCAACACTGGTGCAAGCGCACTGCATACTATTGATTTCACCATTCCTGCTTATTCAACATCAATCACTATCTTTGATGAGGTTGGTGTTCTTGCCCAGTCTCAAAGACTCATTGACTTTGGAGAGTTCAATGAAACCAGTAACATCAGGGTTAATCTTGATGCTGATAGATTTGGTGAAGGTCTGAAATCCGGATTTGCATACACCTTCACTGTAGATTATGTCATTCAGACAAGTAGTTACCAAGAACCTGTAGCAAACGGGAATCAGCTTGAAATACCGATGGCGGTCTTATCTGATGTCCTTGTTCAAGAACACATCATTGATGTTGTTTTGACCTTATCAGTTTCATTGGCTCAGGCAACTGATGGCTATAGGATGATCTATGGAGTCTTTGACACCACACTCAGATACACTTCGTACAACACAACTCGTCAAAATCCAATCTCCATACAACTAATCTACACAACAACACTTGGAGCAGCAGCTCGGCCTGCAATCTTCTCACTAATGATTGGAATTATCGGTCTCATTTATGTGACTCTTAGAAAGATAGAATTACCCGAAGAAGTCAGAGGCCCTCGAGATGATGATGATGTCATTGACTCACAACCAAAACAGGTAGGTGCTCCTCCTGAACTCCTCCGAGAGTTTGCCAACCTCTATTCAAAGAAGACAGCTCTCAACATGGACATGGAGAAGCTTGATGCGTCTCGTAGAAGAGGCAAGGTGTCTAAGAGAGAGTACATGATTCGTGATCGGGACATGAAGCAACAGATCGAGGAGATTGATGACAAGCTACCCCGTCTGAGAACGGATATGATAAGTCATGGAACGAGATACCGTGATCTTGTAGGACAGCTTGAACTTCAAGACGAAAGAATCGAGGGTGCAAAGGCGGGGCTCCGACAACTTCTTCTACGCAAGAAGAAGCAGCGAATCAGTCGTGTAGCTTTTGAAAAGTCACGACAGGACTATCTTAAGACCATTCAAAAGGCTACCAGTGCAAGCGACCGCATCCTACTGTCACTACAAGAAGAAGCTGGAGACATCTAGGTGGATTAAGTCTGCCTAGTATTTTCCATCATGAAACGAGTGCGTCGCTTATAATGTCCCAGAAAGCAACTCTTATCAAACAAGATGTAGCCTAAAATTGCCCCAATGTAGGTAGTTTGTAATGAATACAAGTGAATCTATTGAAAGAGCGAATCTACGTGCACGAGATTTACTAAAAGGAGAATCACGTGCGCTCGAGATGTATCAATATCTAACCGGTTCTCCCAAAGTCCAGTCTTACCTTCGTACAGCAAATCGAATGGCCGTGTCCAGACTGGGTTATACAGATCATGGTCCAGTCCATGCAGAAGTGGCGACTTGGAACGCGTTGAAGATTTTTGACATTCTTGAGAAAACGTTCCGACCAAATGTTGTTGCGGAAGGAATTGGTGACATAGACGATGCGCGTCTTATAGTTCTTGCATCAACTTACCTCCATGATATCGGGATGGTTGTGCATAGGAATGAACATCCTCAAGCGTCAATCAACTTGGCAAGTCCAATTCTCGAGGAAAAGCTCATGGACATCTATAATGATCCTGCAGAAGCCACTGATATTTTCTCCTTCATTCTTCATGGAATCTACGCTCATGATGATGATACGCAATGTCTGACCCTTGAGGCTGGGATTACAAAGCTTGGTGATGGATGTGACTTGACCAAGGGTCGTACGAAGGTTCCATTTCAGAAAGGCAAAGTCGACATCCATAGTGTGAGTGCGATGGCAATTAACAATGTCATTCTAGAACGAGGGGAAACGAAACCATTGAAAATTACAGTTGCGATGGATAATCCTGCAGGTGTTTTTCAAGTAGAAGCAGTCCTAGAGAAGAAAATCTCAACATCAGGTTTAGGCGACCACATCGAGATTGGTGTTCTTGTGAATGGCGACAATCTTGTCCTCTCCCATGTGAAGAGGTTATTCCGTGTCCAGATGGCTGACTCAAGTGAAGGACTTAGTCCCAAAGAGAAATAGTAGTAGCCGTTCCCCGAAACCTAGACAATCTTGGACATCGAGTCCGAGATGATGTTCGGTTCCTGCTTCATCAAGGCTGCTCTCTGTAGATTTATTGAATCTGTTAAGAGTCTTACCTCCTTTCCACAGGCGTTTTCAATCTCCGGCAAACTGATGGCGACTAGATTCAGTGCAGCGTTGAGATCCCTATCAATCACTAATCCGCACTCTTCACAATGATACTTCCTCTCTGAGAGGGACAACTCCTTCTTTCTGTGCCCACACTGTGAACACATTTTGGAAGATGGAAATGTTCGCGAGGCAATGACAAGCTCAGAACCATACCACAGGCACTTGTACTCCAGCTGTTTCCTGAACTCGTAGAATCCTACATCAGCTATTACTCTTGCAAGCCTTCGGTTCTTCATCATTCCTGACACAAGTAAGTCTTCAATCACCACCTTACTGTGGCTCTTGGCAAGGTGGGTTGTCAACTTGTGCAGTGTGTCCTGTCGGATGTTGAAGACCCTTAGGTACATCTTTGCAAGTCGTAACTTAGCCTTCTCTCGATTCTTGCTCCCCTTCTTCTTTCGTGATAAAGATCTATGTAGCTTTTTCAATTTCCTCAGTCGTCTTCCAAGAGCCCGTGGATTTGCATACTGAGTACCATCACTTAGTGTGGCCAAGGTCTTAACTCCCAAATCCACTCCTACGGGCTCTCCATTTACTGGTTGTGGGTCTAGGATGTTCTCCTCCACAGTGACCGATACGAACCATCGTTCCGCTCTCCTTCTCACTGTGGCAGAGAGTATCCTTCCCCTATGGTAGCTCTTCTTCTTCTCCTTGACTCGGATCTTCCCAATCCGTGGAAGCTGGATTGCTCTTCCCTGGAAACGGATGGTCCCAGTCAGTCTGAAGCTGTCCCTGACTCCCCTTCTCTTGAAGCGAGGGAATCCTATCTTTTGCCCTGTCTTTAATCCACGATGGAAGTTCTGAAAGGCTCTATGGAGGTCTCTCAGGGCTTCTTGAGGTGCACACTTGGAGGTTTCGTACATCCATGGGAACTGGTGCTTCTTCAGGGAGTTGAGAATCTTATGCTGTTTCATGGCATCAGTGAACCGTTCGTCGCCCTGATTATTCCTATAACGATTGATCCGTTGTTCGAGACCCCAGTTGTAGGCAAAACGAGCTACTCCTGAATGTTGAGCAAGGTATGACCTCTGAATGTTGTTGGGATCCAGTTCATACCTGTAGGCTCTTTGGATTAACATTCAGGTTCGGAATATGGTCCTGCTAGGAACTTTTAAGCTCATAATAAGGTGGTAGCCCCGGGAAGATTTGAACTTCCGTCAGCGAGGCCAAAACCCGCTATGCTGGACCGCTACACCACGGGGCTATCGTGTAATACTCCTGCTGAGGTCAGTCTTTAGACACCAAACTGAAAGGAATTCCTCTCTCGATTATATCCGAAGATATTCGCTCCTTCCATCTCTCGAGAAATGCTGTTTCCTCTATCCGTTGTTTGCCATCCATCCTGAGATTATCAGGGAGCATGCATGCTATCCCGTCTATGACCGGATACCATCTGCCACATTTTGGACATGTTATTAACGCTTCGTCGATTTCTTCGACATCCTCACCATTGGTCTCTAGATTGTGTGAGGAGTAGACCTCCAAATCTAGCTTACTCCTGCAGTCGCTCATAGGACAAGCAAGGATGTCCATTAACCAACTTTTCATATCTATCACATCTGTGGTTGGCGTCGAATAATCGATTGTCGTTAAAAATCATTCTAGCAATCACCCTTATGGATGTCAACCCGAAAGGCTATTTGGGAGACAAGCTGCGCCTCAACTAACCCGTTGGTCAGAGGAACCTGTAATGGAATATAAGCATCCCTGGATACCTATGACGAAGGCAACCGAGAAAGACATGCTAGAGTCTATCGGTAAGAAAAGCCTTGATGATTTGTTCTCAAACATACCTGAGATATTCAAACTACAACGTGACCTAGATATTCCTCATTCTCATAGTGAGATTGAAGTTACGCGAAGGATACAGGACTTGGCAGGAAAGAACAAACCCGCTGACACTGGAAGAGTCTTTCTTGGTGCTGGAATTGGCATGCACTATGTTCCAGCGATTGTTCCCGCACTAGCAGGCAGGTCCGAGTTTCTCACATCATATACAAGTTATCAAGCTGAGGTCAGTCAGGGCATGCTCCAGACGCTTTTTGAGTACCAGAGCCTTCTGGCTGAGATCCTAGAGATTGATGTTGTAAATTCATCAATGTATGATATGGCAACCGCAGTGGCTGAAGCTGCAAGGATGACGGTCCGTGTTAAGAAAGGAAGGTTTCGATTTCTAGTTCCGGGAACAATGAACCCCGAACATTACAAAGTCATCTACACCTATACAGAGCCTGCTGATATCGAACTAGAGCGAATAGAGTATGATGAAAGGACTGGTTTAATGTCGCTCGCTGATCTTGAATCCAAAATTGATAATCAAGTGGCAGGTGTCTATGTTGAAAACCCGAGCTATCTTGGATTCATCGAATCTCAAGTGGATGAGATTAGCAAGATTGTCCACAATAATGACGCTCTACTTGTGGCTGGGGTTGATGTTCTCTCTCTCGGACTCATTCGACCTCCTGGTAATTATAGTGCAGATATTGTGGTAGCAGAAGGCCAACACCTCGGTTCCCCAATGACATTTGGTGGACCTTTGCTTGGTATTTTTGGCTGCGTAAATGATCGGAAACTCATTTACCAGATGCCTGGTCGTTTGGTCGGAATGACGAGGACAGAAGAAGAGCCCTATGAAGATGGATATGTTTTGACATTGAGTCCGAGAGAACAGCACATTCGACGAGAGAAAGCCACTAGCAACATCTGTTCCAACCAAGCACTTGCTGCAGTGACTGCTGCAATTTACATATCACTTCTCGGTCCAACAGGACTGAAACAAGTCGGTGAGACCATTGCCTACAACGCCAACTATACGGCAAAAATGCTTGACAAGATTCCTGGAGTCAAGGCACCTGCTATCGGGCAATCCATCTGGAAGGAGTTTGTTGTACAGTTTGAACAAGGAGTCACTACGAGGGATGTACATGATGCCCTTCTTGAACGAGGTCTACATGGTGGAAGGATCCTCGCCGATGAGTTTCCCACACTTGGAGAATCAATGTTGTACTGTGTGACTGAGGTCCACAGTAAAGAAGTCATTGATGAGATGATACAAGCAGTGAGAAATATTGTGTCTCAGGGAGGTGTCACAAAATGAAGCATCGTAACCTTGATGGCACTAAGACACGTCAAGCAAAATGGGAGGAACCATTACTCTTTGAGAGATCTGACCCCGGAGTTATAGGACATATCTTTCCAATCACTGAACCTGATGTGGAGAAGGTAGTTGGGAAACTTGAAGACATCATCCCCAGTAATATGACTCGAAAGGAACTACCAAGGATACCTGAGGTTTCAGAACCTGGAGTAGCTCGTCACTTTACCAGACTCTCACAGATGAATTTCGCAGTGAATCTTGGCATATACCCACTAGGCAGTTGTACAATGAAATACAATCCTGCTGAAAATAACTGGGCTGCTAATACTCCTGGATTTGCTTGGTTACATCCATTACAAGACCCCACAATGACCCAAGGCGCTCTAGAGCTGATGTGGGAGTTAGAAGGCTGGCTCGGTGAAATTACCGGTATGGATGCAGTCACACTTCAACCAGCTGCTGGTGCTCATGGTGAGTGGACTGGAGTCATGATGATGCGAGAGTATCATCGTTGCTTCACTGAGAATTGTGAACAGAGGACTGAGATGTTAATCCCGGATGCAGCGCATGGTACCAATCCTGCATCAGCTGCTATGGCTGGATACAAAGTGGTTGTAATCCCCTCCAGTAAGGAAGGCCTGGTGGATCTAGATGCTCTGAAAGAAGCTGTTGGTCCTAGAACAGCTGGTTTGATGCTGACCAATCCTAACACAATTGGTGTGTTTGAGAAAGACATTGGGGAGATGGCTGACATTATACATGATGCCGGTGGATTGGTCTACTATGATGGTGCAAACTTCAATGCTATTATGGGCAAGGTAAGACCTGGTGACATGGGTTTTGATGTGGTCCACCTGAACTTACACAAGACATTCTCAACACCTCATGGTGGAGGTGGGCCTGGTGCGGGACCTGTCGGTGTTACCGAGAAATTGAAAGATTTCCTGCCAGTCCCACGTGTAGTCAAGAAGGATGATGGCAGTTATGACCTAGACTATGATTATCCAAAGTCTATTGGAAAAGTCAAGAGTTTCTATGGGAACTTTGGCGTACTCGTTCGAGCCTACTCCTATATCTACGCACTTGGGGCAGAAGGTCTCGAACGTGCATCAGAGATAGCTGTGCTAAACGCAAACTATGTAGCACATCACGTGAGCAAGATTCCTGGATTTACATTGCCATACTCTAAGAATGCCCCTAGAATGCATGAGTGCGTCATCTCTGCAGAAGAGTTGAAGAAAAAAACAGAGGTCACTGCTATGAACGTGGCAAAGCGTCTGTTGGACTTTGGTGTGCATGCTCCTACCGTATATTTTCCCCTTATTGTTCCTGAAGCCCTGATGATTGAACCTACAGAAACAGAATCACGCCAAGACCTCGATTACTTCATATCAGTGCTTGAAAGAATTTCGAAAGAGGCTCATGAAGACCCTGAAAAGGTGAAAAATGCCCCATATTCTACATCCGTCGGTCTTTTGGATGAATACAGGGCGGCCCATCCGAAGACTCTGACACTCTCTTACAGGATGTATAAAGAGCACCAACAAAATGAGAACGATTAGAAGCGCATCTTGACTCACCGAAAGTGTTAGAGGCAATTTGAGCTATCATAAAACTGATGATAATCGAGAAAAAAGCTGGTCGGCACACCATTTACCTTGAATCAAAAAAGATTGGAAATGATCTTCTAGTTGCGATATATGGTGGTGATGCACACCATATTGGTGGTGTAGCTATAGCATATCCCTCAGAGAGTCACTATAGAAAAGCAACAACTGTCAGTGTGAGCACGCTCACCCTACCAGGTCACAAGGACTATATCGTGGCAAACACAGCTGCAGAGAAAATCTGCAAGGTTCTTGAGGTGCCAACTGTTGTCACCGTCGGTATTCACTATGATAACGCTAGTAGCAAGGATATTGAAGAAATCATTTCGGTAGTGAACATTCTTGTGGATGCAATTATCGAGCACTATCAAAAGGCTGAATAGTACTCCATCTTTCAACAACATTGGTTAAATAATTGAAAGTCCAGTTCAAGTCTTTTGGGCCCGTGCGAAGGCTCTTGAAAGAGAAGATCATCTACGTCGAGGTTTCTGACGCCTCAACTGTTCGGCAAGTGGTCAACAAAGTTGTTGAGCTGGGAGGAACGGAGCTTAGGAAGTTAATAATGTTCGATGACAAAATCAGCGGAAATCTGATTGTGATGCTAAACAAGAAAGACGTTGAAACATTGGGTGGTATTGATATAGTCGTTCATGATGGTGATGAGATTGCAATTCTTCCTCATGTCCAAGGCGGTTAGGTGTAGTGAGTATGGGTTTCAAATACTACCTTGAAACATATGGCTGTTCATTAAATACAGCTGACTCTGACATCATTGTAGGTCGTCTTGAGGTTATTGATGGACAACGGGTAGGGAACATTGCCGAGGCTGAACTTATTTTACTGAATACCTGTGGTGTGAAGGAACCTACTGAGGATAAAATCGTACATCGTCTTGAAGAATTAGCTAAGGGAACCACTCCAGTCGTTGTAACTGGCTGTCTTCCAAAGATATCCATTGATCGAGTTGAGAACGCCATTCCTGGATTTGCTGCGTTGTTGGGACCTCAATCCATAGAAACCTTAGCTTCAATTGTTCCGCGTATTTTCCAAGGCGAGAAAGGGATTCGGCACATCGAATCAGATAATGCTTACAAACTGAAATGGCTTACGGGACCTCCCGATAGCGTGATATGTACCATTCCTATTTGCGAAGGTTGTCTTGGAAGTTGCGCTTATTGTGCTGTGAAATTTGCTCGGGGCAAGGTCAGAAGCTACTCTATCATGGATCTCCACCAGATAATAGAGCGTTGTGTCCATCTCAGGTATCGCGAAATTCGGTTGACCTCGCAAGATGCTGCTGTGTATGGCAGTGACACTGGCGAAACCCTTGCGAGTCTCTTGCAATCTATAAGTAGAATTGAGGGGCCACACAAATTCCGACTAGGAATGTTCAATGCAAACATAGTGATGAGTTCCATAAATGATCTGTTAGAATCAATGGACAATGAGCACTTCTTCAAATTCTTCCACATCCCCCTCCAATCAGGCAGTGATAGGCTTCTAAAAACAATGAAACGCCGTTACATTGTTAGTGAGTGGGAAACTTTGGTTAAGAGGGTCCGGAAACGATTCAAGAATGCAACGATTGCTACTGACATCATAGTTGGATTTCCCGGTGAAACTGAGTCAGACTTTGAGCAGACCCTAGAATTGATTCAACGAGTAAAGCCCGCTGTCACTAATATCTCAAAGTATGGAGATCGACCCAATACCCTTGCTTCCATGTCAAAAGAAAAAGTGGAAACTTCAAGAAAGAAGCAGCGAAGTAGAACTTTGACCAAGCTTGTTGATGAAATCCTTGTAGAGTCAAATGCAGCATGGGTTGGATGGTCTGGTCCAGTCATAATCACAGAAAAGGGCTCGAGAGGTGGCATGACTGGCCGTAACGAATCCTACAAGACCGTGATTGTTCATGAAGATTTAAGTCCAGGAACTATAGTCGATGTGGAGGTAACATCATCAGAGCGAACGCATCTGATTGGAGAGCTCAGATCCTTCTCTTGATTTCGATGTCTATGACCTTTCCAGACTCAGCACTCTTTCTTGCAGCTTCAACAATCTCCAAAGCACAGAGAGCATCATCAATACTAACCTTCGGGGTCCCACCCGTCTTGATGCATCGCAAGAAATCATTGAGTACCTCTCGAACCGGTTCGCCATAGACCTTTATCGTGGCTCCTCTCTCTGGAAGGTTTATTGTGTCTCCTTTCTGCATAGGAGCTTGGTCCAAGTGCTGTACCTTGATTATCTGACCAAACAGGTCTAGCACCAACGCTCCTTTCGTGCCTGAAACGTCCATGGACCGTCGTCGTCCAGCATACTGTCTGGAGAGATGGAAAAAGTGTTCTGTTCCAGAATCAAACTTCACCATAACAGTTCCGCTGTTGTGAATACCACCTGCAATGTTACTTTGAGCATAGAGCTTTCCGGGTCCATTGCTGATTCTTGCCATGATATCAAAGTCATGGACTCCAATATCTTCGAAGACATCACCAAGTGATTGAATTCTCTCAGGTGCTACAAATCCTCGTCTATCGTGAATCACAGTTCGAGGTGTTCCAATTGCGTCGGTTTCAATGAGAGATAGGGCTTTTCCAACAATAGGATTATAGATTTCCGAGTGAGAAATTAGGGTAACAATTCGTCGCTTTTTCACTATCTCCGCAACTTTCTTTCCATCCTCTAGTGTACTTGCCAGAGGCTTTTCAATCAGAATTCCTTTTATCCCGTCATAGTTCGTGGCTATGGTATAGGCAATAGAGGCATGAGTGGAGGTGGGCGTGGCAATAACAACACCTTCTGGTTTTGTTTCATCAAGCATGTGCTCAAAATCAGTGAATGCTGTCGTGCCATGGTCCTTAGCCACACGCTCAACAGTGTCTTTATCCACGTCAGCCACACCTGCTAGGACTTCCATGTCACTAAGAATACGAGCGTGAATGCGACCCATGTTACCTGTTCCAACAATCACTATCTTTCGAGAAGACGTTATCTATCACTCCTGTTGGGTTCAGACTGACGCGTTCTTCTTGACCTTTATACATTGCCATAGTTCTCCAGCTATATTGAGATTGCATGATTTTTACAGATTCATGTTGAAAAAGCGACACTCATTATCATGACGGTCTTATATTGACCTACCCATATCAATGTATGAATCCAAGATTGATACAATCCTTCAGGGACTCACTAAAAAGATAATACACATCTTGGATCACTATGTCGCGCTGAGTCCCATTACACTTCAGAAGACAACTCCCTCCCTCGGACCCACCTCGCGCAAGCGGTGCGATTTGCCTCGTCGCACCCGGGGTGGGTCCTTTAACAAACTCGTTTTGAACAAAATCATTGGCCATCATTCTTAAGCGATGATGCTCAGATATCTACAAAATGACTGACAAACTGCAGAGGTTATTCTAAAGTGAATGAGAATCGAAAACCAATGGTCGTGTTTGATACCTTCGGGCCTTACCTAGTTATTGGGCAGCCTACGTGTGTGAATTCTAAAGGTAAGGATATTGCACTGGCACCTGTTTCAGCATTATGCCGTTGTGGCGGGTCAGGAGACAAACCATTTTGCGATGGTACACACTCAAAAAATGGATTTGAGGGAATTAAAGATCCAGACCGACGTGAAGACAGGGTTGTTGAGTTCAAGGGTAAAGAGATTACAATTTACGACAATCGAGGAGTTTGTTCAGCTGATGGTGCCTGCGTGAGAGAAAGCCCAGAAGTCTTTCAGAAGGACAAGAAGCCACTGTGGATATTTCCGGATGAGGGAAGAGTGAGGAAGACCGTTGAAACAATCGAAAAGTGTCCATCTGGAGCCCTCAGTTATAGCCTTGGCACTCAAAGAATACAGGACCTAAACCGCAATCCCGGAATCAAGATTGCAAAAAATGGTCCATTGGAGTTTGTTGGTTGGATTGAGCTCATCGATGATCAACGGTCAATGCCTGAGTCCAAAGAACACTACACACTATGTCGTTGCGGAGCATCAAAGAACAAACCATTCTGTGATAATAGTCACAAAAAAATAGACTTCAAGGATGATAAGAATTAGAACCCTGCTTAAAGTGAGATTTCTTCCGACTCAGGGCTTAGCGGCCGCTGTACACAAGTTCATAAGCAAACTTTCTGAGAAACTTGTTGCAGGTACACGAAAAGCGAGCAGCGTTTTCTATCGTAGGAATTATCGAGAGTTCTTTTTCAAGCATCGTAAATTTCGTAGAAGGATACTACACTAGTTTTGACGACTTGCATATCGCATTTAGCGAGTGAATAACAATGGGTTATGAAGAACGTGAGCCAATTGAGGCTACTGTGGCTGAATTAAAGCCACGAATGAAGAATGTCACCATTTCTTTCAAGGTGATCAGCATCGGTGAGCAGCGAGAGATCGAGTCCAGAAGGGACGGATCCTCACACCGTGTTTGTGATATCACTGTTGGTGATTCTAGTGGAACTGTTCAGGTTCCTCTCTGGGACGAAACTATTGATAGCATAGACGAAGGTGCTACCTACAATCTGACCAATGGATACACCGGACTCTTTCGAGGAAATCTACGATTAAATGTTGGTAGGTACGGCAAACTCGAGCAGGCTCAAGAAGCCATCGAAGAAGTCAACATGGATATCGATATGTCTGCTGAAGAGCACGAAGATGATAGACCCCGCAGGAGCTATGGTGGCGGCGGTGGCGGCCGAGGTGGCGGAGGCTACAGCGGTGGCCGAGGCGGCGGCGGTTATAGTGGTGGTCGCGGTGGTGGCGGTTACGGCGGCGGTGGAGACCGTCGTGGCGGTGGCGGCGACAGACGTCGTAGTTACTAGATTCGAAATTCAGAAATTATCTAAACCAGCAATAGCTGTTTGATTGTGGGCAATTGATACTGATTGCTCACAAATCCTTATTTTTTAGTTCAATATTAAAAACAGAAACTGACATCTTTATCGAGATTTGCAATTTCGATTTCACATGCATATGCTCTGATAGAGAAGCTTAAGAAAGTTAGACGTGTCTAATTCTATTGTATGTGTAAATAGAAAATCCAGAGGTGAAAACCATGGACATGAATCTCTTCTTTCGAATCTCATTTCTTAGCTTGTGGATTAGTATTGGCATTGTAAGGGGATACTATGGCAGAAAGACAAAGACGCATGATAGTATAGTTGGTATCTCTGAGAAGTTGAAGACAGCTAAGAATGAAGTGGGGCAGGGCTTGCTGATTCTAACAGTAATAATCACTGTCATTGGAGTCATTGGTATCATTTTGTATCTACTATCCCCTCCATGGTGGACATGGACTCATCTTCCTCTTGGTGAATATATTCAGTGGGCAGGAATCGTTGTATCAATTATCCCAATCTTCTATTTGGTTTGGGTTCATCGGCACCTCGATAATCAGTGGTCAATAGCACTAGAGATTCACGAAGAACATAAGCTGATCACAACAGGTCCATACAGGAGAGTCCGCCACCCAATGTATCTTGGTGTATTTGTCTATACAATTGGTTTATGTCTCATTTCCCTTGATATTCTAGTCATCCTGTTCTTTGTGTTTACAATCTGGATCAACTATAGAAGAATTCCCAGTGAGGAGCAGATGATGATTGACCAGTTTGGCGATGAGTATCTCGAATACATGAAAAAGTCCGGCAGGCTCATACCATCATTTCGGTCTGATGAAGATTAAGCATTAACTAAGAAGAAGTGGTGCGGAGGGCGAGATTTGATAAGGATGCAAGATTTAGATTGTGTTAATTGGAGGTCTAAGGAACTATTGCCGAATTCATTCTAGTCTTCGTCCTTTTAGTACTGTCTGCAGTCGTTGGAGTCTTTTTGGTAGATGCTCAAATGACAAAACCTTCTATCGAACAAAGTCAAAGAATCTTTTGGCAATCTCTGATTATCTTTTTCTTTGGGCTAATGGTATCTGTTACATGGTATTTACTCTGGATGAGTACTGCATTGAGTTTATCTGATTCTCTTGTTTTTTCTGGATGTACATTATTAGAGGCTATACTAACCATTTTGATTGGATTAAGGCACTTGAGGAAATATAGAGAGTACGTTCGAGTGAATCTTGAGATTGAAGAAGGGCTATCTGATATAGTATCAGCTGAATGAGGAAGATGGTGCGGAGGGCGAGATTTGATATGGGCGTTAAACGTCAGTTATCATTTGATGACAGATCACAACTATTCTAACATCTGCAAAGAATGTGGTGGATACTGTTGCGCACAAGGAGGTTCTATTGCGACTAAGTTGGAAGTAGACCGGATAATTAAGGCTGGATATCAGAATAAGTTCATTGAAATTACGGAGAACTGCTATATTACAGATTTTGGAGAGGACCTGATATGTCCTTATCTCAAGGAATCCACCTGTAAAATCTATCCTGTACGCCCCTTGCTTTGTAAGAAATATCCTATTTTCTCAACAGATGGTGAAGAACATTATTTGATTCATTGTCCCTTGACTCAATACCTTTCAAAGGATGATCTAGCTCAATGTATTGAAGCTGCATTAGAAGTCCCTGAAGAACTATTTACATGTGCCCAGAGATTTATGGCTCCTTTTGGCTCAAGAATTGATGAACGAATGCGCAAATTCAAAATGGAACGAATTGAACTGAAGTAAGAATGGTGCGGAGGGCGAGATTTGATTCTCGTAATTTTAGCTAAAGCACATCAGATTCCCTTTTTCTCATCTTCCTACCTACAAAGACCAACCATGTAATGTAAGGAATCCAAAGTGTCATGCCTATGGTCAGGATTCCAATAACCGGTCCTATTAGGACAACTGAGTAAATATCTAGGAACGAATACCACAACCATATCGTTAACACAATAATGGGTAGTAAACCATTTCGATACGTCTTCCAATGAAGCGCACCATGACATCTGTGTGAACAAGTTTCTCTATTTTGTAGCCAAGAAACTTCAGCTTTTCCACACCACTTACACACACCCTCTGTTGCACTTTTTGAATCTCCATACTGACCATACCTCGGATATCTTCTATCTTCCTCCGATTCCATATGTATGCGTTCCCCTAAACTAACGAGTCACAGAGAGCATCTGAATTATGTTACATATCAATCTAGTTGTAAAAGAAGTGGTGCGGAGGGCGAGATTTGAAGGGATAGTTTCAGGAAAGTTACTATTCTATCCGCAGTTTTGTACTGTAATATTGTAAATGAAACGAACCCTCAGATTCAACGGAAGGTCACCAATCTTGACAATGTCATGTGGATATGTTATTACAGCTGCAACCACACAGTCCTCTCCAGGATGTATTTCATCGACATAGACTGTGTAGTATGTAAGAGTCATAGTTATCCTTGTGATATTTGTTAAATATCCGCTTGAACCACATATGCCTTGAAACACTACAATGAGTAGTTCTGACGAGAAGTCTACATCTGGAACCTCGGGGATTTGGGTGTGTCCGCTATACGAATCTAGCCACAAAGTTTCCCATGTCAGTGAATCTCTAATGGCAAAGTTATCCCGGGCATAACCACGGCCACCAAGGTGACCAATTCTCTCAAAGGGCACCTCAATACTCGGAAGAATTCCTAGATCAGGTTCTACAAATATGAAGAACGAGGCCGCTAAGACAATACAGATTGTAGTACCTGTTAGAAGTTTAACTGGAACTTTTTTCATGAACACTGCCCCACCTTTGACGATCCATATAACTCCTGGAAACATATAGACCTAGTGAACAGGTAAGAAAGAGATGGTGCGGAGGGCGAGATTTGAATTGTCGCTCCGAGTCGTAGTGGCTCGGAGTCTCGCGAACTCCTACGAGACTAGGCCCTCAACCTAGCGCCTTTAACCTGGCTGGGCAACCTCCGCAAATGTAAGAGTTCATCTCAAGAGGGTAATTCACAGTTCGTTTTGAAATCGGTGATAAGGATTTCGCCTTGGATATTTTAGGATGTCTTATCTAGAATCAGACATAAGACAATACTAAGTTGGAAGAATCAAAATCTCGCGAACTCCTACGAGAATGCCTCTTCGTGGCGAAATACCACGAAGTCTAGGCCCTCAACCTAGCGCCTTTAACCTGGCTGGGCAACCTCCGCATATGAATGGATAAAGGCCAACACTCCGTATTCCAGGAAAGCGCTTCCGGAGCATTGTGTTATGGAGTTCATCGATTTCCGTAGAAGTTTGAATGATAAGGATTTCTGTTGCAAGAGATGTACCGTGCTGAAAAGAAGAGGGTTTATTCGGAACAGACGGAGTCACATCAAAGTGACAGACCAATCTGCTCTCATGTTTTGAACTACTCAATTATCTTGTAGTTCCAGCCAGCCACTCGAAAAGATTTGGCTGTGTTGCCCTATTTTGGGGCTTTGATTTATTGTCATTTTTCATTTATTTTCACCTATTAACTATAGATTATATTTCGATTTGCTTTATAACTATGGGAACCTGCACAAATTTTAGAGCACTTTCAAGACTAAAATTGAGAGATGGAGCCCCGGGCGAGATTTGAATTCGCGCCTCACAGTGCAGATGTCCATGAGGTCTCGCGACGTTCTGCTTACGAAGCAGACGCTATAACCCCTAAGCCACCGAGGCTCGTCTCATCGCTCACCCATTTAATTCTCTAATAAAACTTTATCATGGAACCCACATGCTAAAACATTGGAGGTCTTTCATTGAAGACCGGTGAGATGGGTGAACGTGATTTTCTGGCTAAGATCAGCAGTTTTGTCAATAGACCAAGAGGTGCTATGTTGGGATTTAATGACGACGCATCAGACATTCCAATTTCAGGCAAGACCAACCTTGTTGTGAATGTTGATACGTTTGTCAGGAAGACTGACTGGCTTTCAGGAATGACTCCAGCTCAAGTAGGACGCAAAACTGCTGTGATGGCTCTTAGTGATCTGGCTGCTAAGGGAGCTAAACCTCTCGCTACTATGCTCTCTCTTTGTGTGCCTGAAGACTATGATGTTGAGGATGCAAGTGAGATAGTCCGTGGATTCTCACAGTACGGTCTCAAATCCAGTATTCCCTATCTCGGAGGGGATATTGGAATGTGTGATGATGTTGTACTCACAGGAGTAGCTATAGGCACAGCATCTCCGGAAAGGATTGTATCACGAACTGGAGCAAGGGGTGGTGATATCGTAGCAGTCACAGGTGATTTTGGGCTTACATCTGTCGCTTTTGAGATTTTAATTAACGGACTAGAAGCCAGCTCAGGACTTCATAAGGACGTGCTTGCAGCTGCCTATAGACCTGAGATCCACATTGACTTTGTGTCCTCTCTTATGAATACAGGAGCAGTGACAGCTTCCATGGACAGTAGTGATGGTCTCGGAATAACATTACACACTCTAGCCAAGCAAAGCGGTTGTGGTTTTATTATTGATGAACTACCGGTTGCTCCTGGAGTAGAGGAGTTCTGTAGGGTCAATAAGTTGGACAAACTGAAGACAGTCATGCAGGGTGGTGAAGAATTTCTACTAGTTCTAACGATACCCCCCAAAGAGTTTGATAATGCTCAGGATATCGCTAGGAAGAAGAAGATAGGTCTCAGAAAGATTGGTTTAGCCACTGCAGGTAATCAAGTTGTTTGGAAGACCAAGGAGGGTCTCCGAAACATCCCTTTTGCAGGATATGATAACTTCAAGAAATGGGATTAGAACCGAGATAGGTGAACTAGATGCAAGTGGAGCGTGTCGCACTGGTTGATGGATATGTTGACGAGCCAACATGTCTTGGTGTTCCACCCTATGTGAGCATCTACCCCCGATACATTGCAGGTGCAATCTGGACAAAGTCGCCCCGAATCAAGATACTCTACCATACAATCGACCAAGTTCGTGAGAGTTTTCAGAGCGCGCAGCTTCTCTGGTCAAAGACAGACCTGATCATCCTCATCGCTGGAATGATAGTCCCAGGTAAGTATGTGGGTGGTACTCCAGTTTCAGTGAGAGAGGCTCGAGAACTGTTTTCGGCCCAAGGACTTGAGGGCATTCCCAAGATACTAGTAGGCCCTTGGGCTAGATTTGGTTGTGGTCTTGAGGGAGGTAAACTCGCACTGAGCTCTGAGGTTCTCAAACCACCGTTTGACCACATCATCACGGGCGACCCTGAACTCGTCATTGCAGAAGCCCTTGAATCTGCTGAGAGTTTCGAATCCGCCAACCTTGATTTGACGCGTAAGAATGCAGATGAGATTGAAGGTTTCATTAAAAGAGGAGTTTCAATTGTTCAACAACATTCTGGTTACTCCAATGGACATATCATTTGTGAGATTGAATCCTATCGAGGATGTCCTCGTTTTCTTAGCGGAGGCTGTTCATTCTGTGTAGAGCCATCATATGGACCGCCCCAACAACGAACTCCAAATGCGATAGCCGGAGAGATTCGTGCTCTATATGAACAAGGAATCAGAGCATTTCGAATTGGTCATCAGGCTGACCTCTTCACATATGGCTCTAAAGAGATGAGCGAGATCGAATTTCCCACACCAAATCCGGATGCCATCGAGAATCTCTTCTCAAAGATCAGAGCCAGTGCTCCTGATTTGGATGTACTCCATATTGACAATGTTAATCCCGGTACAATTGCACGCCATCCACAGGAATCAAAGAAAGTTGCCAAATCTATCATGAAGTACCACACTCCCGGTGATGTTGCTGCGTTTGGTGTTGAATCGACAGACCCAGAGGTAATCCGTAGGAACAACCTGAAGGCTGATTTGGAAGAAGTCATTGACGCAGTCCGAATCTTGAATGAGGTTGGTGGAATTCGCGAACCATGGGGACTTCCACACCTCCTTCCAGGAATCAATTTACTCTATGGACTGCCCGGAGAATCAAAGAAAACATTGGATTACAACATGGACTTTCTGAAACAGATTCTTTCAGAAGGTTTGGTGGTTCGAAGAATAAATGTCCGTCAAGTAATAGGCCTTCCAAGGACTCGTTTAGAACATGACACTGGAAAGAAGATCAAACGAAATCAGTTCTTCAAACATAGAGAAGAGATTCGTGACACGATTGACATTGAAATGATACAACGTGTTGCGCCTCATGGAACGGTGATTCAATCCGTCTTTGTTGATGGTGAAACTGGAAATAGTCGTCTTCTTCGACCTCTGGGAACGTATCCCCTGTTGTGTCATATGCCCAAAGGGACTGATGATTCAATACCAAGAAACGTCTTTGTTGTAGACCATGGTCCGAGGTCACTAACAGTCCTTCCTTATCCGTTCAAACCTTCACAAATCTCTCTATCTCAATGGAGAGTGATTCCCGGTATAGGTAGCAAGCGAGCTGCTAAGATTAAAGCTACTGAATCTCTGAATTCAGTCGAAGATATTTCAAAAACCCTCGCTATGGAAATCCCTGATTGGTTGACAAGAGCAATGGATTTTGGGTCCTAAAAGATATGGCGGGCCCGGTGAGATTCGAACTCACGAACTCCAACTTAGAAGGCTGGCGCCCTATGAACCTCACAATACACGAATTGTGCATAGTACCGGGCTAGGCAACGGGCCCTGCCCCCAGCGTCGATGTTCTAAGGACATAAAGCTTTCCGATTGACGTACCAAGAAGAAGTGGTTGCCCGAGGTTTGGAAGAGAACCCCGGGCGTTGTGGGTGTGTGTGAAACCAGTCCAGAGTAGGTACTGGGTGTGAATTAACATAAAGGAGTCAAATCTTGCATTCCCGTTTCCCGAAACCTAGACAATCCTGGATAATGCAATCCTTGATTGATATTCGGTTTCTGCTTCTCAGAGGCTTGCTCTGAATAAATCCTGATGATTTCCAAAGTCTTACATCCTCTCCACAGACAGTTAGAGTCTCCGGCAAACTGACGGTGACCTTGTTCGTCCCAACAGATCTTGTGGACTAACATGGAAGTCAAATGATTCATTCCCCTAGTCATATCAAATACCTAGCTCATTACAAAGGCTGGTGGGTAGATCACGAAGTACTGTACAACCACAGCAAGGAGTATGCCACTCAGGACTAATCCTTTACCTCTGCCTGTGTTCACATCTGTGAACCAAATAATCGCGCCTACTAGAACGACTATAATCGCTGAGACATTCCCAATGAAGATCAGGAACTCCCAAATCTCAGCAAAGTATGTAGCAATCAAAGCTACAAAGTCAGACAGTGGACTGAGTATGTGGTACAGTAACATCGCTATACCTAATCTTCTATCTTTACTGAGGCATATAAACTCGTGAGAACCGGATTCTTTACAATTACTCTATTAAGAACCTTTATATGCTTACAAAGTACTTTGCAATACAAAGCACTTTGTGTTGCGTTGACAATGAATGAAGAACAAGATTTGAAAAAAATTGAACACGAATCTGTTCGTGAGTTAATGCAGGATGGATTTACTGAGATTATGGCTGGAACAATCTTTCTGTTTTTCCCTGTTATATTTGCACGACCCTATTTTGTACCAATTTTCGTTATATTTTACATCTTCTTCCTCCCTCATTTTGTAGAAGTTGTCAGGAAAAAGTATGTATATCCAAGGATAGGATATGTGAAACTACGGGAGGAAGAACCACCTAAAGTCACAGCTGGGGTTGTAATCACTGTGATTATTATGATTGCAGCAGGCATCATATTGATCTATTCGATCTCGATAGGAATTATCTCCTCAGATTTGGTCTATAGATGTGTACCCGCATTCTTTGGATTAATCATGTGGGCTCCGTCCGTCTATCTGAAAGATAAGACTGGTCAAAGTAGATACTATCTGTTTGGTGCGTTAATGACAATAACTGGGGTTGCAGTCGCGCTTGCTGATTTCCTACCGGTGGAGATTGTAATCGTAATCTATTCACTGAGTTGGAGTGCAGCTTTCTTTGTATTGGGTATTACTAGAGCTGTTCTATTCATCCGGAAGTGTCCTGTGATCGAATCACCGGAGGATGACAGTGGTGAGCAATGAAGATCGTGAATCAGCAATCGATATTGACAAGCTCATCCATGAGCCTGCTAGACTGATTATCATGACGCAGCTCTATGTAGTCGAAGAGGCTGACTTCATCTTCCTAATGCGCCAGACAGGGCTTACGTGGGGAAACCTCTCCTCACATATGAGTAAACTCGAGGAAGCAGGGTATATTGAAGTTCGAAAGGAGTTTCTGGACAAGAAACCACATACTATCTTGAAGTTAACACCAAAAGGTCGTGAATCTTTCAGGGAATATCGTAAAGCAATGGACGAAGTCTTCAAAGACTTACCTTAGTAATCGTGGGAGTTCATCTCCCACATCTTCTTTCTTAGATGATGTAGGATATAGTGTTTGGAGTAATTTCAAGGAGTCTATAGTATACTGTAATCTGACCACGGTGATGAATGCTATGTTCTAGCATCTCAAGGATAATCTCAGCCAAGGTTGCTGGACGTTTGAAAGTATCAATTTTCTCCTTTAAGTTCATCAAACGCACAAAATACATGTATTCGCTCACTCTTTTGAAGACATTTTCTGCAAGTTTGATGATGGCTTCTGACGTGTTATATGTTTCAAGCGTGTAAGGAAGAGGTTCCCAAAAAGCCTCAACAATTCCTCGCATGTAATATTCTAGTGATCGGATAAGGTGAAGGGCTACTTCACCAATCTCCCTTCCTCCTGGGACTGGTTTGCTCATTATATTAATTTCAGCAAGCTGGCCTATAATTGGTAGTGTTTCATCCAAATGACGCCTAACAGCATCTCTGAGTAATTCGTACACCTTGATTACGCACCTCTTAAACCGTCACAGAAAGCAAGGACATTCTTTCCCAGGTCTTTAAAATTATAGCCGCCTTCAAGAAGTCCGTATCGACGACCTTCGCATCTCTCTTCTGCAAACTCGTACATCATTCTGCCTATCCTATGAAAAGCTTCAGTTGAGAGATTTCCTCCCCAGTCTTCCTCATATTGATCGAAACCAGCTGAGGCGACTATGATGTCCACATCTGGTGCAGAGTCAAGTGACCACTTCACATCCTTCAAGTATTGGTCATCACCGTTTCCATCTGGGTTATGTATTATGAACTTCGGGTCATCACCCAAGATGTTGATATTCCCATCTCCAGTATGAAGATCAAAATCTAGAATATATGCTGACTCAATGAGACCTTTAGCTCTCAGATGAAGTAGTGAAACTGCAATATTATTGAAATAACAGAAGCCCCAGTATGAATCACTGGATGCGTGATGCCCCGGTGGTCTGATAAGTCCAAAAGCTGGCTCTCCTTGGACCGCAATCTCAGCAGTCATGATAGAGCCTCCAGCTGCAAGGGCTGCCATCTTGTAGAGGAGCCCTGGCCTAGTAGAGTCGTATTCCTGTTTCACAGATTCCAGAGTTCGAGTTCCATGAGGACGGAGAATCTCTTCTTCCGTTGCTGGTCTTGCTTCCACAAACTCATAATCCGGGTGACTTCCCAAGATTTCGACTGCTGCATCAAGTCTTCCAGGCGCCCCAGCTGGAGTCCTGTCATATTGTTCCTGCATCAAGGGATGATAGATGATTTTCACAGCCTATCCACATGGCAAAGAAGGATTTGTGTTCTTGGGTCGAAGAAAAGTTGATCAAACTCGAAAAAGGATTTAGTGGGCAGATAGGCTCGCGACCCATCCACCCTCTGATTTTAGAGGAATTATGAGAAGAGGACATGATGTCCTTTCTATCCAAAGAGGCTGCCAAGTCCAGCAGTGAACTCTTCTTCCTTCTCTTCTTCTTTCTCTTCCTTCTTTGCTTCCTTCTTCTCTTCAGCGGGGGCTGCACCAGTAGCTGCTGCAGGAGCAGCTGCCATTGGCATAGCTGCGGCGCTCTTTAGAGCCTCATCGATGTTAACATCCTTTAGGGCTGCTAACAAAGCTTTGACCCTACCCTTATCGGGAGTCACACCTGCCGCGGTTAGAGTATCCTCCATTGCCTTGGCTGTGAGTTTCTGACCCGCCTTGTGGAGCAGAAGTGCTGCGTATATGTACTCCATAGTTGTTACCTCTTGTATTACTTATCCAAACAGGCCTCCAATGCCTGCTACTGATTCTTCCTCCTCATCTTCCTCAGGCTCTTCAGGTTCTTGCTGCTCAGCCGCGTCTGAGGCGGGTGCAGCCGCTGTTGATGCTGCCGCAGCAGCTGTTTGAACCTGACTAAGGATTTCGGAAGGTATTGCTTCAGGACTCTTCTCAGATACAGCCGCAATTAATGCGAACGCTTCTGAATTGGCCTTTGATAGGAATTCATTGAGCAAGTCTGGCACGAAGAATCCAAGGTGCAAAGCCAGACTTTTTGCCTCTATGTTGGCCTTTGCGATTATGAATGGTATTGTTTCCTCAGTCGGAATTCCGCGATTCACTGAGAGATTGATTGCGTACTGATGACCCGCAATGAATTTGCTAAATAGTGCTTCAAGGTCGACCTCGAAAACATCAGGAGTAAGAACAGCCCCATCGCTGTAGGCCGCAATCAGCTTGAGTTGTAGTTCCATCGGTTCAATTCCCAAGCGTGTAAGCATCAATGCCATCGCGTTTGAAATGACACTCCCCTCCTTCACAGCAACAGTGTCAGCTATGATGTGTATCACACCACCTTTCACTCTAGATGGAATTTTGAGTGCTGCCAGTTCGCTGATGAACGGTCCAGGTACTACTCCAGTGTTCATCTCAGGAACAATGATGTCTTTTGGAGCAATCTGACCCCCTTTTGCTGGAGCTGCTGTTTTATTCTCGCTGAGGAATTTACTCAGGGCAAATGGATCTTGATCACTGAAAAGGAATACAACCGGACCTACAACGTATCCAATCAGGTCTTTTATGCCTTTTTTACTACTTTTTTCAATTGCCCTTATCATGAGTGTATTACGTGCCATCTTGATGGCTGCTGAACCTCGTAGGTTGTCCCGGATTCCTTGAAGCTGTTTTGCTCCAACGCCTTCAACATTCACTAGCCCAATCATTTGACTATCATTGATAGTTGTAGCTAGTTTGTCAACAGCATCCTGTTTCCATTGCGGTATAGTTTTTTCATATACGCTCATCTTCAATCACATCCCTATGCAGACACCTCAATTGCTGGTCCCATGGTCGTTTTGACCATAATATTACCCACTCTTGCCGAGAAGCCTTTGCTATCTACGAAGTTGATAACTGCAAGGATATTGTCTGCTATCTCTCTATCACTCATTTTGATGTGTCCCACTTTTACATGGAATGTTGGTGTATTTCTCATTCTAATACGAACAGTTCGATGGTATTGGTTCACTATTGCATTCAGATCTGCTTGTGGTGGAAACGGTCTTGGCATCTTACCTCTTGATCCCAATGCTTGACCTAGATAGCGCCCTATCAAGGGCATTGTGTCAACAGCCGCTATGAAGAAATCGTAGTTCTTTGCTAGTGTTTTTCGTTCTTTCTTCTCTTCGCCAACCTTTGGGATATCATCTTTCGAGATGACGCGCTCTGCTCCGGCTTCTGTGACTTTCTCAGCAAACTCACCGTCCCCAAAGGCGCAGATTTTTGGCGGTGGAATTAACGGATTAGGAAGGACAAGTTCCTGGTTCAGCCGGTTCTCTGGCTTTGAAATGTCAAGCTCTTTCTTCCTGAAGTTAACCACTACATCAAAGCTCTGTTCAAACTTGATTTTTCTCTCACTTCCCTTTACACGGGCTTCAGCAACAGCTGCCTCAATTCTATCAATCGAATAAGACATTCAACATCACTCCCTAAGTGGTTCATCCAGCTGAGCATCCCATGTTCCTGCTCGGACTTCTGCTTGGAACTCCTTAGCTGTCTTACCCTCGACTGTAACGCCCATCTGACCACAGCTACCTGTTATTATCATGACCGCAGTTTTCATTGTGAGGGCGGAGAGGTCATCTGCTTTTCCCTTTGCAATACTTTTCAGTTGGTCTAGGGTGATATTGCCAACAATGTTAGTGTTGGGTTCACCAGAACCTTTCGCTACACCGACTGCTTTCAGTATCAATGCACTGGTTGGTGGTGTACCAACTTCGATCTCAAAGCTCTTGTCATTAGGATTGACAATGATTTTCACAGGTACCTTCAACCCGGCATAGGGTTGTGTGATTTCGTTGATTTTTGTTACAACTTGGAATATATTCACACCTGTAGGCCCTAGAGACGGACCAATAGGAGGACCACCGCTGGCTTTCCCTCCTTCAACAAGTGCATCAACTATAACTGGTTTTTCGCTCAATTTTAGCACGACTCCTGATGCAGTACACACGGTGCGTACACAACACATCCGATAGGGTCGACCAGCAGGACAAAACTCATGGCATATCCTGTTAGGTCTACTGCATTCTTCGTCACTTTTCTTCACCCCAGACACGACGTCGATGCGTCTATGTCAGATTAAGAGGATAAAATCGCACGGGTATGATTTGGTTTTAAGGATTACGACAGAGCAAAGTTGAAGAGACGCCAGGATGAGTCTACTCATTTTCTTCTGGCTCGTGAGTCCAGAATGAGTCTTCATCATCAAATGCATCTTTATCAGTGGTTTCGGCTTCTTCACCAACATCTTCGACTCGTTCTTCTTTCCTCTCTGCGCGTTCTACAATTTTCGCAAAGTCTGCATGGACCCTGACTGGTATTGTGTATGGACTATCCAACAGCTCCAGGATAAGTTCCTCTTTACCAGCGTCTACACGCACAACCTTTGCTCGTTCACCTTTGAACGGTCCAGAGATGATTTCTACTACATCACCTTCTGAGATGCCTTCAGCAGCAGGTGGAGGTGCTAGGAATTTATCAATCTCTTCAAGGCTGACCTTCCCGCCTACTCGACCCCTCACATGGGGGACTCCAGAGATTGCAATTTCCACATCTCTGAATTCGGTTGTTTCGATGAAAACATAACCCCTGAGTGTTTCAGGAACAAGTATTGCTTTCACTCTTCCAAGCAATTGGTTTGTTGAAACAAGTAGTGGGTCTCCAGTCTTCTTTTTCTTCTTCTTACAACTGTTCATGTGATCCTTCGTAGCCTTTTCAGACGAGAATTCCTCTGAGCAGAACGGACATTGCCATACATCAGTTTCACCAATCACTGCTGTAGTGATCAGGTCTGTGACGCTACGTTCCTGTCCGATTGTTGTACGCACTGCGTAGATACTTGTACTTGTTTCCAAGGGGAAACCCTCCAAATGGTAGAAGCTTCATGTTACGACAGACTAGCTAGTTGGTCCTATACCCCAGTTGCCTGTAATCGTGATCATAATAATCTGGACTATGAAGCTGACCATCCCTATAAGGACCATAGCAAGTAGACTGACTCTGGAGCTCATCCAGAGTTCCTTCCTGGAAGGCTTTGTTGCCAGTTTCAGAATGCGTCTGCTATCGTTGATGAAGTCACCAACACCCATTTTTTTTTTCACGTCCTTAAATATTACTGCGTTAGCAGTAATGAGATTCGGTTGGAGTCAGCCTTGGTTCTCTTTTAACATTTGCTGAGTATCCAAATTCGATTACGTGAGCTTTGGTATACCAAGGTCGCTCTTCAAGTCCTCGACCAAGGGCGTGAAAGGTTCTGCATTGTCAAAGACATAAGGGGAGCTCACTCCTGAAGCAATAATGGTCACTCGAAGACGGTCTTCCAGTTCCGGTACAATGAGTGCACCATAGATGATCTCAGCTCCTGGATTGACCTGTTCAGTAACAATTTCGATTACGCGCTTGGCTTCTGATAGCTGGAGCTCCGCATTTCCACTGACATTCACCAGTATATTTCTAGCATTTTCGATTGACACATCAATCAATGGGTTTCGAAGTGCATTGATGACTGCATCCTCTGCCCTATCTTCTCCACTTGCCTCTCCAAGAGCAATGATTGATACACCACCATTCTTCATTGTGGTTCGCACATCAGCAAAGTCTAGGTTGACAAGTCCTGGCTTAGAAATTAGCTCAGCAATTCCCTTTACGGCCCGTACGAGGACTTCATCTGCAACCATAAACGCTTCTGGCAGTGAAAGGTCTGGAGCAATCTCCAGTAGTTTTTCATTCGGAATAGCAATGAGAGTGTCTACATGCTCCATCAGAGCATTTAGTCCACGGGTTGCGTTCTTCTTGCGTGTGGCTCCTTCCACATCAAATGGCAAACAAACAATAGCTACAGTCAGTGCTCCATTTTCCTTAGCTGCCTTTGCTATGTGAGCAGCTGCTCCCGTTCCAGTACCTCCACCCATTCCTGCAGTGATGAACACAAGATCTCCACATACTGCATCTTTGATGTCCTCATAGGTTTCTATTGCAGCAGCTTCTCCAATATCGGGATTGTTGCCTGCTCCTAATCCTCCACAGGTTTCCTTTCCTAGGAGCAACTTGTGATGTGAGTTGCAGAAATAGAGATCCTGAGCATCTGTATTTACAGCAAGGGTCTCAGCTCCCTCTACACCAACTTCCATTAAGCGAGTTATTGCATTATTTCCGGCTCCCCCAACACCTACAACAAGTATTCTTGCAGTCACCAACTCCAATAGATCTGCAAGTTCTTCGTCTGTAGTGGCTGATTTTGGAGTCCTTTTCACCTTTTTAACTGGTGGTTCACGTTTTCCGCCTGATGATTTGAGGACCTCTTCTAGTAACGGGTGCATATTATTCTCACTCACATCTAGATGATGTTATATCCAGGTAGAATGTGAATACAAAGTAGAATATGACTGTGGTAATACTCAGTTACCACGACGACTTCTCTTAGGTTTACCCCCCGTTCTGCCGCTTGTTCTCTCTCTTGGTTTACTCCTGCTTCTGAAGGTCTTCAATACAGAATCGATTGAAACTTGGTGTCGTCGAAGGAGTCTAGCAGTTTCATCAAGTGTTGGCTGACCATTCTGCGCTCCAGTTTTAGTAATTGTCAGTGCTGCGACTGCGTTCGCTACATGCAGTGCCTGTTCTATTCTCTCAGACCTCATCCACGCAGTGACAAAACCCGCAGCAAAAGAATCTCCTGCACCAAGCGTGTCAACTACTGGCACCTCAAAGACTTCGGATGTGCAGTACTCGAACCCGTCAGTGGCTATAGCTCCTTTTTCTCCCATCTTGAGCACAACTATGCCTGGAAAGGTCTTTGCAAAGGCTCTAAGAGCATTCTCGCTTGGATTGATATTGAAGTATTCCTTGAGTTCCATCTGATTCAAAAAAAGAAGGTCCGTTTGTTTCAATATTTTATCATAATTCAAATCTATCCCTGCCCGACCTGGGTCTAATGATAGAATCATTCCATTTGATGTAGTAACTTCAGCTACCCGATCAATCAGCATTGGGAATGAACCGGCAACATGGATTATTTGGGCATCCAGTAGGTTTTCCTCTTCGAACACACGTTTCTCCAGGAACCGATTAGCCCCTGGTTCAACTATTACGATCCGATCCCCTTTCGAGTCGTGTGCATGCATAAAGATGCCAGTGCGTTGTTTTTCCAGAACTAGAATACAGCTAGTGTCTACGCCAATCTTTGAAATATCCTTCACTGCGAGTTGGCCATACTCGTCATCACCTACACAGCTGACAAGCATTGTCTTGACGCCTAATCGTGCACTCTGAGTTGCAAAGTTTGCAGCTGACCCACCATAGGTGATTCGACCTGTTTCACAAATGACATGGTCATTTACCTTCGGTAGCATGGTCACTTTCATATCAATATCGACATTGATTCTACCAATTGCGACCACTTCGCCAGCCAAGATATCCGCCTCTTAAACGATGAGCGCAAGTATTGCTTTTTGCGCATGCAAGCGATTTTCAGCTTGGTCAAATACGACCGAGTGAGGACCATCCATCACCTCTGAGGTTAGTTCCTCGTCACGGTGCGCTGGTAAACAGTGCATGACGATGACATCGCTTTTTGCCTTGCCAATTAGGGTTTTATTCACCTGAAATGGCATTAGAGCATCCTCTTTCTCTTTGGCCTTTTCTTGACCCATGCTGAAGAATGTATCAGTATAGATTACATCAGATCCCTTTGCTGCTTCACTGGGATCGTTTACAACCTCCAGAGTTGTTCCAAACCTCCTACTGAGTGCAGTTGCCTTCTTCATGATATCATCTGAGGGTGTATACCCATCCGGAGACCCTATGGTGACATCCATGCCCATTATAGTACAACCCTGCATGATTGAATTACTGACGTTGTTGGAATCACCAACGTATGCTATTTTGAGCCCTTCTAGCTTGCCCTTATGTTCTTCTATCGTTTGCATATCCGCCATTATCTGACAAGGATGTAATAGATCTGATAGTCCATTGATGACTGGTACTGTGCTGTACTTTGCCAACTCAGTGACTTCATCATGTCCAAACACTCGTGCCATGATTACATCACAGTATCTACTTAGGACTAAAGCTGTGTCTCCGATTGTTTCCCCCCTTCCAAGCTGAGTCCCGCTTGGTTGTAGATAGAGTGCATGGCCACCAAGCTGAGTCATTCCCACCTCAAAGGACACTCTTGTCCTAGTTGATGACTTCATGAAAATCATGGCCAATGATTTGCCTTTCAGAAGCTCGTGTGGTTCGCCTCGTTTCTGTTTTCTCTTCAAATCATGTGCTGTATTCAACACTTGTCTTAGTTCATGTCTTTCAAAATCTGCAAGATCAACGAAATTTCTACCTTTCAGGTTCAATAGTTACACCTCAGAGCTTTCTATCGCGCCATCATAGGTGAGTCGTATAAAAAACTGCCCACTAGCTCAATTCTCAGCAATGAGCCTCTCAGCAAACCACTCAGGGTCGAAACGCTTGAGGTCTTTATAGTTCTGACCTACTCCGACATAAACCACAGGCTTTCCAGTTACAAATGTAATTGAAAGAGCAGCTCCGCCTGATGGATCCGCATCGACTTTAGTAAGAATCGCACCATCAATACCTATCGCATCGTTGAACTCCTTGGCCTGAGATAGAGCATCATTACCCGCTAGAGCGTCTCCAACAAAGATCTTCAGGTCTGGTTCTGCTACACGTACTATTTTCTTCATCTCTTGGAGGAGATTCTTGTTACTTTGCATCCTACCAGCTGAGTCAATCAAAACAATATCAATACGTCGGGCTTTTGCATGGGCAATTGCATCATATGCAATTGCTGCAGCATCAGAACCATAATCCTGCTTTATTACCCGTATCCCTAATCTCTCAGCATGTTTCTCTATTTGTTCGATGCTTCCAGCACGAAAGGTATCACCTGCCGCAATTACTATCGAAAAACCACTATTTTTGAAGATGTCCGCAAGCTTAGCAAGGGTTGTTGTCTTGCCCGTGCCATTGACTCCTACAAATAGAATTGTTGTAGTTTCACCCTTCTCTTTCTTCTCCTTTGCGAACTCTAATATGTCAAGTGGATACTCAGGTGTGAGAACTTCAAGAATTGATTCATGTATTGCAGACTTGAAGACTCGACTAATGTTCTCAAGTCTTCCTGCTCTCCTTCCAAGCACCTTTTTCTTTGTTAATTCACATATATGCTCTGCAACTTCGACTGCCACATCGTTCTGAATGAGAACCATTTGAAGTTCCCAGACTGCGTCTTTGAGATTCTTCTCATTAAGCTCTTTAGTCGTGGTTTTTGTTATAGCGGTGTCGAGTGCTCCCTTGAGCTTCTCAAACAATCAACTACTCCTCCTCAACGGGGGGCATTGTACCCTGAACCTGTGCTGCTAATTCCTGAAATTGTGCGTTGAGGCGCGAAGCATGAGTAAAAAGTCTCTGGTACTCCTGAGTGAGCGCTTCGTATTGTTTTTCTAAACTCGTTACAGCCTCAATTATAGCTGCTTTCGCATCTGAAACATTCTGTTCAATGCGAACTCCGTTGCCAATCCCACGAGTTACTTTGTCTGGATTCACAAGTTTAGCCTGAACGAAGATGCTACCTCCAACATTCATCAGCATCTCCTCACCTTCATTCCTATTCTCTATCTCTTCTAGGACCAATAAACCAGAACGATAGTTCGTGATGTATACTTGGACCATTTCGATTCGTTGCTGCAAAAGACTGAGACTAGATTCAGTCAACTGTTGCTCGCTGTATATCTTTTCAAGAGTAATCCGTGGATCTTCAGTCATTAGAATTCGGTCTCCAATCCTAGTATCTTTCTAAGTTCCATATTTGTGACTTCTTCGGGTTTGATCTCTTTGATCTCAGTAATTTCAATATCCTTACGTTTCACCCTGTGTCGGCTTCCCAGCTCCGAGAGAATTTTCTCCCTGACATGAGCGTCCTTATCAGCAAGCACTTCTCGCCTAAAGGTGAATCTTCTCTTGCTCTTCTTGTAAGCGCCTGTTGCACGCCAAATTTTCGAACTCATCCAAGTAACACCTCATCTATACAAATCCCAAGACCTGACTTATGTGTGCCAATTCGACACCTGTTGTGTCAGTTCCTGCAATCATACCATCAATATTTGCTATTGCACCCAAACTTATGTACGGGCTTCCTCTGTTCACGGTTCCAACCTCTACGTGTACTTTTAACAGCTGTGCTAGGAGTTCAATCTCACCACTGGTCGCCATTGGGTGTACTATTGCTCCTTGGTTTGTCGCTATGGTATTTGCCCCAACAATTGGTAATTTCGCTAGACTACCAGAAACAACTTCTACTCCAAGCGTGTCTGAAATCTTTTTTCTGGCTTTGAAATCGAAATCCGGATGACACATAGCTCCGTTGTCATTAGCAATGATAATATTCCCTAATGCAGTCATTTTGTCATCTAACCAGTCAACTGCGACTTCTGAAGCACTCCTTAATTGTGCAAGTTCCTCGTCGGATGTTGTATAAGGCACAAGAATTCCATTAGACGTGGCTACCGAAACAAGTCCCACAGCATCCAGAGTGGCTATTGTTCCTTGCACCAATGGAAGATTGAACGTCTTCTCTATAACATCTAGGTCCTTCTCTGACATGTTAGAGCTGACAAATATAAAACGGTCTGTAGCGATTCCATAGGCTCCAACGTTAGAATCGCCCTCGAAGTCTGTTCGGGCGATCAATCTGGACTATCCCTCCGCCAGATAAACGCGCACAAGATTATCTGAATTCTTGGTCGCTCGGATTCTTACTCTTCGTGGAGGCTTTTGAATACCTCTTGCCCAGATTCGTTCATTGACCTCGGGTTGAATAAGTAATTCTTCAGGTTTCATATGCCTCTCCACAAATTCGCGGAGAACCCTGACTGCTCTATTAGACCTGCGAAGTCTGCTTCCCGTCCAGTAAGCTTTTCTCAACGGTACAGTGTAAATCCGCTCGTCTATGATTTCTTCTTCCTCTTCAGGCTCTTCTTCTTCTTTTTTAGGTGCCTTAACTTTCTCAGCGTCAGCAGGTGCCTTATCAGTCTCTTCAATCTCTTTGGTTTCTT
>CAZPWM010000020.1:0-17966 GCA_964590575.1 uncultured archaeon
TTATGTAAAGTACGGGCTGATTGGTGTTGCTGCTTTAGGTCCAATAATGATTCTCGCAATTGTGGGATTAATGGCATTCACGATTTCTCCGACCAATCCAACAGAGTTTCTAGTTGTCATGGAACTAATGAACCCATCAATAGCTCCAATGTTGGGGATTGTAGCAATCATCCCTGCGTCATTAATTGCTGCAAATGCATTCGTGGGCGAACGTGAGCAAAATACACTTGAACCACTTCTCTGCACACCTCTAACGGATAGAGAACTACTGATTGGAAAGATTCTAAGTTCATTCATTCCAAGCATAGCACTCCTGCTGGGCTCAATCCTGGCGTCCGAGGTTGGAACTGTTGTTCTTCTAATATTAGCTGGGCATGTCCCCATGTTGTTTCCGGATATTGCAGGATTGTTCCTTCTCCTGACCGCAGCACCACTTATGATTCTAGCAATGAATTCTATTATGATTCTCATTTCTGGAAGAGTGAGTCGAGTCTACGAAGCTTATCAGACATCAGGTGCAACAGTTATGATCTTCATTATCCCCATGATTCTGCCATATTTGTCCTTGGGCTCTGGCGGAACAATTGATCCGAGTTCAATTTGGTTCTCTAATATCATAACCGTTGTGATATCATTAGGCTTATTCTTAGTTACCTGGGCTTTAGCTTTTGGTAGATTCAATAGAGATAAGATGGTCTCTCTTGTTTAACCGGATGAGAGGGTTAATCGCCCTCTTCTTCCTTCTCTTTCTCTGACTAATCCTTGAGTTTTGTCAGACCAACAGGATATCTCCTAGCGAGATCTCGATAGATTGCTTTGAACCGCGTTAATTCTTCCTTGTGATGTTCTTGGACATCTCCAATAATCTTAGCTGGCACACCCACCGCAATCTTTCCATCAGGGACTTCGAATCTCGCTCTGACCACCGCCCCTTCTCCTACGATTGCCCACTCTCCAACTACGGAATAGTCTGATATTATTGCACCCATTCCTACTACTGCTTCATTCTTCACAGTAGCGTTGTGAATAATGCATCCATGACCAAGAGTAACGTTGTCACCAATCACGGTCAGTTCATCAGGTCGAGCATGGATGATGACATTATCCTGCACACTGGTGCCGCTGCCAATCCGGATTTCGCCATAGTCTCCCTTCACTACGGCATTCGGAGCAACATAGCAATGTTCACCAATTGTGACTTTTCCAATTACTGAAGCTGAGTGACTGACATATGATGTTTCGCCAATAACCGGTATCCTATTTTCGAACTCGTAAACAACCATAGAAGCACCATTGTATCTGCTGTATGTATCCGTTATTAGGTTAAAGGTGACAGAAATTCCAACCTGACGTCTCCGAAACGTTAAAGTTCTGGCTCACCTAACGTTCTGCTGATTGTCTGTGATTAGATGAGTGTGCGAACAGTGAATGAAAAAAAAGATACACCCACCTTTCCTATTCTGCGAGGTGAATCAGTGAGTGAAGCAGGGGAGTTCTCTGGCAGAGTCATGATTATCTATAAACCAGAAGATCTTGAAAGAGTGTGGGACGCAGATTCAATTCCTGTTCTTCATGCTGACTTGGAGTCGTTCTTTATCAAGCATCCCGATTCCTTGAACCGTCTTTTTGAAGAGGTTACTGCGGTTCTGGCAGAATTTGGCGAGTCGATCAGTCAGTTTGCCACCATTGCTACCGAATATAACGCAATTGCAATAGTCAAGGTGAATGATGCAACAAACGTTCTTGAGAATGACATGCGCATCCGAATTGAAGCAACCGAAAATCAGGGTGATGTATTTTTCATTGACTAAGTGTGGCTAATAACCCCTCATGAGTCGCGCTAAACATCAATGCTTTAAACCAGCTCCATGGTGAAGAAACTAGGAGACGAGATTATGACTAAACTTGAGGAGGTTTCTTCGAAGCGACTTGTTATTATTGACAGCTTCGATGCGAGAATGAACCACGTACTCATGTTCGCATTTACTCTCCTTATTGGTTCTGTCTACACCTCATTTCTCTTGCTGGTATGTTCCACAATCCCTGTAGTTGCATCGGCACTCCTTCTTTTTGGGTCCCAAATTGCTATGGGGGTTCCCGCTACCAGAGCCTATTATGATCTAGGCGTGTCAAACCGAGAGAATCTCCATTTTATTGACCCCGCGAAATTCAATAGCAATGGTCAACACCATGAGGTAGAAATCTCTCTTGGAGAGATTCCTTTGATTTTCGAAAAGATAGACCTTCAGATTCAAAAATATGATAAAGGAAGCCTTGATGATCTGAGCGACCTCATATGGTTTGGGATTTTTGTCTGGGCTACCATCTCTTCAGCCTCCTTCTACCTTGGTATTAGTGGCTATCCCGTTTGTCTTGTGGGCGCAGTAGTACTAATCACTGCATGTTTTGGAAGCTATCTGAGTGGCTATTGGACTCAACGAAACTACAGTTTCGGAGATGACCTAAGCCATCTACAGTATTATGTTGAGAAACGACTTCGAGAGATTGACACACGACTCCCCGACAATGAAGCTCGATTCTTTGTCCAACTATTAGAGCGTTGGCATGTTCTGGTCCTAGTTGATTTCAGTTTACAGCTACAACTTGGAAATGAGGCAACGTTGGAATACCACATGGGGTTTCCCTCGAATGAAACAGAACGTATTTTGCTTCAGGGTGAAGCTGATATTCTGATGAAATTAATAGATGACCTATCGAAAATCTCTTCAATTGTTGATACTGGATGGAAAACTGAATATCACGACTCTATTGTAGTGGTCATCAATGAATCATCAGATTTCTCTGTAAACAAGCGATCTACTTTTGTTACTAGTCCAACGAATATCGACAACACCTCTCATGCTACCTCTGACATTTTTTCGAAGATTCTTTCTCTTTCAACATGGGGTCGTTTATCTTAGCAGGATACGATATCCATAAGTGGCTCTATGATACAACGAGTTTAGAACCGCAGTCGCATAGGCTTTGATGGCGAAATCCCTGGGGATGACTATATAGTTGAAAGTCAAGCTCAAAATCGAAAAACAGTGGCTTGAATTAGAACGAAATAGTATGTCCAAAATGCTACGTGATTACGAACAATGGGAACGTCAGACTCTCAAAAAGGCACAAGAGGCAATGGACCTCAGAAGTCTTCGAAAGGTTTTCTACGAATTAGGTGATAGATGGGAGTTTGACCAAGCAACAGGTGCATGGTTATCAGAAGGTGAACCACTTGATATGGTTGGCCTCATTTTGAAAATGCCCGGCTTTGAGTCAACAAAGGAAAGGTATGTGCTGTATGCTGTAATGGCTTACTCAAAAGGACTCACTCAAAAATTCGATCATCTCGGCGATAAAGAAAGAATCATTGTTGAACATGACAAAAAAACTGGTAGCTTATCTGCTTGGTCAACAACAGGACACGGAGCGATGGATCTTTTCCCAACTGACTTATCATCTTTCAACTCAATAGAGAATGCACTCCAATCATGTTTCTTGATTGCTCAACCGGGAGATCATGCACTCAGGATAGAGTGCCCCAAAGCATCTGGTCTGTTTGACTTTCTGACAAAGCATCTATGGGATATCGCAGGCGGCATTTCCTCTTTTGATATGAAATCTATAGATGTGCTAACTTCTAATGATATTGAAGAATACCTTGACTTCAAATTCAATAGATATGCTAAGTCTGTCATTGAATTAGATCGAATTTGGAGGAACCTGAGTGGCGGGGCTGTAGAAAAGGCAAAGGAAAAAGTTCTGGACAAGATACCTGATCACATTGAAGAGAGAAACAGAAAGACACTACGGAAAATTGAGGGGCTCCTTCATATTCTATGGTTCCGCCCCCCAGCAGAACAGTTACCTGCAATTGAAATAATGCATAATGAACTATCACATGAACCAACGCCCACAGATGTACAGAAGAAACTTGTTCCCTACATAGTTGAGCTTGGTTATTCATTGACCGATATTCTAGAGAAGGCAAAGTATCTCAAATGGAAGAGTGTTGTTGAAAAGAAGGATTTCAGTAGTAGTGATGTTTTCAAAAAGCTTGACCTTACACAACTAGCCAAGGAGGCCTTAGTAGTTGCGCTAGAAGACATCCTGTGCGAGCATACTCTTGCATATATTGGTTATCCAGAACAGGCAACCATGAAGAACAAGGTGCTTCGAGTTCTTCTCAATTCTATTATACTTCCAATACGACTTGGGTCCTCATTCAGAACGAATCTATTTAGATGGATAAGTAGAATTATCCCCAAAAAAGAAAAACCCAAAACCGATGAGCCTACTGTAACAGATGCTGACACTCCAAAAAAAGAGGAAACTGACTCTTGATTCCTTCATGATTGAACTTTTAAGAACGCATGGAGTAAATCTGAAATTTCACCAATAATAAGAGTTCCTTCTGGTGCTTTCTTCGCCTCTTCACTGTCCGCCCATGTTGTGAGTATAGGCAACATTCCTGCTCGTTGAGCTGCGACTATATCTGCATCTACAGAATTGCCAACAAACGCACATCGAATCGGGTTCACACCGATCTCATGTGCTGCGATAATTAGTGTGTACGGAAATGGTTTAGCGTAACCAGGAACTGCTGTCCATTTGACTGTGGATAGGAACTCAAGAATTTCCCAATCTCTCAGAAGATTGGTTGGATCATCTGGACGTCGAGTGCAGATTCCAAGTTGATATCCTCTCCTAATTAATTCGAAGAATGTAGATTTTACATCTGGTTTGAGCGATTCCCATGTTTTCAGCAGTTCCTTCCATTCCATTTCAATGGAAACCAAAAACTCGTCTGAGAGACCTTCAAATCCTAGAGATTCAAACATAATTCTGTTCGCTTCAATCCAATGTTCTGCTTCATTTCCGAAATGGATGTCCACGTCTTGTTCAATCTGATAATGTTTAAACCAGTCATCAAAACTATCAATTGCGACACTGAGTTCCTTATCCGAGAATCTTGTCAAATCAATTCCTACTGAATGAGCCACCTTCCGTGTAAGAGCGATAAAACCTTCATCAACATCTGTTATTGTCTTGTGCATATCAAAGAAAATAGCTTTGATTTTTTCCAATCCCCAAACCTCTGAGATTTTGGTGTTGTGTCTAATATATAAAACGTAGGAGTCGGGGTACAATTGCCCCCTTGATTTTAGCATATCTATTTGTCACTAACGAATCTTGCGACATACTCAATAAGGCATTGAGATAGTCCGAGTTTCAAGGGTGCATCATTTCATGACAAGGATTGGAATCATCGGTAATGGAGTCGCAGCTACTACTGCAGTTCGTGAGATTAGAAGTAAGGACCAGAGCGTAGAGATAGATGTCTGGACGGATGAGCGACACGGATATTATCCTCGCCCAAACCTGATAGATCTGGTCGCAAACAAGCGAACTATCAAAGAAACTATTCACTATGACCTCGATTGGTACGAGAAAAACGATGTTGACCTTTTTCTCTCAAGCCCCGTTTTCCAAATTGATACTGAGAAAAAGAGAATCATCTCTACATCAGAAGATTATGGTGACTATGATTCCCTTCTCATTGCGGTAGGATGCCGCCCCTTCATTCCTCCCTTTGAGGGTCTCGACAAGAATAACGTTCACGTCATCAGAACGTTGGATGATGCCCTTGATATCCATGAAGCTGTGAAAGGAGCTGGTCGTGAAATCGTAATAGGAGGAGGAATTCTCGGAATTGAATTGGCTGCAGCAATGAAGGAGATCGGTGGTGACCCTATTGTGGTAGATTATGAAAAGCGTCTCCTTCCAATCCAATTGGACGACCAAGGTAGCAAAGTTTTGACCAAACAAATAGAACGAAAGGGAATCCAAGCTCTCTTCGGTTATGAGTGTAAAGGCATAACCGGCGACGACGATGCTACTGGTATTGTGTCAAAACAAGGCGATGAGATCAAAGGAGACCTCGTTGTTATTGCCACTGGAGTCAGATCAAATACCATCATCGCAAAGAACTCGGGGATTGATTTCCACCATGGGATTACAGTAGATGACCATATGCAGACTTCGGCTCCAGGGATATTCGCTGCAGGAGATTGCATGGAGTGGAATGGAATGTGGTATGGCATAATCCCTTGGGCTACCGCATCATCAAGAATAGCGGCGCAAAATATGCTTGAGTTTGGGAGTTCGAAGTTTAAAGGTATCACTCCTTCCAATCAATTACAAGTAGCTGGTATAGACCTGACAAGTATTGGTATTGTCCATCCAGAATCTGCAGAATATGAGAGTGTTGTGTCAGTGAATATGGAAGAAGGCAAATACTTCAAAGTAGTCTTGAAGGATCATATACCCGTTGGAGGAATTGCTCTAGGAAGTCGTAAGGTGGCAATGGCGTTAAGAAGTGCTATCATGAAAGGTGAACCTGTTTCGAATATCGAGGAAACACTTTTTGAAACAGTTTAATCCAGCTCGACCTTAGGTTGTCTACCCTTACCCTGGGGTATCAATGATATCACATGGTCGGTCGAGCCCTTCAGCTCCTCCATATGAGTTACCACCAGCACCTGCTTGACAACATCGAGTTTTGCGATGGCCTCAGGTAACCACATTCTACGCTGTGCATCTAGACCTGCACCGGGCTCGTCAAGTATTATCAGTCCAGGTGGAGGACCAGTGATCGAGTGCTTTTGAAGGGCTGTATTCACAGCAACACGCAATGCAAAGTTCACGCATACATCTTCTCCCCCTGAAGCAGACATGAGTGAAACTCTATTCCCTTGTAAATCATAGAGGACAATCTCATAGTCATCGTCGATTACCAAGTCACTGTAGCGGTCTCCAAAAATTTCACGGAAGATCAATCTCGCCTCATTCCTGATATGGGGTCTCAATTGGTTCTCTGCTATATCCGGAATTGTATCGAGTAGCACCTTGAGATGCTTGGCAATTTCAGTTTCTTCTTTCAGCTCCTCTGGTTTAGCAGACAATTCGGGAGATGCAAGTTGTTCTTCGACTGCATGTACTGATTCGCTGACCTTCTGTATGACTTCTCGAACCTGCTTCATTGGTTGCTTCTCAATAATAGACTTCTCAAGGGTGTCCAATGCCTTCAATGCAGCATCAATTTCTTTCTTTTCTGGAAGATGCCTTTGAACTTCTTTCAATCGTTTAATTGATTCCGAGATGCTCGTAGCATCCTTGTCCATCTGTCTGATTTCTTTCTGGACCTTTGAACTCTGCTTGTCGTAGACACCAAGACCCATCATTGAGTAAAGGTCAGCTCTCCTGCTTTTGGGAGCAAGTCTTGACAGTCTGTCTATCTCTCCCTGTCGAACATAAGTTAAGGCTGAAAATGCGTGGCGGTCCAATCCAATTAGCTCTACAATCTTATTATCAACTCGTGTGACTCCAGTATCCTCAGGGTCTTTTTTTCCGACCAAGAATAATTCGGCATTCGTTTCCCCTGGATGGATTGTTCTCTTCACCATGTAGTTGCGGCGATTTATCGGAGCAACGAACTCGAGTTCGACAACAGCACGCTTTCCTTTGTGATGTATGAGATCCTCTACCTGAGGCACTTTCTTCTCCTTTCGAGTGACCATTCTGAATAGACCAAATTCAATGGCCTCAAGGATTGATGTCTTCCCTGCCCCATTTGGTCCCACGATAGCGGTAGAACCATCTTCTAGAAAAAACTCCTGGTTTTTGTAGACCTTGAAATTTTGAAGAGCAATCCGTCTAATCACTACTATGCGCCTCCAAAGAACCTTGGCATCATCTTCTTCACTTGTTCTGCACGCTTGTCCTGTGTTTGCTCCATGTATTCTAGTATAGAGGTTTCTACATCAAGTGGTTCAGACAGTTTAACCGGTCTTGCCCCAACAGAAGACCAGTTTGGTTCGATGTGGAGAAAGAGCGGGTCAAGCTTCTTCTCTCCGTACTCTAGCAGACTAACTCTTTCAATCCCTCTTTCGGTCTCGCTATCAATCAGGCCATTTACCTCTAAAATGATGATTGGTTTCTCTTTCTTTGGAGAGAGCTTTCCAAGCGAACTTTTGAGCATAGTGTTCACTTCATCTGCTCCCATTCCTGTGATATCTAACCCGGTGACGAATTTGAACTCCCTTACGTCATTGAGGGTCTGAAGTGTGTACTCATTCTTTCCAGAGCTGTCTATGTCCACCACAATGAGCTTCTTTTTCCCGCCCATCTCCCGATTCCAATTCACAAAACATGTTGATCCAGGTCTCCCGATGTCATACTCCTTATCAAGCCAGAAATTATGTTTGTGGCCGCAGCCATAGTAGTTGAAGTAGATTGGTAGGTTTTCTGTTTGTGTCTGAATATCATGCGCGAAGAAGAGGGCAATCTTCTCTGTAGGATTAGCAGTATTCATGAAATGTTCGAGCTGGTGATTAGAAGTCCATGACACAAGATGAATCTCCACCTTCTTACCATCGAAGGTTTCTGTGTAAGTCCTGTACGGTTCTGACCCAGTAGAAACAATGAGCTCCATAGTCTCGAGACCTCTGAGCGGACTGTAAGCGTATCTGTATCCATAGGGAAGATCGTGATTGCCATCAAGAACAATGAGGTGCACCTTATCCTTCAGACTCTTGAACAGTTCAATCGCGAATATCATATCTTCATTCTGTGGCAAGGGTGAGTGAAAGAGATCTCCGGAATGCAGTAAAATATCTGGGCTGTGTTTCATAGCCATATCGACAGCTTTCTTCAGACACTGACGGGCATCCTCTCTCCTCTCTGACAACTGGAAGAGTGAACTTCCCAAGTGACTATCAGAGATATGAGCGATACGGACCATTCATACTCACCACCCTATCACTTGCAAATTGTGAAGGGCGGTATTTGAATCATCTCGTCAGATGGAGTCTTATTGGATGTTTATATCAGACGAATGAGAATACTACTGCTACGATGATGAAAATGAAGAGGATCATGAACATCAGATAGAATATGGCTGCATCGGGTGTTATCCCCGGTGTTTGCATCCCTATACATCAATCGCTGTCATCTTTCTGATCTCTTTGTCATTGACGCAGAGCTGTTCCCCCTCAAACTCCCTGAAACAAGGCACTGCTTGACTAAAAACTCCGTCCCCTCCTTCATGATATTCACCCCTTAATATAGAAGACATAATCTTATTCCGACTGGGAGAGATAAGGACCACTAAGAGTCTAGAGTCTTATTGACCTCTTCTTTTCCTATCAGCAAAATCCCTCATGAACCTCACTTGTCCCACTTTCTCAGGATATAATTCGAGGTATTGTTCGTAAGCTTCTTCTGCCTCATCTCTGCGGTCCATTCGATCAAGTAGCGAAGCTAGAGCTAACCAAGTTTCGCTGCTGGGGTCACACTGTAGCGCCTTCCGAAACGCCTTCTCCGCATCTTCTAGACGTTCAGTTATTTGGTAATAGTTCCCCAGATTACTCCATGCTTCCATAGATGCCGGATCTATCTGCAAAGCCTTCTCGTATTTTTCCTTTGCCTCTTCCAATCTCTTTGAGAAAAACAGCAATGCTCCATAGTCTAACCATACTCGTGGGACATTATCGTCAATCTTCACAGCCTTCTTGACAGCTGATTCTGCTTCAGTTTTATACCCTAGATAGTAGAGTGGCATAGTTAGTGCCGACCAATTTTCTGCGAGATGCGGGGCGAACCTGATGGCTTGCAGGAATATATTGATTGCAGATTCGAACCTATCATTTCTCGCCTCTTCCAGACCAAGCTTGTAGAAGCCCCTTGAGTCCTCAATTACTTGTGATTGATCACCTTTCTTTATCTCTGGTTTGACCTTCTCTAGTACAGTCCGAACTTCAGCAATTAACTGACTCCCTCTCAATACAGGTAATATGAGTTCTCTCTCTACCTCTGAATCCCCTTTTGCAGACTCGCTCTTTTTCTTTCGAGGTTGTTTCTTCTTCATTTGAGGCGGAGCCTCAATCCCCATCTTATCGAGATACTCTTTTGCGACTTTGTTATCGGGGTCTCGTTCAAGTGCTTTCAGGAAACATCTCTTGGCCTGTTCATAATTGAACTTTTGATACTGATTCATCCCCATACGAACCAGGTTATCGGCCTCGAATTGTTTCCTTTTCTCATCCACTTATTCTTCCCTCCATTACTAGAGTTAGAATATATATTGTAACTGCCCAATCATGAAAAGGAGAACGGTCATTTCAATCTGTCGGATATTGGATCATGAGTTTATTTTATGAAAGGTAATTATCTCAAGACTCGTGAATCATTTAGAGCTGCCCTTGAGATTGAACCATTCAGACCACTGGTACTCATTGGACTAGGGATGTCATATCTGAAACTGGGCGAATCGGCATGAGGATGAAAAGTTTGGACTTCAGATGATCCAAAGCGGCCAAGTTGAAAAGAAAGAAGTTTTCAATGACATAGATTCAACGTTACCGGTTCACAATTCTATCTGACGTCGAAGATGCCATATCACACGTACCCGGGTTCCATTGGATGGGGTAATTCCATTCTCTTTATGAAAAATCTGTTACATTATAATGCATTTTCCAGCCATTTGGAGACTTCTTTCTATCTAATCATCATAGTTTCTATGCTATATTAGCTTATTTTGTTATCTTGCGTACAATATAAACCCGTCAGACAAAGTCAAGACTTTTCCAAAGAATCATGATAGAGCGTCGATTTTTCTCACTATATTAAGCAAAGAAAATTCCAACCTTCTGTTGAACTCCGATACTGGATTAGTGCTTAAGGTAATGAATCATGTACAAACACAACACTAACCGGTTTAATGAAACACAGAAAGTGACTGAGTCCCCCTTTGATTACATTGTTTTGAAGTGTGGTCCAGATACAGGTCAAGGTATTGAGCCATGGTGAGTGCCTGAAAGAGTAGTATGTAAGTCGATACAGGCACTATTGCTCGTATCGACATTCAATTTTTTTTGGTCGTTCGAATGCTTGTGAGTAATTTCCTAAGAAACAGTCGATAAATAACTATCATTTATCAGCAAGAATTAGATGTAAAGGTACGAATGAATCCGATCCAGAATAAAATCCCTGTTGTATACTTCACAAATGGAGAACCAGAACACGGTATACTAGTATATAGTGAAAATGGGCCCAGTATACTGGATGCGATGGGATGCACAATTAATGAGTCTAACAGTGTTCTTTTCAAACTTAGGACTAACTTGAATGATTCATTGCCACTAAAACCAGATGAGTTAGTCACTCTTCAACCTGTTTTTCAAATTAGAATGGGATACTCCCAAACCAGTATTGGTGCAGATAACATGTATCCTCCAAGCACAAATAACTGGATTTCCCATGTTGTTGATGGTGGAGCTGAGAGTTATTATTTTGTTCAGAATATTCAAGGAACGAATAGGAAACTTTTGTCTATAATAAATAACGATGACTCGATCCAAATCATTGCTCATAGAGTATATCCCTATGAAATAGCTTTGATAAAAATGAAGAGAGATTTAACTGCTCGTAAAGAAATGGAAGAAATAAATGCAGAACCATATGACATCTATTCAGTATTAGATAAGAACAAACCAAAATGGGATTTAATCGGAAAACTGGCTGAAGGCTTAACAATATCCAATTTATCACTTAAATCAACAATGATTGAAACACTTGAACAACTTGTTCCAGTATCTTTTCCCCTTGATACAAGAAAGCAAATCATGGCATTTCTGGCATGGTTGGACAAAGCTGAAGTCCCAAATGTGGATCCGGTTGAATTTCGAGATAGATATGCAAAAGCCGCTGTTCTTCGTTCATTGGTTTCGGGTCATTTGAGGTGTTTGCTTGATGAAGTAGAAGCTCCTCCATATGTTCGAATCATGATGCTTGCTGATGCTGGTCAATTGAGCCTCACTGAGCGGCCAACACCAATCGAAATTGAAAGAAATCCCTGGTTTATTGCACAATATCGGCTCTATGAATTGTTCCCAGACTGGATGGATAGAGTTTTAGATGTTGTGGAGTCTTTGAACAGAACTGGCCAAATTATCACTAGCCTTCCTGTATCAAAGGAAGATGCAATGAAATCGAGGGAAGCATGGAGTAGTCGTTTTGCTTTAGCCTCTCAGGCGTTACTTATGAGAGGTCATGTGCAAAAGAATGCTATTGGTCTGAGGACTCTTATCTACGTTGGAGCAGCTCACAAATGGCCTCATAGGCACCTTGAATTCTCTGCTCGATTAGGATTTCAGCTGGACAAATCTTTGCAGATTCAAGTGTTGGTCCTTCCTCCCTCTGCTATCGAAAGAGTTACACGTTTGCTCCCGAATATTCATGTCATAAATTGGGAAATGAATTCGTCCAATCTGTCCCTTTATGATCGAAAGTTACGAAAATGGAAAATCAATAGTTCTACAATATTCAAATCCCTAGCACGCAGTCGTAGTTTGAAACAGCTCGAAAATGAATTTGGTACATATACAGGGAAGAAACCATTGATTCCTACTAAAGAACAAGCTATTGTACTTGATTTGATATCTTGGTTCATGTATTTACAAGATCTGGAAAATGGACGAATATCTGAATACAATAATATCGCGACAGAAACGATAAAAGAAATTCTTAATGATCTTCGAAGAAAAGAAGTTATCCGATTCTCATATCTAATGGATATGCAAAAACTGACATCAATCTGCATTTCAGCATCAGGACCCGCAAACCATGTTTGTTCCTTGACCCGATCGTTCTTGAAACACGCTCCAACAGCTGATACTAGAATTTCAGATAATGGTTCGTCCTCACTCATTATAGCTAGAGTTCCTGAAGATGAAGCATTTAGACTTCTAACCAATCTTCCATCAGTAGCGTTAGAAAATAAAATAGATCTGAAAGCGTATCCTATTTCAGCATATATTGGCTATAGAAATAATCTGTATCAAAGACTTCTTAGAGAGGATGGTTCTTGGGATGATGATGTGACAGGACTACTTAGCCAAGTTAGACTTCAATCTAGTGATGATGAATAGATTTCATTCTCTCCACTCAGTAGGTAAGGATTCAACAACATCACGCATCTTCTTCTTCATTACAACCCCTACTACTGCTAGTATCCCGAACCCACCAACAAGAGGAGTAGTCCCTGCATCAAGTTGCAGTTGTAGAATTTCGTTTACTACAGTAACCGCCATAGGGTAGTCCTGACTATAGACAACTGGAAGCCCACTGATTATAGTGTTGAGTGTATGTGTTCCTTCCATTCGAGCATTAAACCCAATGGTCATAACCGAGTAGACCCCAATCTCGAATGTCCACTGACCCACCTCTTCTCCATTCGGATCAGAGAGCCAAGCGTCAAGTGTCCCATTCCAGTCGGGAGTTGTACCGAGAATAGTCACTGATAGGTTCACCGAGCAGTAATATCCGATATACAAATTCGAGGTTGGTTCTATGTTCAAAACAACCACTGGAGTAATCACTAGACTTACTTCCATGGAACTTGGAGCCTGAGTCGCTGAGCCCAAGAATGATACAGTAACTGTGTGAGTTCCTGATAGGAGTCCAACTAGATTGAATGAAGCCACCCCATGACTATCAGTGGCCAAGGTTTCTTCACGCTCAACAACTCCATCTTTTGATATAGTGAGAATAATGGTTGCCCCTGAGATCTTGCCAAGTGCTCCGTTGAGAGTTATAGAGATGGGGATTACATCACCAAAAGGCATGAGTTCAAGCATATCCACAGCAAGCGAACTAGGATATCGAACCTGTATCACTACCTCGAGAGTTGTTGTGTTTCGGAAACCATCACCCTCGAACAAGAACACAACTCGATACTCTCCCGTCAAGTTCGGGGTCCAAGAGACTTCACTTCCCTCTGCTGTGGATGTGATGGCAGTCCGGTCTGTCAGAGGACTACCATAGATTTCACGCTTTGAAGGGTTGAATATACTGACCCAAACAGTTGCATCAGTGACGGTTTCATTAAGAGAGTCCAGAAGGATGAACGAGATTGCGTGAGGCTCTGAGATGAGACCTGTTAGATCCTGTTCGGTCAGCTCAATATGTGTTTCACTCACAACAGAGAATACCAGTATTGATATGCACCCCACTCGGGTCTCAGACCACTCCACGGTTACATTCAATGCGTAGAGCCCGACTGGTAAACCCATTGTGTTGATGGAAACTGACATCTCGCTCCAAGTCAGGTGGTCTGTGAGATTAACAGAATCTTGAGCTCCAATGAGCTCTAAAAGGACATCGAGTCCAAATAGTGGAATCGGGTCTGACAGCTCGTCGATGATGGTGATATGAATCGATGACCACACTGCACGATCAATCTCAGCTGGAATGTCACAAGAAACCTCTGTCAATCCAAGCACCCACACCTCTAGGGCTGCGTTTGAAGCATGATAGTGTGTGGTTCCTGTGAATGAGACGATAATCGTATAGTTGCCCATCCTGTCAACAGTAACGTTCAGAATCATAGGGTCAGTCCCAGTCTGAATGAGTGTGCCTTCAAGCACCAAGCCTAAGGTCTCATGATACGCTTCATAATGCACTGAGAATCCTTCGAGTGGCGTTCCGCCAGTGTCGACGAGAAGTATAGACAGTGAGGCTGGAGTTGTCGTTGCGATGATATCTCCTGTATCAATTAGAGAGAGCTCAACAACTGTCCCGTATCTAACGCTGATATCATCAGTTGTGGCAACTGGGAGATACACACCAAGACCACTGAACGAGATGTGAAGTGTCCAGAGACCCTCGTCATCTAATGTAGAGCTCCACTGGATATGCCCAGTGGCATTCGTTATGAGACTGATTGGTCCAATGAAGTTGATGCCTGGACCATCAACAGTGAGTGTGAGGTTTCTTCCAACAAGTAGACTACCTGCATGGTCCGTCAACTGAGAAATGACTACGAGATTATCTCCGACCTCGAGCTCATGTGTTGAAACCGTTGTAGACAACTGGGAAGCAGAGTAGATTGTATGATATGACTCTTCGATAAAGCTGTGTACCGACGTCGAACCACTGGAAGACACTTTCACGGTGTATAGACCTGCCATCGTAGGGGTGAACTGAACTACTGCTTGCCCCTCACCAACAACCACCGATATCGACATAGTGTAGGAACCAAGTTTGACCTGCTCGCCATAGGGGTTATAGAGTGAAACCGTCACGGTGAGCCCATTGATGAGGTCTCCGATTTCGTCCTCGATCCAGAGCGTGATGTTCGTGAGATTGTTGACAGCAGAAGGACTTGGTTCTAAGCTTGTTGAGATGACACAGTCGGTCATGACAATCAACTGCTTTTGGACATCTCCTCCGATCAGAAATTGGTCCGGTGCTGGACCTGCGTTCACTCTCAGAACTCCGTGAGTTTCCACAGCTGTATAAACCACAGATGCCACGCCTGAAGAGTCTGTGACAATATCAGTACTCCACACAGGTACAAGATCCATACCTAGTACTTCGAAATGAATCGTGATGCCAACTCGAAGTCCGCTAGTCAAGTTGTAAACAAGTGTTGTCGAATCAAACAGGTCGACCTGTGCTGGGAGTAACCTGAGGTCTCCCGTTACATGCTCCAAGACGGATGCTGTGGTCGAAGTCGAGTTCGTTAAGATATACGCATCTCCCACGTGAAGAATAGTGATTGTTGCGAGACCACCTTCAGCTGGGTCCCAGTAGATACTGAGTAGACCTGTGGCTGAAGGAACCTGAAGCTCAAAGACAGTTGCACCATTCTGTTCGATTGTCACTGAGATAGTGCGCCCTGATATGTAACCACCAAGTGCATCGATATACCCTACTTGGACTTCGAAGGTCTCTCCAACAATGCAACTAGGATTGTGATGAACCTCAATGATTGGCGTCACAAACACACGTTGCGGAACCAAGTCACTTGCAGAGGCATTGAAACCATATCCTGCGTATGAAGCATTGATAACAAAGTTTCCAACACGGAGGAACTGCTGAGCGAATGTACACTTACCGAGTCCATCCGTGCACTTGAGTGTGGAGGATAGAAGTGTATCGTTACTCCATCTGACAACGATAGTCACTTGGGCTCCTGCTAGGGGTGACCCACTCCAATCAACGAGCGTGACTACTACACCAACTACGGAGCCTTGTTCAACAGGCTGACCAGGTGTTGTGATTGTCAATGTTGTTTCAGCAAAAACCGTAGTAACATCTTCCGATGAGGTCTGGAGTAACCATCCCTGCTCTGCGAGAGAAGCTAACATCTGAAGCGTGCCTGGTGTGTCAAGAAGCAGGTTGAGCACGATTATACCGCTAACACTTGTAGTATGAAATGCATCATGGATACCAGTGCCATTCAGCGTTACGATACAATGAACTGTCGCACCTTGAACAGGAGCCAGACCCGTATCAATGACTGAAACAATCAAATCCTGTGTAATCGGAGCAACAGCATTCGATGGTAGTGTAATAGAAATTTCAGGGGTCTCAAAAACATCCTCCATGATAATCTCACTCGCTGCCTTGTACCAGAGTTGCTTGGTTGATGTGACAATGATTCTGTTGACCCCTCTCATGCTTGGAGTCCAGAATATTGTGGCTGGGACACTTGAGGTCACAAGCGAGTCGGTGAACAAGAGTTCATCCCCTGGACCTCTGACTTCGACACTGATTGACAGTCCCGAAATAGGAACTGCCAAATGATTCATGGCACTGATCTCAATCCAGCTCGCAACACCAACTTCTGAATCTGGACCAACAAGAACATTCAGGGTGACTGGTACCAGGACCTCGAAATCCATTTGGTCTATTGCAGCTCCTCTTGAGAGAGTTCCATCATATGATGCCTCTAGTCTGTATGCTCCCGCGGAGTTTGCTATCCACGTGAAACTGACTGCTCCCGAAGAGTTTGTAGTACGAGTCTGTTCAGCGATGATAGTAGATGGTAATAGAATGACCCTCATAGTTACAGACTGTCCTTGGATTGGATTCAGTAGTGAGTCTGTGAGCTGCGCCCAGAGTGAACATGTCTTCGCTACCTCCACCTCTGCTCCAACTCCTCCGACTTGGAGATTGCTTGATGACCAAGATGTCAAAGATTCCGAGTCTAAGGTGCCAAGAAGAAGACCTGCACCTGCATAACTTGCCTGCAACAGGTATATTCCATTTTCTGACAGAGTCAAAGTCACTGTTACATGACCTGTAGAATTAGTGGTTAGGTCTGAATCGAAGACCATGCTCATCGATGGGGCAGTCACTGTCAAATGGACTATCTGACCAGCAAGAGCCTTGCCACTCGTAGTTTCAAGTAGTACATCGAAAGAGCCTTGACTGTACTGAATCTCAATACCCGTACCACTCCAAGAAACCCTTGTTTGCTCTGAGACTGTAATTACACCTGATGATTGACTCCCCTCAAGTGAGTAGTTTCCTGGAAAGACTATAGAGTACGAATAGACATCCCGTGCAGCAGGACTCCATGAGAATTTGTTTGCACCAATCTTTGAAACACCTACATCATTGAAGACGACCGAATCCAGGGAGTTCATGATTGTCAGAGTCGCCTCTTGTCCTGAGATCTGGGTTGAATTAGATGCGAAGTAAAGTGACCAATCAATCAAGACCTCATCACCGACTGCTCCACTAAGGCTTGGTGAAGAGGAGATGTAAGTGGGATTTGGTTGCGCAATCGTAACCTCATCCACTAAGACTAACTGTGTACATGATGCTCGTTCAATCGTCACAGTAAATGGATAGGTCCCGGAGTCGAATCCCGTCGTTGGAACAGAGAACCAGTATGGGGAGGTTTCATCGTAGTTCCACTCTGTTACTCCAAATGCGATTGTCACTTGGCATTGTCCTGCATCAACGCTTCCTGCTAGAAACCAAGACGCAGTTCCATTGACATTTTCACCCATTTTGACTGTTGGAGTTTCAAGGTCTAGAGCGCCTTCTATCGTTCCTTGGACTGTAACTGCGGTCTTATCGAATGCTCTAGAAGCACCCCAATCAACCACACA
>CAZPWM010000020.1:17976-37711 GCA_964590575.1 uncultured archaeon
TCGGTGCTAGATGGGACTGAAATCATGAGTGTGTCGCTATTTGCAACATTTGTGAAGAGATTCCATTTTCCGAAACTATAGACCAATACCGAATGACTTGATGTAGCAGAATTGATTGTGATTGAAACTGGAAAGTTTACTCCAGGAGAAGTGGTTGCACTTGAAGTGGCAACGACCATTGTCCCTGATGCATCACTCAGGCTTATCCTCAAGCCTAGGATTGAGATCATCTTAAGAACAGCCTCGGTGAAGATGGGTTGCCGTAAAATCGATGAATTGTACCATCCAGCAGTAAATTGTGACCCCAAGGCGCTGAGAATAAGAAACCTGTCTATCGACTCTAAGTCTGTGGAGAACGCTGAGGAGTTCAATAGAGCGAGAGTTGCTATATCGTAGCTCAGCGCCAAGAGGTCGGTGTACTGAACACGAGCCTCTATTGCTGCTGTGATTTCGGATACCATCGCTCCAGAAAGAATGCCTAACCGTAGCGCAGCTCTTGTGGAGAGATAATCAATTGCTTCTTGATTTCCTGTGAATGGTTCAAGGGTCCAGCCAGTTGTGTCCCATGAGCCTGATGAATATTCGGAGAGGATTGCAGATTCGAGGGTCGCTCTATACGGTATCGTACTAAGCTCATCGAGTAGGTACAGGGCTTCTACTGCAGCTACTGAATACTGCATATGAGCTATCCCACTCATAGAGCTGGGACGGTAATGTCCTGTAACATACTGAGCCTGCGACAGATAGAGAGTCATCTGTGAGACCATACTAGCGGCTAAATCAGTACCTAGAGAGTTGGCTATTGCAGCACCAAAGAACTGGGTCCATACACTCATAGTCCTGTATTGATTGTAGCCATACTCAGGAGGACTGATGGTTGTAATATTATCCCATAGTGGATACATGTTACACTTCTCAAAGTAGTTGAGATATTCTGTTGCTAAACCAAGATCTACAGCACCTGAAGCATGTGCAAGTCTACTTGCACTGAGGACCCAACTACTCCACATCATCGAGGGGAGGATGTCCATGGTTTCGAATCCGATATCTGTGGTTATGGTGGAAACATATGCGATGATTCCACTTGCAAGACCTCCACTTGTTTCACCCAGAGTGTCAAGGCAACTAGCTACTCGACTGGTTTCTCGCGTCTTAGCTACAATGTCAGACAACTTTGGTTTCATTCCGAATCCGCCTGAGTAGAGTTGATTGTTGAGAAACCATGAGAGTCCTGCTGTCTTGTTACTTGTACTCAGAGTACCTAAGATCTGCATTGATGACAGGGCAGATGCTGTTCCAGTTACGGCTTCTTCATCTGGATTTTGAGAGTTTCGGAATGAACCGTTTCCATTCGAGGTCCGAGAGAGGATCCAACTCGTGAGTTTTGCAGGGTCTGGGTGAGCTTTCCCGAGAAACTGCAGAGACCTCAGGTACTTGAATGCATAGTCATTGGTTGCAGAAAGACTGGTTGGATTAGCTCCTATTGCTCCCCATAGGTCCGGGTCTGAGGTCTTGCTCCCGTCTATAACAAGAAACCTCAACCAATCCTCCAAATCTACTGAGTCGATAGACCCAAGATTACCTGATTGATAGAGCGCCTCGATGACATGATGGGTTGATGTAATGCTGTCCTCGAACCCTCCATCAACTTGACGTGAAGCAAGGTATGCGACTATCTCTGGAATATTGAATGAGCCAGTCAGTCCCATTGTTTCAATCACCCACAGTCCCTGAGCTGTGCTTCTACAGTTGATGACCCCGTCACTCATCGAAGTCCTGATTCCAGTTTCAGCTCCAAGATCCATAACTAGGGTCTCCAACACACTCTGGACAAGAACACTATTTTGAGAGACCCATGAGGTCCAAGAAGAACCAGTAAGAAGTGAATTTACAGAATAGACTGCATAGTAGGTTTCCGCGATGGTCGGTTCATGCTGGTAGCTGAAACCCCCAGCAAGAAGAGCCCCCTCAGAAGCCTGCAGGTCAGCGAGGACTCCAGCAGTCTGGGTTTCCCTTAATGCTTTGGAGAACGCTATTACATTTTCTAGTAGACCCCGACCTGTCCCTGTCAGAAGTGTGGGGTCTTCTGCCGAAAACAGGAACACATCTAGAGGATAGGAGTCAAACCTTAGAGCTGCAATACTCGAAGGAGCTGCGCCTGTTAGATCAACAAGTCTGGACATATCCGTCTGTATCTCATCTATTGGGAGTATGACACCTGTTTCTGTGGTTACCTGTGTTCCAATGGTCAAGGGAACAGGTGCTGTCATGAAGACAGCTCCCGCATACTCTGCAGATGTGAGTAGGACCACCGTAGCAGGAGCTGTCAAAGAGGATGGACCTGTTCCTCTCAATCTGTGAAGTATCCATGCTGAGCGTCCAGTGAGTATGAAACTGATGTCTTTCTGGATGAGTATGTCAATCAGCACTCGTGAAACCGTTGCACCATCCCCTGAACCGATGCTTGCGTCCGCAATAATCGCTGGAGTCCCATCCAGAATTTCAGGATTAGTGGTGACATCACTGACATCAACAACTATGCTCACAATCCCTGAAGCGTTCAATAGTTGTGACCATTCGTTTCCTCGGTTTGTGATGGTCCCTCCTGATAACTCTAGTACGATGTAGGGCTTTGCATCGACCAACACACTAGGATCTGCAGAAACTACATGGCTATCTGGGGTCACCAAATCCTGTTCTTCATCGAGTGCAATGTTTGTGGTTGATGTGTCTAATGGGGTCGCGATTAATATGAGCGCAATTATGATTACTATTAGTGCACGCTTCATTATGGTTGGTCCTCCCATAATTTAGTTGAAGGGTGTCCTACGGGTCGGACCACTGCGGAAAAGAAGTCGTTCAGTAATGGGCATGGTAAGAGACCTGAAAGACTCGTAGAATAGGGGTATGGATTATTTGATCCGACCCGGGACATTATTACTGGTTCCATGAGGGTCCTTTTCATAGCCCCACCCCCATGAACGCGTAGAAGATTATCAGGACCACTAGTGCAATGAGAAGCTCAGCAATCCCTCTTCCTGGCTGCTTCTGCAGAGCTACTCCTAGGAGCTGAAAATCACCGCCTCGTAGTGAACTATTGAACAACACACAGAGAGCTAGGTACCAAGATAGCAGAACAATCGGAGCTCCGAGTAAAAGCACTATAGGCAGAAAGAGCAAAGTAAAGCCAATGAACACTGATGCTACTGTGCTCACATAAAGCGCAGACACGAGAATTGCGACCTTTGGTGGTCGGTCAACTTTCAGGAAAAGATTCAGCTCCGCGTAAGTGCTTCCTGCACCTATTCCCTGAAGATCGATACCAAAGAGAGAACACACACTATAGCGGACTGCTGTGTTAATTAGCATCCCCGGTAAGAATATGATAGTTGCAAAAGACAGGAGAGTATTCCGAGTCCACGAAACTATCGCCCTCTTCCTCCCGGTCAACAAGAGCGCGGAGCGAACAATTGTTGCCACTATGACCACAAGTGGGGCAATCTTCACCGAGAAGATGAGGTTAGTTGCTAGTAGTGCGAGCACATCGGTCTGCATCACCAGACCTCCTTGGCTTTCCTTTTCTCTTCCATTTTCCAGTCCTGTTTCTTTACTTGGAGTAAATACAGAAAGCCTGTTTGTATGTTGTCGATAAAGGATAATAGAATATAATCAAGGTTTTTAGTAATTATTGGGTCGTGCGGTCGATAAATAAGGCACTATAATACATAAAAAACAGAAAGAAGGTTTATGAATTCTATTTTCGATTCTTTTTTGGTCGAATGTGCACTGAAGTCGTGTCCAACGTGTCAGTTTCTTGACGTTTGAAAGCACGGGTAAGTGAGTGCATGGAGGTTTCGACTTCTATACCATGTTCGATACACACTGCCTTGAGGACGCGAAGAGCCGTTGGAGACCACCCAGTGACATCGAGTGTGCCAGGTGTGATCATGGAACGAAGGATTCTCCTGAAACCTTCTCGGTGTGAATCAGTAAGAACTCGCGCCAGAACATGCATGACGATTTTTCTATCTCCAGTTCCAGAGTATCCACAGATAACAAGCAATCTCTGAACTGCATCATAAGTGTTCAAAGTTTCCAGCGCCTTCAATCCAGAGAACCAGTGCTCGTAGTCTTCAGAAATGAGTAGCTTATCACAGTATGAGAGTACTCCAGGTTCCTGACGTCTAGCAAGCTCGACAAGAGCTGGCTCACGCAGAATAATATGAAGTGATTCATCCTTTACTGTGTCCCAGAGACTCTCAGTCAAGGTCTCTTGAAGGGATGGAGCTGAATAATCTGGAGTGGTAGAGCTGAACTCCAAGATTAACTGATTTTGCCTCATGTTACTTTGTGTTGCTCGAGACTAATAAGCTCCTAAGGTGTGTTTCCTATAATAATAAGTGGGAGTATCCCTTTCAAGTGATCAATATGGGACAGAGAGCGGAAGTTACAATCGACTGGCTAAGGAAAGGACGAATGGTTGAAGACCTCACCATCCTTCGATACCTCATTGCTGATTCTTCAGCATGGAAGTTAGAAACAGCCAAATTAGATACAACGCTCTTTGAGAGTACGTTTGGTCTACAACCTCTTCCCAATAGACCCAGTACAAATGTAGCAATCAACAGAGCAATCGGACAAGATGAGGTCACTGAGAAAATCACTACGAAGATGAGACCTCTGATTCCACTTGGTTCCACAGTCCGTTCACAGGTTAAGTCACTCTTCCCTAAGAATTTAGGCTCTTCAGAGGCTAGTAAACTGTCATACGTGTTCTCTAGGTTCGTTCTTGAAGATACACCCAAGGATATTGATTGGCCCCTTGTTCCGACTGGTCTCGATTCGCTGTCTGCGGCTCTCTTTACAATTAACAACGTTTCTACTTTGATAGGTGGAGAGAATCCGTGGTTGCTACCTTTATGGTCAATGAAAGTTGAGGAACTTCGGTTGGAATGTCTTCAAACAATCCATGATTCATTGCTATCAGATAACGAAGTTGAGACCGTCATTGAAGTCATGGAAACAACAAAGGACTCCATCAAGGAGATTCTAATCCAAAATCCAACGATAGACAAAGCGCTTGCACCTCAAGATCCTCTGTCTGACAAGGTCGATAGATGGTTGAGGAAACTCCGCGAGAAGCTTGACCTACCAAGGAAGATTACTGATGAGACTCGTGAAAAGATAGCCGCAGAGGTCATGGAAGAGGTCGGATCTAGAAAGGGGGCTGGCTCGGTGTCTATAGAGGAGGCAGACCTCCAACGGATGACTCTGACACAATGGAACATTCATGCCCTTCGTCCTGACGGACCATCAGCCTCAAGACATGAATCAATGCTTAAGATGTTTCGTGGAAACTTGAACCTCCTGGATTATGAACCACTCGTAAAAGTGTGCGAGTATTTGTCAGATTGTGAAATAGCTGGCCGACCAACTGCTCCTGAGATTGAACGGATTGTTGGAACTAGAAGACGAATGTCTCACTATACATTACAGCGAATGGAATCAGTCCTCGACGAGAAATTCATCCCATCTGTGGCAAGGCTGGGACTCCAGTATAGATTCATCTTTACGGAGAAACAGAAACCTATTGTGGTAAGTGATGGGCTTGTAGAAAGGATGGTACTAACTGAATCGAGTCACAAAGGATGCTCAGTCCATCTTGAGCCTGAGAAGAGTCAAGGACCTTCTGATGCACTTCCTCCCAACAGCATTCAGATGGCTGTTGACTCAGAACTCATTTCAATGCGAATGGATCTCTATGATAAGAGGAACAAGACATGGAACATTGAACCGTGGAAACCCGCTTCTCGAAGTCCAGGACGTACAAAATTTTGGTTATTGCGTGAAACCCAGTATGATAAAAGTCCTATAACAAACCTGACAAAAAGACAAATTGACATCATTGGACCAACTCTGACGTTTAGTGGATTGCGGTCGTCCAGGATGTGGTTGATGCAAAGAATTGGATTTAAGCCAAGAACCGTCAGGCGCTATCTTCGAAACATGCTTGATGAGAAGATACTACGAATGCTTTACACTCCTGCTCTGGAATACTGCGGTCTACCTGAAGGAATGCTTATAGTAGGAGATTTCAAAGAGCGCAGGTCTAGAGAATCTTTCATAGATTGGATGACCTCTCAGATTCCCTATGTTCATGTCTTAACTAATAAATCAACAAGGATGGTCGCCTATATTCGCTTACCAGCTTACAAGACAGACGTTGTTGGAGGAGTGATCAGGGAGAAACTTTCTGGAGGTAGAAAGAAGAACCGAATTACTACTCAGTCACTTACAGCAAGGCTGAAATCCTACAAGACCTACCAAATGACTGTGCTACAGAGACTCTCTCAGGAACAGGGACTAATCAACCCTTGGGAGAAATGAGATTATATCCATTGTTCAAGCGAGGACTGTCGAGTACCAAATCCTTTCCAGAGCTTGAGTATTTTTTCTACCGTTGTTTCAACAGCATTTTCTGACATCACCATTCTTAGAAAACGGGTCAATTTAGGAACGATGGGAGGATTCAACCTCAAATCGATTCCATCTGTGGATAAGTAAGATGGCTCATCAAAGACTTCACGGGCTCTCGTGAAATCCTCACGCATGGAATATGTAATTCCTATAGCCTTTAGTACCTCCAACAATCTTCCGTGTCTTCGAAGTAATAGTGCACCTTTTCGGGGACCAATCCCTTTTGCCCCCTCGTGAAAATCGCATCCACATAGGACAGCAAGGTCTCTCAGCCTCTCAAGATCAAGCTGCATTTGCACCTCAATCTCCTTCATTCTCACTCTAAGAATTCGACCATTCGACACCTGGAGCTGTTTGGTGACATGGGGGCTTCCGAAAAGAATAGCATCTACATCATTTGAAACCACTGTGTCTACAAGGTTGTCACGACACATCGCCGCAGCCATCATCTCAGCTTCAGAGGGGGCGGTGATCGTAGGAGTGCCAATAACACAAGCGAGATCTTTGATATGGTTTGCTGAAAAGTACATTTGCACTGCTCGACTCTTCCAAAGTACCTCTGAGATATCTTCATTGTATGGATCTCCATCCTTGACAAATTCTTGATATAGCTGATTTGCGGTCTGGATGAGTTCTGGATTAGGCGCGCGTTTTCTTGACTCTGGAGGTCCATCAAAAATCATGACCGGAAGAATGTTGGAATTTAGTGTTGCTTTGACTAGACTTAGAAAAGTTCCAACATGTGTGAGCGGTAACCTTCCATCCGGTGACTTGGTTGTCTTCATGACTGTTAGACGTCTTGTGATATAGTTGGGAACGTCTATTGCGATTGTTCCAGGACTTATCTCTTCAAGGCCTGCCCACTGCCAAGGGATTACACTATTCCAGTTCTTCACTCCCATCTTTCCGGCCTCTCATTTCATACTACGTAGACCCTTAGAGTCAGCTCTGATAATGATACTTGGCGGATTCTTGGGGGCCGCACAACGCTCAGTCAGAATACGAATCAAGTTCTCATTGGTTCGCAGTCTATCAATTCGTAAAACACTGTCAACAGCATGTGAGAGTACATTGCCCCCGATTGGTGAAGGGTCTCCAGAAATCCAATTCTTGGATGAATAGTCCGTAATCAGTACATGTGCATTGAACTTGTTGACTGCCTTTCGAGCAGTTTCAAGGGTGCGGAACAACTCACGTTGTCGGCCCTTTGTTCCTGGTGCTCCGGACAAGTTCAACGCACCAGTCAGACTGTCTAGGATTACGACTGAGACATCATTCAATCCTGAAAGCATACCAATCGCTTCTTCAATGTCAGCAAGCCCCATCACTTGTCCTACTATTATGCGTTCTAGAACATCCACAGTGTCATCAGTCGAAGGACAGATGGTTCTTATCAAGGATGGACTATAATTTGTCCCTGAATCCAAGAAGACACATTTCGCATCTGGGAGAGACCTTGCTGCTGACACTGCAACACCATGAGCTACAATAGTCAGAGGTGCTCGTTCAGAGCTATGTAGCAGGCTGATTTGTCGAGGTAGGATGATGCTTCCAAATGCTTGTTCAAGTACACGTGGTGTGAATCTAATCATAGATTCAGTGGGGATATCAAGTGTTTCAAGTGGTACTCTCAACAGATTCCATAGCCTCCCGTAAACTAGTAAAGTTGCGATGAAGGAGCACTTCAGGCTCGTACCCCTGTTTCAGTGGTTCCACATTAAGTCCTGTAGCTTCATGTTCTGGAACTAGAACCTTTAACCCCCCTTCTGTAGGGAAGATGGTCATTCGAACTGGCCATAAGGCTAACAGATCCTCGACCGTCTTCTGATCTTTCGCAATTCTGTACCCTTTCATCATTAGTCCATTCTGCTCGTCAATTATTGGTATCATCTGAATAGCTTCTGAAAGAAGGGTAGGAGTAGGTCCTCTGGTTTCAATCCCATAAGTACGTAGAAGAGCAATGACTCTATCAAACATTGGTCGGTCTCTTCCGTTCGCGATAAAGACGACATCAAGGTCTTCGAAATGAGTCAATGAAATAGGCAACAAAGATCGAGCTCGCATCAATTCTACAACATTGTTTCGGTGGTCTGAGTTAATGACGATGATACTATTTGAAGAATTGACTGTGAAGGACGAACCATCTCCAGTCTGTACAACTCGCTTTGAGAGGTTTCTTATTGGATTCCCTTGTGACTGTGGAAGGAATTCCTGAACCTGAACCATCAATGATGACGGGTCTCCGATGAAAGAAACGATAACCGATGTAGCAATTGCCGTTGCTATAGACGCCACCAAACCGAAAGGTAGAGCAACTACGAAAGCTACCACGACCAAATATCCTGTAGCCGCATAGGACACGATATTTAGAATCATCTTTACAGGTGTATCATCAGTCTGTTTTTTGACAACTCTGAGAAGCACAATTGTGACAATGCCTACGAGTAAAAGCGGGAGCGGATTACCACCTCGAAATGCAAGAACAACTGCCACCACTGAAGCAAGGAGTTCAGCTCCCCCTGCAAGAGCTATTGCTCCAGCAAATATCAAACCGATTAGCTTGATGATGCCCTTTCCAAACACTATACATGACCCCCAACGGGTGCAGACACTCTAGATGTCTGAGGTTGCACTATTGGAATACCATTTTCCATCAGCCGTAGTGTTCCAATCAGTTCTTGATCTTCAAGTGTGTCAACAACTCTCATTATTCGAGTTGAGTCTTCCAAAGCATTTCTGACAAGCAAAATATCATGGTCCACCCATTTCTTGATAGTGCGATGGTGCACTGCTAGGTTGCCCGTTTCACTCATGGCTCGACTCTCACTTGTGATGATGATTCTTACTCCCTTCTCATCCACAATTCCCGCAAGCGTGGGAAGAGCTTCTTCGAACAGCTCTCTACCCCATAGAATTGGGTCCTCTCGAGCCATATCGAGTAACCTTGTTATCGAATCTATCACAATAAGGGAAACTCCTTCAGGAAGAGACCTAGAGAGACCTAGAATGAGGTTTCGAACCTCTTGCCTATCAATAGCCATGGTGACAGACACATTTTGGATTGACCCATCTGCAGATTCGATTGTTCGTTTCAGGCTTGGAATGAAACTTTGTTTGGAATCTGTATTGATCCATTCTACCTTTGAATACCGCGAAACTTCTGATGCAATAGAGCAGGCAAAGAGCGTTTTTCCTGAACCAGCATCCCCCCAGAGATGTATCAGACCGTCCAATGCTAAAGTTTCAGTGAGCATAGTATTAGACACTCGCTGATTCACGCTCCTCCTCAAGTTCAACCTCATCTATTAGAGAAAGCTGCTGCGTGTCCCTGACCTTCTTCTTTTGTTTCCTAATGCTGGCTGTGACCACATCAGCCCCTATTATGTTGGTTTCAGGTCCATCGGGTTCTGTAGATTCCTCATTGGTAGTAGAGGTCTCTACAGATGCATGGAGCATCTGATCGAGAAGTTCAACTTCATCTTCCGAATCTTTCTTTGAAACTGGCTGAGTTTCTTCGCTCTCAACTGCTGCAGAATTCTGAATGGGGTTTGGAATCTCTACATCATCAGTCGCCATATCTTTGTTTATCGCCTCAATAATTTCGTCTCGAGCACGATTATTGAGATGGTTATCTATCGCGTCTTTGATGTCTGGTCGAAGAGCTCCAATGTTGTATAGTGCCTCATTCAGTTGTGTTAGACAACGGACTGCTTCACCAAATGAAATCGCTTTTTTTACATGTCCCGTTAGACTAACATAAGCTAGCGCTAGAGACTCCTCCTCCCCAACACCTCCAAGATCTTGGAACAATCCAAGAAATTTTCGAAGTCCTACATCTGCAGATTTCATAGATATAGATCTTGAATCACTCTCAAGGGGTGCTAGTCTGACACACTCGTCAAGGACGGAACAAGCTGCGCTCACTGCTGCATCAACATCGCCCTCCTCTAGAGCCCGACCTGCTGTAGCAATTAATGGAGAAACTATGAAATTTAGATCACCAATAAGTACCAACTTATCTTCGTTCTCAATGATTGATTTTGATATTCTCTCCGCATCACCCAACCTATCGAGTACTTTCTGTTCTTCTGAGATTTTAGTGACAAAAGCATTGATTGAATTTCTTGAAGATTGTAGCAACCAACCACTAACAAGCCCTGATGAAGCACTGGCCAAAAGAGGGATTATCAATGACCCAGAGCCAACTGTGAGTACTGAGAGACTTGCAACAACTCCAATGATTAGACCTGAGAGAGCAAGAACACCAAACCATCCTCGAGAGAGACCACTCTCTAAGAGTGACCACTTGTTATCTAAAACACTCTTCTTTAAGTCTGGAAGCTTTGAACGAGCATCACTTCGACGAATAAGGACAAACTCATCGGGTGTTACTATCCTTCCTGTATCTGTGAGCCAAGTCAGGTCCATCGTTGGCTTGGTTCCTTCAGTGATGACATAGACAGTCCTTGTTTCGTGAATAAGTGACTCTGTCTTTCCTGATGATGATTGGAGCAGAGGCAGGCGAACGCGACCCCATGGAGTCACCACAGTCTGTTCCTTAATGAATTCATCTAGCCCTACGTCTCCGAGGACCCGAGGTAGTGATCTATTGATACTCTCAAGGACTGCAGCTCTCATTGCCAAGCCGCTGTTTCCAAACGCTGCCTCTCGGAGGTCTAAAACGTAGACAATGTCCACGTGAACGCCCCGAGTGCCTGGAACCGCCTCTAATCTAACACCTAGAGTAAGGCCATTTGGATATCTCATAGTAAAATGTCCAGTTACTTCCAGTGCGGCAGAAATGTCATGTTCTTTCTTCTCTTTTGTCTGAGGTTCCTGTTCAAGGTCTTCGCCTTCAGTTACCTTCTCTTCTCCCTTTGCCATTGTCAACCAATCTGCTCCTCCTTTGTCATTGTTCCTCTCCTCCTCTTTCATTGAATCTACTCTTTAGAGCCTCCAAGAGACTCCGAGACATTCCAAGAACCTTCGAGAGCCCCCCGATCTCAGAAATGATTGATACTGAGTGAAGGAGCCACCTCGAAGACTCTAACAACCCGTACATGTCTCCCATACTAATACCAAGCTGGTCTGCTAGTTGCCTGACTGAGATATCAGTCGAAGCCAATGCAGCCATCATATGATCAAAAGAATCATCCAAGTTATTTCCACTTTCAAGCGAAATGAGATGACGAAGCAACCATAATAGGTGCGTGTTGTCCTCCATTGTTGGAAGTAATGCGAGTAGTTCCCGTACTGTAGGGACACTCAGGTATAATCTGTTTACAGTTCTACCAAGTTTGGTAGGCTTTAGTTTTCCATCGACATCCCCTTCGACAAGACCAAGCCGGATTAATAATGCAAGAGGTGAGGTCTCTGAAAGTGCCAAGGGAATTACATAGTCTGCTAGAGTACCAAGCTCTCGAGAGGCAGTCATGCCTAATGTTACTAGATGATGACACAGAATTCCTTGTTCTGTCATAGGTCGACCACACGAACACCCTGCTCCCTCTGTGAGTCCTGATGGTGCTAGTCTTGCAGAGAACCTGCAGGTATACTGTCCACCTCCATAACCAGTAACAATTCCTCCAATCACGGTCTCATGTTGTTCTCTGATTTTCGTAGCTCCAAGTACTCCCTTTCTAGCTGATTGAATTGTGTCTGTTAGTGCATGGCGCTCCAGAGCCGCCTCTGCTGTGATTTCTCCTAATTGCAGAACTCTCATTGGTGCCATGGAGTCTCTGATTGCACTATGAACCAGAAATGACTCACCCAAGATTCCATTCTCAATCTCTTCCAAGGTGGCTGAAGATAGCATATCGAGAATCACAAGGAGTTGTTCAGACAATGAGCTTGGTTCTCCCAACACACTGGAGATTGGGTCGTGCTTTGGCATGAGGAGTTCTTTTCCTGTGTCTTGGTCGGTCAGAACATCAAAATATCGAGTCTTGACCTTATCTGCTTCACCCGTGCTTCCGGCAAGGATTATTCCAAATCCAACCTTATCGCGACCGGGTCGTCCCGCACGACCTAGCATCTGATGAACATTGTTTGCTGATAGAACTGCTCGGTAGTTTTGTGGTGACAATGTGTTGGACAAGATCACAGTTCGAGCTGGTAGATCCATTCCAGCAGCCAATGTAGATGTAGCAGAGATCACTCTGACGAGACCTTGATTAAAGAGTCGCTCTACTAGTCTACGAGTCTGATAGTCAAGGCCAGCGTGGTGATATGCAGTGCCATCATGAAGGAGAGCTCTCATATCTGAAGGGAGATTGATATTGGCATTCTCTAGCGACTTGAGTTCTAAGTCTAACCTATCCTTCTCTCCTGAAGTGAATTGTCGTCCGACATCTTCTCCGAGTCTGATAGCCTGAGCCTCGGCTTCTCTCCTAGTCCGATTGAATACAATCGCTTGTGCATCTCCTTGCACTGTGGTCATTACCAGTTTCTTGAGACTTCGGTTCTTGTCCGCTGTAACCACAATTTTACAAACGAGAGGGACCGGTCTATCATCTGATTCAACTAATTCGCACCCTATCCATTCGGCTAGCTCCTCGGGAGACCCCACAGTGGCAGAAAGTGCGATGATTTGAAGGTCCGCCAGTTGTCGCTTCATTCGAATAATGAGGCTCTCGAGTCTAGCTCCTCTTCCAGGGTCCGCAAGAGTCTGAATCTCATCAATCACAACAGTTCCAAGCTCGCTAATCCAGCTTGCATTTCGACGAAGGAGCGAGTCTGCTCTTTCATACGTTGTCACAATAATGTCATGCTCAGCAAATTCTTCCCCAGAGTTTTGAAAATCACCAGTGCTGAGACCAATCATTACTCCAAACACTTCATATCGATTTTTGAGTACTTGGCTCACTTGTACAGCCAGAGCTCGAAGAGGAACCAGAAACAATCCCTTCTTTCCAGAAGTCACTGCACGGAGTAAGGCCAATTCACCAACGAGAGTCTTTCCGGAGCCTGTAGGGCTAGACACCATGATACTCTTACCATCGAGGAGTCCTTTGTCAATAGCTAGGTTTTGGATTCCTCTAGGTTTGATTCCAGCTTTACCCATGATTTCCTCGACTTTTGAGGCGACATCAGCTACAGCTATCATGCACTAGCACCTACCACTTCCTCGGCTTGACGGAGAGCCATACTTCCTTTCATCGTGATTCTGAAATTCGAGTACGAAACCCCACTGTGATTCTCATGACCCCTAAGGATCATACTTGCGTGCTCTAATCTTGCAAGCACCCCCTCGATATCCGGACTCTTTTCAGTCCCATTAGCAACTACAAACCGTCTTACAGCTTCCTCCGTTAGTGGTTCATACCTTTCAAGAAGTTTGAGAACTCTGACTGCAAGGTCTGTATCCCCTGCTGCAACCATGTCAAGGAGTGTCCTATCGTGCAGTGACGTGTCCTGAGTTTCAGCCGGGACTAGCTTGTCTATCCGCTGTGACATATCCTGGTCCATATCAGGCTTTGAGAGATCGGGTGATTCATCAAGTTGAATCGGTTGACATGTTTCGGTTCCATCATGAACCAAAAGCGCTGTGTGATCATCCATGATTCTAAGGAACGATGATTCTCTGGGCGAGATACGAGCTTTCGTGTGCATCCCTGTTGTTATCACACTTAACCCGAGTAAGTCCGAGATAATCTTGATATCAACTGACTCTCGTATTCGAAGGGAAACGCAGGATTCAAGGACACCAATGGCTCCAGGAGCCATATCCGCTGGGTGTTCAAGTGCGAGAATCAGTGGACCTCTTCTCTTCAAATTCTTCAACAATCGCTCAGAGAATGAATCATGTTTCATGAATCGCCGGTTTCTGATTCTCATATTCTCAGCACCATCAAGAATGATGACAAGATTCGGATCCGGTTGCATTCCTGCGAGCTTCATACACATGAGGTTCCAAGCAAAGCTGTCTAGTCCCGTAGAGCCTAGCGATACTTTGATGATTGATAATGAGGGGTCTGCAAGACGTCTTGTTGGAACTGTTTGTGTTCCATAGAATGCTCTCGCGGCAGGTCCCATATGGAGCGACCTGATTGCCTCCAAACCAATGAGTGACTTTTTCGACGGTTTTTGTTCTTGAGACATTGTTCCATCTGAAGAAATAGTGCTAGGATCCTCAAATTCCGGACTCAAGCGAACGTCGGCAAGAGTGGCATTTCCTAATGATACAGCTCTTGAAACAGCAATCTCAAGTTCTGCAGCACCACGTAAATCCTGCGCCGCAACAACTTGGAGGGCAGACATAAAGAGAGGCACATACTCGCTGCGTGGCACTCCCTCTGAGTCAAGAGGATTCAATACAAGGTCTCTTCCTAACTCAAGAAACACAGAAGCTTCCGAGAGCCCCGTCAAGTTTGCTATGGATGAAGTGCCTGTCACAAGTACGACTCTTTTTCCAGCTCGCAGTAACTCGGATGTGAGTAAGGCTAACACGTGATGTCTTGCATTCTCAGTACCTCCACAGATTAGCGTTCCACTTTCAAGATCTGCATGTGATAGACCTGCTGGGGGTCCAGTTTGGAGTGTATCCGGATTTAATGTAGATCCAAGTCGATAATCATCGGGGCGCCCTCGAATTGGTGCAATGAACTGACCGGGAATATTACTCCCGACTTCAGCGGCCAACTCACTTCGCAATTGAACTAACCATTCTGCCAGTTCAGAGCCTGCCGCATAGAACCAGCTATCTTGTTCATCGATTTTGTGCTGCTTCATTCTTGAATGCAGAACTTGTGGTTTAACTCTCTTCCAATCTTTCTCAGGAACTGCAGCTCTCACCGCAGAGTCGAAGGAGTCAATCTGTGTTGCATCGCGCATATGTCCGATAATTGTGGCATGTGACACCCAAAGACCACCCCGTCTAGCGAGATAGGCATCCAGTGCTCCCTTTGACAATGCAGAAAGATAGCCTTCTAACAAGTTGGAGACTCTTTCTTCATCCATCGCCCTAGTAATCTCTTCAGGCTTCATGGTTACATAGAGTCCAAACCCAGTAGATGTATCGAGGGCTCTTACTAGTGATCCGACACTGCCCAGTAGATTAGGACTTGCTTTGCCAAGATCCATTCCGATGGAATAACGTGTGCCACCAACTCCCCTTAACTCGACATTCTCAGAATCAACGAGAACTGATACATCTCCTTCTGGTATCTGTATCCATGAACCCTGAAGAAGTACGTTCATATCTTTCATGTCTTTAAGCTTCGGAGAAAGATATTGAGTCAAGAGAATGATAACTGCAGCAATTGTTGTTGCTACTGGAATGTATAAGCCCACCACAATCGCTACCAATGTTCCAAATAGTATCTTAGCTAGTGGGCGACCAAGCTCTCTATTGTCCCATCGGATCTCTGTCCCTACAGTGATTGTTCCCTTAGATTCAGATAATTCCTGGAGTGGGTCGACCTCTGGTTTTGTACCAAGTATCAGACGTTTACCCATGTTTCACTCCCTCCGACTTTGCTATCAATCGTTGAGTACTTCTTTGAAGCATGTCCAAGACCTGTCTGAGACGGTCCACATAGGCTGGGTCACCACCAGCTATGACAATAGCCCTGTTTCCTGTCATTAGTAGCTCTGGCATATTGCCAAGAGTTGGATTACCGTGCGCAACAAGCAAAGGTTGTCGTGTGAGAACAGTCCATTTGTATCCGTGGCCAAGTTCAAGAGACCTCATTATGTCCTCGGGCTTAACCCCGGTGGGTATCTCCAGGCCTGAACGTAATTCACTTGGATACATTGGACTCTAAGCCTCCTGTGTTTACAATCAGAACATCCTGTTTCTCTGCCCGTTCTATAGGCAAATGCGGATACGCTGCTCTCATTGCGCTTTCAAGAATCATGATATCTGCTATCAACAACTTTGATAGTTGTTCGACCTTTGACCGAGTGTTTGGTAGACGGAGCGAACTTCTGCGGACAAGCATCCCCACTTTCGTTAATTCATTTCCAACTGGCCGTGTGATGAAGAAGACGAGAGTTCCGCCTTTTTCGTTCTCGAAGCGAGTGTGCATAGCTTGGAGAACTTTTGTTGCTGAATGACTTAGATCAATTCCGAGTGGTACACTTCCAAAAAGTCTTGCAGCACATAGCTCTACTCGCCAGGGTCTGATAGTTGCAATAAATCCTCGATGTTCATCCCATAGTATATTGGGGTTGTAGCTTGACTTATAGTCGAGATATAGAAATACAGAATAGATCAGAATCCCCGTCCCTATTAGAGCAACATCTGTGAGGTCATTGGGCGAAATCCAAACTTTCAGTAGTAACGTTGTGACAAATACTGAAAGTGTGAGCCACTTGAGTCCTGGTATGTCAATGATCTTCATCCTGTCAAACCCTCCTGCATCTTCACGAATTGACTAATGGCAAAACTGAGTTCCTCAATGTCCCTGTACGGCCAGACATCTGACACGATATCATCGCCGAATACTTTCAGATGTTTGAGGAATCGATTGTCCAGTAGAACTACAACTCCTGTGTCTGTTGGAGACCTTCGAAGTCTTCCAACCAACTGTGCAACTTGACGAATTGAGGGAATCACTGCAGAATAATAGTAACCAGTCCCACTACCAAACCGAGAATCATACCATCGCTGAAGTGCAACCTGATAACTCGTGGGCGGACTGAATGGAACTCCAATACCGATAATCAAATCGATCATACTTGAACCGTCACTCACAAGGTCGATTCCCTCTGAGAACTTGCCCCCGTATACACAGAATACCGCTTGCGGTCTGTCTGAAATCGCTTCAGCGAGGGTTTCAATGCGTTCTGTTCTGGTTTCAATCAGGGTCTCTCGAAATCCAGTATCAATTGAATAGCTCATAACCTCGTGAAGCATCTTGTAACTTGGAAATGCGATTAATGCACTCTTGTTCGCTGGCATCGTTGTCAATGCTGCTGTAATTCTGTCTACAATACTGCGCCAGAGGTCAGGTCCCCGAAGCTGGTACTTAGTGTTCAGAATCTTATCAACGAGCACCAACCTAGTTCCTCGTGGATAAGGGCTTGTTAGGTCTTCGGCAACCGCTCCTGATACTCCGAGAAGTCGAGAATAGTAATCGAGAGGTCTCAATGTTCCAGACATCAAGACAGCAGATCTTGCACTCCTAAGAATTGGTGCTGTGAGCCCAGAGGAGTTCAGTGGCTGAATCATGAGTACGGATTTCGAAGCTGGTAGATCTTCTCTCCAGGATTTTTGATTCTGCAATGTGACGTGCCACCCCTCACTCTTCGATGCTCTCTGTGAGGTATATAGAAACTCAATGAGCCGGTCTAGTGGGGTTTCAATCAAACCTGCATTCTCAGGGTCTCCTAAACCAGGTCTCCCTGCGCTGTGTAGTAGTTCGAGGTCTTCCTCCTTGACAAATCGAGGTGCCACATCCCATTTATCAAGAACCCGTTCAGTGCGATTGTGCATTCTATCTAGATTGACCATCATGGTTTCCCAGAGGAAATCGATGACCTCGCGAATCCATTTGAGTCCGGTTTCTTTTGTGACCAGTTGATGGTTCTCTTTTAACCATCTCAAGTCCTCATTGCTAAGCTGAGAGGTTTCTGCGTCAAGGACATGGCTTGAGAGGTTATGTGCTTCATCAACAAGAAGATCCACCTCTGGGAGTGAGAGTCCAAGGGACGCTAGCAGTGCATCACGAACTCGCGATTTGAATATGTAACTATACGGCCCAATTATTACACGACTACTCCTAGCGCACCAGCGCATCATCTCATATGGACAGACACCTTCATCAGCTGCCCTTTCCTCAACTCTTTCTCTTGTAACGACTCCTGTATTCAGTAAATCATCAACAGCTTCTCGGAGAACAGCACGGATTGTGATTCTGCCATCTCCTTTGTTTTTTTCGTAGAAGTTCCAATAATGATGGCAGGAACCTGTTCGGATCATCTGAGCACAGGCTCGCATGAATCCTGTTGAACTTAGAGCCTCCATCTGGTGGCGGATTGGACAGACGTGAACTCTCGAGACCATGGTCGTAGCTGTTAGGTCCGGTTTGACTGAGCGAAGAACATCCAGTTCGCTCTCAAAGACCTTAGACTGCGAATGAGTCCTAGTGAGGGCGAATAGTCTGGATGTATTGTCAAGACCTCGAGCAGCTAAGTACCCTGACAGGACTGCAATGGTCTTTCCAACCCCACAGTCAGCTGAAAGCATCCCCACAGTCTTTCTTGAATAAGCATCTACTGCGAGACTGACAGCTTTCTCCTGATGCTGTCTAGGAGAATATGGAAAGAACTCCATTGTGTCAGTCGTCGCAGTACTCAATCAGTCTCCCTCCACTCGTAATCGCGCTTCTGCTCGATAGACTCTGAACTTCAGGGAGAAGTATTTGTGCAGCACTTGCTGGAATCTCATCATGAGTTCTGGCGAACTGAATCCGGTCTCTTTCCTTGCCATTCTTTCAACTATAGCTGGACTGAATCCTCTCTGACGCGCAGCCTTCCAAAACCAAAGTTCAACCTCCTTCATTGTCGAGAGCAAATGGGAAAGTGATTCCTCAATGATTGACATCAGTTCCTGTACTGCGTTCTTCGGGTCTTGAGGAAGTCTAGAGACCCTGATTCCAGTTGGTAGATAGACTGCCACTCCCTCTGTACTGTCTAATTTGACCTCTGTGGGAACTCCTTTGGTCCCTCGAAGGGTTTCAAGTAGCGAGAGAATCTTTGGTAATTGGTGAAGTACTGGTTTCTCCAGGTCGGGGTCTCTCCAGTCTACTCGTGTGACAACATAGAGTTCGGGGTCCGGTCCCCTTACCCGTTCCAACACCGTGATCCTATGCGAAGTTTCTCTTAGTAGGAGGTTCACTAGGTTGATCATCGAACTCCCTGGAATGCTTGGGGGTGTCGTGGGAACCCACGTTGGCTGATTGGGATTGTGAGTGCTAGACATCTGTCCAAGCCTCCTTTGTCAAGGATATAGCGACTCCATCATTGTGGATTGCTCCTTCCGACTCGAGTGTGTCTAGAAACTTTGTTGCACGCCCTAGATCTATACCCGCCTCACTACATTCTCTCATTACATTCTCAATGGAAACAGACCGTCCTCTATTCATATCAATCAATGATTCGAAAATATTGAATACTCGTTTCTTTAGTCCAAGTCCTCGACCATTTCCTCCCTGTCTAACTTTGGAGATCTGCGACTCGATGGTGAGTTCACGAACACTTGACTGAGCTTCTTGAACCGTTACAGCATACACTGTCCCACTCTCATGCAGAACGA
>CAZPWM010000020.1:37811-40484 GCA_964590575.1 uncultured archaeon
GACTGAGCTTCTTGAACCGTTACAGCATACACTGTCCCACTCTCATGCAGAACGATTGCTTGACAGAGACTACAGCGAGAGACCTCATCCTCTGTTTCTACATGGACATAGCCAATGTTCTTACATAGACCACATCTATATACTCTGAACATTCCACGCTCACGGGTCAAACACTCTCACCTGCCACGGTTTCAGCCTCGACCACAATTTCGTCTTCCTCAGTATCAGAGGTTTCCTTTTCCACCTCGAGACCTTCACCACGTTTTTCGAAGTAATCCTTGATGTCAGGCTCACTCTCTTTCTTCGTCTTGCTATCTTGATAGAAACCACCAAATCCAATGTATAATTCCTCATCGAACTCAGGTAACCCGGCATTGTCTTGCAACTCGATCTTTCTTGTATCGCCCTTTGTTCGTCGAGTGTAAAACCTGTAATCACTCGCATGCGAGATTATGTGGCCGCCTACAGGCGCGTTAGGGTTACCACCATAGGTGCTTATCTTAGCCATCACTTGGTTGGTGTATGCGAAGATACAGTCGGTAGCAGTAGCTGTTCGACGCATCTGATTGAGGAGGTTGTTCATATCCTGCTGTCTGATTCTCATGTTTTCCAAACCTGTGTACTCTGCACGGAAGAGCCCTGTGAATGAATCAATGACTACCAGTTTGTAATCTTGCTCAGCACACATCTGAGGTATCGACTCAAAGATTTCGTTTATCTGCCCGGAGAGGACGATTTCTGCTCGACCGATATTGCCTAAGGTCACGTCAGGGTCGAGACCATATCTGATTGCATTGGCTCTGATGACCCATGGTTTGAAACTGGATTCTGTGTCCAGCCAGAGAACTCTTCCTTCGAGACCCCCCTTTTCTAATGGCAGCTGAGTAGTTACTGCCAACTGACTCACCCATTGAGTTTTTCCGCCTCGAGCAGGTCCAAAAAACTCAACAATTGAGCCAATCTCTATTCCGCCACGTAACGATTGGTCCATCTTTGGGATTCCCGTTGTGAGTCGGGGTTTGGTCGCCATCTCTTGCTCAATCTCGAGACCTGACCTGAACCCAAACTTGCCAACGAGGAGTCTTGCGTTCTTGATTACCTTCTCTGTTGTGCCCTCGCCTAACTTAGTTTTCTTCATGAGTTCCACTGGGTTTTGAACAGCCAGCAGCTCTGCAGTGGTGACGTACACCTCTCTCAGTTTCTTTGCGACTGCGGGCCCTATTCCCTGCACTGCCTCGAGTTCAGTCATGGGATCTCCTCCTCTTCAAGCCACTCGGCAATCGGTCCTTCCAATGGGACAAGCCTGAGAAATGATGGTAGGTCAAATGACGGAACCACAATCTCTCCATGAGAACGCATCAATGTGAGCCCTTTCAGAAGTTGGATGACCTCTTCCTGATGGGTTATTGGTACTCGAAAGTAGAGCCCTTCAGGGGTGACCTCACCTGTCACACTGATATAACCGCCAAGGGCGTCATAGGCTGACCCGACGTGACCATCACCGTCTCGAGGGGCTGTTCCGGGATCTGCAGCCTCAATATCTCCCACCAACCGTATCATCTGAAAGATATCGTCATAGAAAGTTTCCCAGAACCAACTAGGACTCCTGTTCGGAGTCACCCGTAATCCCGCTGTAGCACCTGCAAGCCATGCAATCTGGGGCATACTGAAGGGTGCGCGGGGGATATTCTGAATAAAATCATCTACTTGCATCTATATTTCTACCTCCTCACCGATATGTACTCCACTAATGACCTCAGGTTGAGGTTGAAGATCGACCAACCAGTCTTTGAGACCTAGGATCATAGGGTCTCTCAGTTGTTGATTACTCAATACTGAAGCTAAGAGGGCTCTTGCTGCTACCACAACTCTTGACAATGCCAACTCGCGTTCTGCGAATGTCATAGGACGGAACCAAGGCATTGTGACAAAACCTGACTCTCCTGCTAGGAATTCTCGCCAGTCAATGTCCCAGTTTGCGACCAAGGGATCACGATGGATTATCCCGAGTAGGACCTCAGTCCATTCTTCCCAGCGCTTCATGAAATTGCGAACCGACGCAGAAAGCGCCTTCAGACTACCACCCTTTCTCCCAGATAATCCTTCAAAGACGAGTACTAGTCTAGTCGCATCATCCTTGGCAATCGCACTGAGTGCAAGTCCCGCGTTTATGGATGTGGTCATAAGCGCTAGTCCAGGCACAATACCCGGAATGTCACACGGTAGGTACCTGCCTTTCCGTTCTGACTCGAACCGTTGGAATGGGGATAAGATATCACTCCTGAGTCCAACAATCATGATGAGACTTGCATCCCTATCAGGACTATGATAACGAAGTCGAGCTTTGAGGATGGTCCTATCGGTGTTACTGAACATCACTTGAAGGGGAAGGGTAACATCTATCATTCCCGTACCTTTCGCTTCTTTGTGAGCCGCAATCAGTTGATCTTCGAGTTGTGTTAGCATACTGTTACACCGTACACGAACGACGTAGTAACAGAGAAACAAGAAAGTTGGGTTGCGGATAAAGAAGGAATCATAACTTTCTTTTTTATATATTAATGATTCATAGTATCAGCGGTCGGATTATAGAGCATCATAAACTCTAATTTTTCATTTAAAACATCCATTCATGGTATTTGATATGGCTCAGGGTCCATTTCTGCAATAGAA
>CAZPWM010000021.1:0-40335 GCA_964590575.1 uncultured archaeon
AGCCCAGATGAATCCATTCCCTTTGCCAAGGGCTGGATTGGATTCAGGATGTCCACATCCACTTCAATCAGATCCGGTATCATTGGTTCAATAGCTCCACATGAGTGATAGAGGATTTTGACATGTTTTGCTCTCTTGTGGATGTCACTGTATACCTTCTTGTGACGGGGTTTCACCATGTTTCTGTATATTCTTGGACTTATGAGAAGTCCGTCCTGATGACCTAGATCATCACCAACTTGCACAACATCTAGGTATTCGCCAACTTCATCCAGAAGGACTCGATTCATCTCCAAGGCAAGTTTCATGCTTTTGTCCATCATTGCTTCTGCGAGGTCTGGTCTTCTAAGTAGGTCAACAAGGAACTTGTCGAAACCTCTCATGTAATGAGCAACAACCTCGAAAACTCCCCATGGTCCGCCAACCATCCCAACCACCGCATAGTCAGTTTCATTATGAAGGTGCTTTGCCCACTTTCGAACACCATCCATCCTTGACGAGTCATCTGGGTCTATCCACTCAAATTCCTCGACTTGTTCCACCTCTGTGAACTCTGCCCAAGGATAATATGTGACTTCGTAGTACCCACCAATCAGTTTCATTCCACACTTGAACTCTGTTTCAATAGATCCATCTGGCAATGGTTGTGGTTTGAAGCCTTCTGCTGGGTTCATGTAGACACGTCTGAAGTCTACGTTGAGCCGCTTCAACAACTCCTCTGATGTTTTCCATGAAGACATTATTCCCCACTCTTGTGTTTCGGGTGCTGTGATGCCCAGATGGTCCCTCAGTTTCTCATATGCCTGAGGAGTGGTCCAATAATCCAGTGGAATTCGATCTGACTCTTCATGATCCACAACTGTATGGAATCTCTCTCTTGGCTTCATATCACGTCCCTTCTCTCTGGATTTTATAATCTCTTCTTAAATTGGGTTCAGACCGTAGTCTTTAATTAATCGGTGGGTAATACTCTGACAGCTTGCCAATGGAGCGTATTATGATGGTTGACATCAAGAAGGTCACATCTCTTCTACAAGAGGTTGTGAGCCCGAGTCGAGTAACTGACAGAGACTTTGACTTGATTCCGTATAGTCGTGACCTGAGTCCAGCAGACCAAAAGATGCCAACTCATGTTGTCATGCCTGAAACACGGGAGGAGATTCAGGCTATCCTTAGGATTGCGAATGACCAAGATGTCCCTGTGTATATTCGAGGAGGAGGCACTTCCCACTGGGATGCCTACCTTCCTCAGGAACCGGGTATCCTGCTTGATTTAGGACGCATGAATAAGGTGCTAGATATCAATGAGCGAGATCTTGTCGCAACAGTTCAACCCAACTGTACCTGGGCTAAACTAGACCATGAGCTGCGTAAACGAGGTTTAACCTATCTCTGCAGTGAAGCAGGTGGTCCTGCAATGACGGTTGGTGGGTCTGTGATGAAAGCAGGAGGTGGACCACACTCAACAGCCAAGTTCGGTTTCCATGGCAATCAAGATATTGTTACTCTTGAGATGGTTCTGCCAAATGGTGATGTTGTGGAAACAGGATCTGCCGCGTGGCCAAGTGCTGGCAAATTCAAGCGACAGTGTCTGGGTCCTGACCTCGCTGGTATGTTCATTGGCGCAGAAGGTATTCTTGGAGTCTGTACTGAGCTTTCAGTGCGAATTCGACCAGTGACTGATATTTCAGAACGTCTCACCGCAACTATGAAGACGCTTGATGACGTGATTGAATTTGGGCATTTTATCAACAGATATGTGGGTGATGAGTACATGCAGGGTATATACCTCTGGGTGGACCCATCAGCACCTGAAGTGTTCTTCTTGATGATGGATATATTTGGTTATGAGAAGGAGATCGTCGATTATAGGAAGAAGAAAATAATTGAGAAAATCAGCGAGCTGGGCGGAGAGATAGGTGATCGTGCTCCTGCAGATGATTATTTCGGTCGAATCCTCACCGGACTCACAGACCTGTTCACAAAAGGAGTCTGGCACTTCTTTGGTTCGGGTTCTCTTCGAATTGACGATATCCCATATCTGTACAAAATTTGGAAGGAGGAGCTCATCGAGAAAAGAGGATACACAAAAGCTGGTTTTGGAGGACAAATTCTTCCACGAGACTGGCTTGCGTTCATGGTGACCAATTATAGAGAGCCAGAAGAGTGGCGAGAACTCGTCAAGATGGCTGATGAGATTGATGAAATTACTCTAAAAGGTCCAATCGTGCCTTATGGAATCGGAGGAAGAGACGGACTTCGCAGATTTGTTGCTGAGAGAGATACTGGCTACTATCGTCTCTTGAAGACACTCAAGAAAACACTGGATCCTAAGAATATCTTACAACGTGGAATATTCATCCCACAGGAGGACTTGAAATGAGAATTGAAGAGTACAAGGACATGATCTATGCCTGTGGGAGATGTGAAATCTGTCGTGGGTTTGATTACAATGATCGATGCCCTGAGATTTTTACGCAGCATTGGGAATCCTCAACAGCCAGAGGTAGAATGGCAATTGCTAGAGCAATCCTTGAAGGCAAGCTCGAATACTCAGAAGACCTCGCGGAGAGAATCTTTGGTTGTTTCATGTGCGGAAGATGTACAGAGGAATGTAAGAAAGCGGCTCAAATCGATGTAATTGAAATCACTAAAGCAATGCGTCAAGATTTCGTTGAGCTGGGAATCAAGATTCCCGAAGATGGAGCAAATATGGCTGACACAGTCACATCCTCAGGAAACATCTTTGCTGACCCTCCTAAAGTGCATAGTAAGTGGGCTGAGGGACTCGAGTTCAAGAAGGGCTCAGGAACACTGTTCTATCCCGGTTGTCTTGCAAGTCATCGTTTCAAAGAGAAGACCAATATCCTCGTAAAGTTACTTCAGGCCGCGGGATACGATCTGGATTTCCTTGGTGATGACCAAGAATGTTGTGGTACTCCTTACTGGATTACTGGGAAAATGGAGAACGCAAAAGACTATGCCAAAGCCTACTTGAAGAAACTGCAAGACCGAGGAGTGAAGGAGATCATTACACCCTGTCCAAGCTGTTTCAGGGCTTTTGACGAGGAATATCCCCATCTTCTTGGAATGGACGAGTTTCCAATCAAAGTTAGACACACAAGTGAGATTCTAGAGGAGATTGTCGATCAGAAGAAACTGAAGTTTAAACCTATCAACAAGAGAGTAACATACCACGACCCCTGTGAGATTGGTCGCTATCGCGACATCTATGACCCCCCACGTAGGACGTTGGAGGCAATTCCCGGTTTGGAATTCATCGAGATGTCCAGAAACCGTGAACAAGCTTTCTGTTGTGGGGGCGGTGGAGGATGCAAGATCATGTTTCCAGGTCACTCACAGAAAGTAGCAGACGAGCGCATTCGGGACTTTGTAGAAACAAAAGCTGAGCTCATGACCACCATTTGTCCCGCTTGTGAACTGAATCTCACGCACGGAATGTACGAAGCTGACCTAGAAGTTCGAGTTTTAGACATTGCAGAAATACTGGCTGTGTCTGCAGGAATCGTTGATTCGGAGATTCTAGAATCGGATTATTTCCCTGATGATTAATAGAGGGTATACTTCACCCTCCCTCTTCTAGTTCTCATCCACCCACAGCTGCAATCATAAACACGATGAGGTCGCCTTTGGAAAGTTCTGTCTTCTCTCCTTTTCTTGCAACCATGTTCATTCCGTTGACAACGACCACTGCATCTCTTCTCAGGACCCGATTTTCTTTGTCCTCTAGATAGACTTCGAATTTCTCTCCATACTCTTCATGAAGTTGGTCAATTAAATCTCGGATAGTTGCATCTTCTCTGGTCTCTAATGCAAACTTGTTATGCTCTGAGTATTTGAGTCCCTTATTCATGAGCTTTACAAAGACCTCGGTCAATTCTATTCTACACGCTCGCAATTCTTAATGTATAGTTAAAGTTTAAATTTACCCCTTTGGATGTAGAATTCAACATAAACCCCTATCGTGGACAGAGCTTTGTACGTATGAGTAGGGGCAAACATCATAAAGGGGATATCTTTCGATATCGTGTCCATTTTGCCCACAAAGGTATTAGGTTGTTCGAGTATCATAGTGGCGGTTACAGAATGACGAACGATTACAATGGTTGCGATTGAAATTGGCAGACAAACTATCGAAACTCACACTCAGAGAATGGCTCGCACAACACGCACGCGCCGAACCAATTCACTATAAGAAAATTGCAGAAGCTCTAGAACGTGACCCTGCATCCGTTTCGGCCTCTCTATCCATCGAAGGTAAGCAAGCCTTGGAAGACAATAGACCTGCATACTTTTTGCGCACTGGTCCCGGACTCTACCAGTACAATGACCTATGTGAAGGGGCTGTAGACGAAGAACTGATTTCTGAAGTGCGTTCCCGAGCTGCGGATTTCAATCGTGCAACTCGCCGCGAGATGCGGCATGAGATTGCCAAACTAGACTTGGAAGCCTTCAATGACCTCGCAAGGATTGTCCTGCTTAACGTCCGTGCGCGTGTGGAGGATGCTGAGGAGGTTGACCAATCCAATGGTACAACGGTCATGATTACTTCTTGGCGAGATGATGGGGGCCGGTCCCCAGTTGTTGTGTACGCAAAGAAATGTGAATTTGACGAGAAGATTGGGTATGACCTCATTCGTGAGATTCGAGGATCTCTACCGACCCATCAGGCGAATCAAGGTGTACTGATTACAAATGGAACCGTTACACCTGAAGGAAAACAAGAAGCACTTGGCTACGCATCAAATGACATCAAGGTTTCAGTTCCACCAGTTCACATTATGGACATAGATATCCTGCTTAATGTATTATTGGAGAGTCGAACGGGAGTCCGGATAAAGAATGTTGAAGTCCTGCTTCTCGACCATGAATTCTTTAAAAGACTTCGACGTTCATCGTAATCATCAGAAAAATCCGGCATGTGCCGTGATGAATAGGAACTATTAATATTAAACTCGATATTAAAGTTCCAAAAAATGTTACCCTTTAGTTTAAATATCAGCGTTGACATTGAGAACACTATCACGATACGATTCGTTTTCTTGTCGTGAGAGAGAAAAAAAAGGAGAACAAATATTGAGCGAGGAAGATAAACTCCTCTTCGTGCGAGAGAGCTCCGGCCTAGTAAAGGAAGTAGGTACGGGCTTTGCACTTCTTCTTCCCATCGCCCTAACACTTGGTCCGTGGTTCCACTTTGCTGGTCCACAGATTTCGACTTGGAATCCAGGTGCACATTTAGTCCCAATGTTCGCATTGGGTGCATTCGCTGTGTTCTTTGAAGCGATTGCACTAATGTGCTTGATGCTTGCGATGCCAAGATCGGGAGCTTCATACCACTTCACTGGACGTGGTCTGAGCCCAATTTTCGGTGTGATGGAAGGTTGGCGAAGCGTGATTACCAACCCTGTATTTAGGGGAACTGGAAGCTTTTTCGCTGTACAGATCTTTGCTGGTGGACTATTCGTTATCGGTAGTGCTGCTGGTGATGCACCAGGGACAGGATTACTTGCCCTATCAGCGACTCTGAATGAACCAATTCCATTGTTCATTGCTGCTTTTGTTATGATTCTCGTTGGTTTCGTATTCAGCTATCTGAGTGTCAAATGGCTCGGATGGTTCGTTATCATACTAGGAATTGTAAACATTGCATCGCTGTTTGTGGGTGATATTGTCCTATTGATGAATCCCATCACATCAGGTGTATGGGATGGCGTGTTTGGTTCAGGGAGCTATGCTGCTGTCCAAGCTGTGCCCTTCCCAGGTACTCTAGTATTATCTGACTACACGCTATTCAATGCAGCGGCAGTTGGCCCCGCATTGATCGTCACGGTGGGTATGATGTGGCCTTACCTCATCATGCCAGTAGCTGGTGAAGTATCACAGCCAAGTAAGAACATCCCATTGAGCAATGTAGGTGGTTGGGCTGGCATCGCTGCCATGTTCCTCCTATCCGGCTTTGCACTTGAGTCAGCAATGGGTCCATTTCTATATCAGGCAAACAATGCGTTCACCTTCTTCCCAGGATTCGGCAACTATGCTGCTGTTGCACTGGGAGCAAGTCCGATCGCTTGGTTTGTAATCTTGGGCCCGATAATTGCGAGCGTACTGGACTCCCCAAGCAACGCGCTTTGGGTCACCAGACCGATGCACTCGATGGCTATGGACCGGTTCTGTCCTGAAGCATTTGCGAGAGTACATCCAAAGTACCATGTGCCACACATCACGTTGTACTTCTGGCTGATTCTTGCAACCGCGACCTTAGTATACGCAACCGTACTACAGGCTGTCTACTTAACAGCTCTAGGTGCTTTGGTAGGTGTGGCGTTCACCTATGTTTTCATACGGTGGCAGATGGCTCTGGCAGCAGTGTCGTTACCATACTATCGACCGACGTTATGGGAGCGTAGTGGCGGGTGGAAACTACTTGGTATTCCGCTTATTGCCATAGGTGGTCTGGTTTCAGGTGCCATATTCTTCTATGCTATGATCGCATTCGTACCCACTGCACAGCATGAGATTCTCTTCACTGTGCTCGTGTACGTCATAGGTCAAATAGCATACATGTACTATGGTGGCAAGAACAAGGCCAAGGGTATCGAGATGTCCGCAATCTTCGGACAACTACCACCAGAATAATCAAGTATAGGAGAAGAGAGCAGCAAGCTCTCTTCCACTTTTTTCTTTTTGAACTGTCTTTCAGCAAAACCGGATGCGATGATTTCGAGAGATTGCTATCAGAGCTCTTTGAAATCGTGGATTGGTGGGAATCCGTTTCTACTTGCCTTGCAAGAAAGTGGATCCAACTTCTCCCAAGTTGTGTAGAAATATGATGGGAATGCCCAAGGTCTAATCAAGAGTAGTTCGTCAACATCTTCCGATCTTTTGTATTCTGCTAGAGCTTCTTTTGCCGCATCGAGAAGAACTCTCCGTTCCTCTTTATCCCAAACCTGTTGTTCAAAGATATAGCCATCATCGTACCACTGGTACATAATTGTGTAATCATCTAAGAATATGTGCTCTATTACACGCCAAGGCCAAAACGTCGACATCTGTTCAAGCATTTCACCTGAACCATAGTGGTCAATAGCCATTCCTTCTCTGCAAAAAATGTATTCAGGACCTTTCTCTGTGAATTTTTCTCTTGGTTTCCCAAGAAGAGGTCCTGTTTTAATCCAATCATGCCAAGTCGTGTGATGTCGCGATAGAATGTTGCAGTGCTCTAACATATATCTGACAACAGCTGCATTTCCATGATGCGCGAGACGAGGTACTTGCGGTTTGCCAGCATATTTCTCAATGAGTTCTCTGACATTCTCTATATCCTCTAGAGGAATGTAAGACCACAACTGAAAGACACCTACATCTTTGGGTAGAAGGAAAAAGAACACCATCCCAGCAGGTCCAATTACATCAAGATTCTCTCTTGGCACCTCATCCAGCGGCCAAGATTTTTCCTCCTTAGCATAGCTGACTTCACAGCATTCAAAGGAAATAACCTCTGACCATTCGAGGTCGTGTATCACTTGATACGACTTTCTGCTTCTCTTCTTCTTACGTATAAGAACAAACCGAACGCCTTGTGCTCCAATTCCTATTCTATCTGGATTTTCTGAATATGGGTCAGCTCCAATGTATTCATAGTCGGAAAGGTGTGGCTCGTCTGTCATTATAGATGCAACCTGTCAGGTATATTTCGCCTACGATTTAATTCATCCACTTAAACAAGTCGGTTTATTAAATTCCTAAATGTTAATTAGGTGGGTTATGTCAGACTCCGGAAAGAGGACTACCCCCCATGAGTAAAACTTCCAAAAAGAAAGGAATTGGTATCCCCCTAGATGAGTTCAACTTCGATCCCTCATCTTTGGAACTAGACCTTACACAGACTTTCATCAGTGTATTTGATGGGTACAGAATTTACAGGTGCTTTGATATTTCATTTGTTGAACGTCGACAAGCAAAAGGAAAAGTACCAATAGCGTTTCTTAAGCAATGGGGAACAATACGGGGTGTGTTGCATAAATTCGCAGCAGTTGGACCCGGCGTTCCTAATGTTGAGAAGTGGTTACGACAAAGACAGATAATAGCCTTCATTGCTCTTGCACTCTTAACGATAAGTGCACCTTTGCTTGTGTTTGGATTGATCTTTAGACTTGAATGGGTTTATCCTCTCAGCATTCCCTTGTCCTTAGTGGCTGTTGGTGCCATTTTCCTATCTGCCCTTACAAATACATGGTTCAACCGAAAGGTTGCATGGGCGATATGGGATTATACCCAGAATACACCTGGTTTGCTTAAGAAAGAAAACGATCTCTTGCACGAATGGACTCAAGCTCTCATTTACCACGCAGCAAGGATAATGCGTAAGGAAGGAATTGATTCTGCTAAGAAACGAACGAAGATCTACCAGACTGATTACAAGGGTATTGAGATACTCCAGGAACCCGGTGGCTTCAGAAAACACTACACAATGCGAATATTAACTGAGAGACAGAAGTAGTGTGAAGGCCAGCTAGTTTAGCAAAGCTGACCCTCGAGATCTCAGACTAATTCCTCAATAGGCTTATAGTCAAGATCAAATCCAAAATGGCTTGGTCCAAGTACTTTGAGACCCTCAGGGCCTCTGAATATTGATTCTGTCTTCATACCAATGACGCTGACATTGTCTCCAATTTTGATGTCAGTATTAGTAATTGGTTCACCAGTCTTTGCATCTATGATTTCAATGATGTCTGGGCTTGTTATCCAAGGTTTCCCATCGAGCCAGGTAACGTGATTTTCATTCTTGAACCAGACTTTCATTTTCGATTCTGGTCTGATGCCACTACCTTTAATCTCGGTTTCACCCCACATGTATCCTTCTCTGTTCTCCCACTCTCTTCCAACAACTTTTCCTCTGAACAAGACCCATCCACCGACTTTTTCGATTATCTTGTCAGCAGGGTCATCTCCTGTTTCTCTGCACTCTCGAATCATCTTTCCAACATTATAGCTCTTTGTCAAAGTATTAGATATAATTGCATCATGAAAATCCTTACCCTGAACTGGAAATGCAACATTTCCTACTCTACCCCATGCGACTTGGCTGAGTGCTTTTGAAAGTCGCTCACCCATCTCGTAGTTAATCACGTGTTCTACAATGCTCTTGTTTCCGAACCAATCAATAAGTGCCATTGGTGCCATAGAATAGCCTTTCACGCATACTGTGTTTTGACAGATTTCAGGAACAGCTCTTCCAGAGTAGTCTCCGTCAACACAAGGGATTTTATGTTTCACTGCAGCATCAATTGGAGCTGGAGTGTTTACTCCACCTAGCTCAAATGGGGCTACTGCTGCGAACTTGACTCCCATATGGTCTTCGAGTGTGGCCAATCCCAAAGCAAGCTCTTTCTCGAAATAATCCCATGGAAAACGAGTTCGTAGTGCCTCTATTTCAGGCGTTGGAGGCGCAATTGTGCCTGAATAATAGGCACAAGCAACCCAGTCGTCATCCTTAACTTTGCTGACATCAACGATTTCTATTGCTTTCCCTGAATCAACATGTGGATATAACATGTTGAGGCCAAGCTGTTTGCTTCCTCCACCACCGGTGCCAAAGAATGTACAACCGGTTGTAAGGTCATCAATGTCGGTCCTAGTTTTTAATATCAAAGTCATCCAGACAACACGGTCCTTTAAACAGATTAAAGTCTGTTAAAGTCATACTCCTATTTATGTCCGTTGGCTGTAACTTGAAAAATAAGAAAAAGGAGAGTGGTATTCCACTCTCTCCTGATCTGTGGTGCTGTTTATAGCTCTACGCGACCAGCGGTGACTTTGCCATCTTCAATATTGATAATGAACCCTTTTAGAATTCCTTCTCTGTATTCAGAGCCAGGATTAACACAGAGTGTTCTGCCAATCTGTCGATATCCCACAGACTCGTGGATATGCCCATGCATTCCAAGAAGAGGCTCATACTTTTCAATCACTGCTCTGACTGATTTGCTGCCTACAGGTCCTAAGACTTCCATTGCTCCTGATTTCTTGACCTTGTATTCTTCATCTAGTGTTGGGGCTGTATCCAATCCAGAATTATATGGAGGATCGTGAAAGTTGCAAAGCACATTACTGTAATCGTTTGTTTCAAGACGTGCAAATTCCGCCTCGAGCTTCTCCATCAGCTCTTCTTCTGAGCATTCTCTATGAGTGTCCCACGGAGTTGAATTTACCCACTCAAGACTGATCATAGGGTGGCCTCTCACGTCTACGACTTTCTTTAATGGATAGATAACTCTTGGGTCATCTTCAATCACTTTATCGATTGAATAGGCATCGTCATTACCTGGATTGACAACAACCATGACCTCTTCAGGAATTTTCTCGTTAGCCATATCCATCCAGAGCTTAATCCTCTCGACCATGAGGTCCTCAAAGAGCTGAGTAATGGCTCCTTTTGTTTCACGAAGCTTCGCTAATTCTTCAGGTGTTAGAATTTTAGGATAGTAACCTTCGTCCATTGTAAATTTTATGAACTTGTCCAGATCACTCCGTTTCTTGAATGTCTTCCTCTTGCCAGCTGGTTGTGCATACCATTGGTTTTCCTTCTCTTGAATTATAGGTGTAATTGCCTTACCTGTCAAATCTCCGCACATCATCGCAACGTCTGCTTTGAACACCTTGGGGGCTCGGCACATTTTCTCCCAAGTCTGCTGACTTCCATGGGGATCTGCTGCTAGGAAAATTCTCATTTGATTACCTCATGTGTCTGTGTTTTTCACTCAGACTGCAAAATTGACCTGTTCTGCTAGTTTAAAGTTTAATGGTGTAACCCTTTCAAGTACTTTAATAAGACTTAGAAAAATCACAACAAGAGACTGCTATGACGTAAGAATTATAATTCACTCTTCATCCCAGTCATGGAAAGACGGACAATACCTTTGAGGTGAAATCATTTAATGACAGACAAATACGGTCCCATTCTTGATGATTTTATGGATGAGGCTCTAAGAATCGAAAAGGCTGCGGCTGACTTAGGCATCCCTCTTCGGGTTATCGGCTGTTTAGCTTTTAGAATTAAGAGTCCTGAATATTCGGATCTACATGTTAAGATGGGACGAGAAGTGACTGACATAGACTACATGTCGTATTTCAAACATCAGCAAAAATTGGTCAAATTATTTAGAGATGAACTTGGTTATCATTGGGTTCCCCCAAGTTTTGCTCGAGCTTCTACTCTTCGTGACTTATTCATCGATAATGAAAGAGGACGAAAAATCGATGTATTCTATGATCACCTCGAATTCTGTCACAAGATTGATTTCGCGAAGAATAAACGCCTTGAGGTTGATGCACCAACAATCCCCCTCGCTGAGCTCTTTCTTGAGAAGACACAGATTGTGGAAATCAATGCAAAGGATTTGAAGGACCTTGTCATCACATTTCTAGCACACGATGTTAGTGAGGCGGATGATGACACGAAAGTCAACGGCTATTATATCTCCAAGATTCTGGCTGATGACTGGGGTTTCTATTACACTGTGGTAACGAACATTAAGAAATTCATAGATTTTGTTCCAACTCTTTCAGAAATTACCCAAGAGCAGAAGGACCTTGTTATCACTCGTGCGAAGAAGTTGCACAAAATGATTGAGAACGCTCCAAAGACACGGAGCTGGAACAGAAGGGCTAAAGTAGGGACGAAACAACGCTGGTATAAGATTGTTCACTCAATGGAAGGAACACGTAACGCGGATTAACTTAGATTCTATTAATTGAGGTTGTTAGGAATGCAGTTGTCAAAACAAAACGCCTATGACATGCTCACTGGAGTTGGAATTCTAGGAACTGGCGGTGGAGGAGATCCTATATCCTTTGGAAAACCCATGGTTGATTGGGATTATAACAAAGGAAGAGTCTATGAATTAACTTCTCCCGAGGATATTCGAGATGATGCATTTATTGTATGTGGTGGCTACATGGGCTCAGTCAAGGTTTTCACTTCAATTGGGGACATGTTGGAGGCCTGGGAAACACGATATGAACTCCATGAGGCTATGAAGATCTCTGAGCGTATAACTGGTAAGAAAGTGGACCATCTCGTGCCCTTCGAACTTGGTGGAACCAACACTACAGTGATACTGTCTTTAGCTGCGAGAGCAGGCATTACTAGTGTTGATGGTGATGGTCTTGGAAGATCCGCTCCCGAAACCCAGATGATAACATTTGTTGGTTATGGGATTGAACTCTGTCCAATGCCTGTTGTTTCCAAGAATGGAAGTATCCTCATTATTGATAAGACGACTTCTCCAGCGTTGGCTGACGAGATAGGCAGATTTGCAGTTGTTCATGATGGGGGCGTTGGAGCCAACAATCACTATTATCAATCGGGAGCACAATTGAAGAAAGCTGTGATTCCGAATAGTATCTCAAAGTCAATCGAATTGGGAGCAGCAATTCGTGATGCCAACAAGCACAAAAAAAACCCAATTGATGCGTTTCTAGATGTTATGGGTGCTCAAGTTTTAGCTCAGGGTCGGATTGAAGACGTTAAGGGCGAAGACCGTGCAGGGCATTGGCATGTATTACTACGAATCAAAGATCAAAACCTCAATGGCCGATTCGAGGTTGTTGTGAAGAACGAGTACATGATGGCCATGAGTGACGGTGACCCAGTTGTAATGTTCCCTGATCTCATATGTCTGCAAAATCCAGATACTGGTCATGGTTTAATGAGTGCGGATCTTAAGAAAGGAATGGATGTTGTTGTCACTGCAGTTCCAGCACATGAAAGATTACGTTATGCAGGAAGTACCGAAATTGGGAAGAAAGCATTCTCTCCTGATAGATATGGTCATCCTGAGCTAGAGTACAAACCAATGGAAGAGATAATAGGACGGCTACACTAGTTTCTAGCGTCAGCAATTCCAGCTGTTCTATATGTATTCAGATAGGAGTAGGAATCATATGACGAGATTAGCCCTCATTGGTGCAACTGGTATTGATTGGTGGACAGACCCGAAGAAGAAATCCTTTGTGGATATGCATACTCCTCCTGGATGTGAGATTGGGAATTTTACACCCAGGCATGGTACTCATAGCGTCGAGTCACTCACTGATGAGGCGTATAATGCCCCCTTCATTCTCGAGCAGATAGTGCGGGCAAATAATGCGGGTTATGATGTAATCGTGATAGATTGTGCTTGTGATCCAGTTCTCGAGGCTGCTCGGGAAGTTTCCAAGATACCTGTTGTTGGACCCCGAAATACAGCTTTCCACCTGGCTCTCACACTTGGAACTCGTTTTGGTGTTGTGACCGTTCAAGGTGAAGCACTGAAGAAATGCATTGAACATGGAGTTCGAAAAGAGGGTCTAGAGACCTTTTGTGCTGGAGTTCGATACCTTGAGATGCCTGTCTTAGAGATTGCGAAGAGACCAGATCAAGCACAGAACGAGATCTATCTGAAAAGCAAAGAGCTCATTCAGAATCATGACGCTGATGTTATTGTTCTCGGTTGCACTGCACTATCCCATGAAGTGGATCTCCAACCAATTATGGAGAAGCTGCAAGTTCCGATTATTGACCCTTGGATAGTAGCGATAAAGACAGCCTTCATGCTTGTTGAATCTGGGTTGTCGCATAGCAAAATTGCCTATCCCGTTCCTCCAAAGAAAAAGATCAATGAGGCTCCCTGTCTACAAGGTGCCTTTGATGATATACTGAAAGAGTAAGTTCTAGATACCCCGAGAATTCCGCTCTTTGATAAGGAGTGGGATAATTCCCACAAGCACAATGATTGAGAGAACCATGCACATCAGATACGGGAGCGCGCCGCTAAAGTCGTCAAGCCATCCTCCAAAAATAGGTCCTAGAAACAGACCAACTCCACCCATACTTTCCAATAGACCTGCATATGCTCCTTTCTCTATCTTCGTTGCAGACACGATAAGATACAGAGCTCCGAGGTAGCAAAATCCAACTGCGATGCCTGATAGAACCATTGCTATTGCGAGCATCCAGAAATCGATGAATATGAATAATACTCCTGATGATAATGCAGAGAGTACTGCACCTATGAGTATCACAGTACTCATAGATTTTTCAGGCAGTCTTGCTGTCACTATGAAAGCTCCTGTCCGAACGCCATTCCAAATTAACAACATGGTTCCCCAGTCATTTGTAGTTAAACTAGGTAGGGTCTCAACATAGCCTGGGAATAATGCGAGAATCACAGTTGATACAACTCCCCATAACATAATGGAGAGGTAGGATACAATGAATCTGGGACTTGTCTTGGAATGCGTTCTCTCAGTACTGTTATCCTGTAATTCGTTCTCACTTGATGTTTTGTCTAGTGATTTTCTTTTGTAACCTTGCAGAAAGCCTGCAATAAGCCCCAGCATCACCAACTCAATTCCAATAACAATATAGATGCTTGATGCTGGTCCATAGTTTCCCTCCATGAAGGTTAGGACAAACGGGCTGAATATCATCCCTGCACTCCATGCAGTCGAGAAGTTCCCTAATACCTCACATTCAGCTTCTGGTGTCAGTTCTGCAAGCATAGCTTGATTTGAGGGCGCGATGAACCCATAGACTAATCCCTCAAGGGCTCTTATGATAATCAGATAAATTGGAGATGCGAATGGATTGAGGAAGAGAATCAGAACCAAAACGTACGAAACTGTAGCTACCAATAGTGCAGTTCGGCGTCCTACCCTATCAGAAAACCTTCCTCCGAGAGAGGGTGAGATCATATAGACGATTCCGAATGAGCCCATAGCCCATCCCATCTCGAAACCTGTGCCTCCTAGTTCTCCTACATACCAAGGAGCAAAGATCTCCGTGGTTCCTAGAGTGAATGTCACAAGGAAAGTTGCGATATATGCTACTAGACGGTTCCTTCGTTTTGCTGCCTCTGGCATGTCTGGTTTCTCAGCATCATCTAGACAGAATGGTTCTATTGGCTCATGCATTTCCTCAAATCCTTCTACTTTAGTTGGTGTGTAAACTCAGTACCCAATATCTTTGCATTGTCTAACGGTTCGGTTCCAGGAACCGGAAACGCAACAATTGTGTTGGCACCTGCGTCAATCATTTGCTGCAATCTCTTGATGCAAGATTCTTTGTCCCCAACAAGACAAAGTTCCGCAACCATACTATCAGTGATTAATTCAGAGAGCAAGGCATCATCACCTTTCTCTGCAGCCTGGAACATTGCTTGTGTGTCCTCAGGTTTAACACCTGCATGAGACATCAGCGGGCCTCCTGGTTGGGAATGTGGAAGATAGAGCTTTGAGAATTCGCGAGCTGTGTTGATTGCATTATCTAAATCATCGTCAATGACCATTGGCATGTACGCTACCATCTCATAACTATCCAATGACTTTCCAACCTTTTTGGCTCCCTTTGCAACACATTCCCATGCTGATTTAACATAGGATGGAGTACAGAAGATGGAAAGAATAACGCCATCACCAATCTCTCCTGAGAGCTCTAGACCCTTGGGCCCTTCGAACGCCAGATAAATTGGTGCACTCTTACGAACTGGTTCAAATACGAGTTTGATGTCTTTCGCTGTGAAGAACTTGTCTTCGTGATTGATATTCTCACCAGTCATGATCTTTCTAACAAGATCAACGCAAGCGCGTGTCCTGGATAGTGGCTTCTTGTCGTAGATTCCCATCTGGTCCATCCAGAATGGTACTCCAGAGCCTAATCCAAAAACAGTTCTCATGTTAGACATCTCGTCTAGAGTAGCAAATTCCATAGCTATTAAGGCCGGGTGTCGAGAATACGGATTTACGACTCCTAAACCCAACCTGATTTTTTCTGTCGCCATGGCAGCGGCAGCCATGTAAGGGATGCCTCCACGGAAGAAATAATCCTCCGCAAACCAAGCTGAGCCCAACCCTGAGGTTTCAGCGACTCTTGCAAGTTCAACTGCTTCAGTGACAGGAAAAACTCCAGTCATTGCAACACCCAATTCTTTGAACCCTTTCATTGACTTCATTCCTCATTATCTATTGAACTTCCATATAATAAAACAAAAGATGAGGAGGGGAAAAACCCCTCTACTCCTCTGGAAGCAGGCCATGCTTATCCAGATGATCTGCTACGTCCTTGAGACCCAGCTTTTCTAATGTACTCCTATACGGCCAGCTAGTCTTGAGGTCCCACTCGTGAAGAGTATAATAGTTATCTAGCGCCTCATCAAGTTCCTTTTGGGAGTTTGTCGCTCCTTTCAGTGGTCCTGATTTCGCACCCTCATTCATGAGCCGCCAAGGCAGATTATCATGCTCACGGGTTGCACCCCTAGTGATATTGAATGCTTTTTCGAGAGTACACACACGACGGCCCGTGAGCATCATCTCTTCCTCTGTCATTTCAATTCCTGTAGCAGCAGCATAGAGTCTTGCCATGTTGTCTGGATTGACTCCGAACGCTGCTGTTGACGTGAAGACGCAGAAGCCTAATGCTTCAGTGATTTCATAGCAGTCTTCATGCCACCTAACAATTTCTGCTCTGAACTCAGTATAATGTGAAGACGCCCATTTCTTATCACCTGTGATCTTCTCAATCAAATCAACTGCTTCAGGACTTGACCCGAATTCGGCAAAGGTCTCTGTCATAAGGTGATCCGGGCCTCGTGGATTGACTGCAAATGCTAGAGCATATGCTTTTGCTGAGCGTGTTTCAACGTTAGATTGTTCTAACCCTTTTGCGTTCATCACTGCCCATTTGTATGAGTCATGTCCAACTTTCGCTGTGGCTATCTTGAGACCATCTCCCAATAGATTGCCTAGCTTACCTTTTCGATAAGCAAGCGCTTCAATCGTTGCTAAGAGTTCGGGAATCTTCCCCCAGCCTAAATCTAGACCGTCTGTGTCTTCCTTTGTGAGAACACCTCTTTCATAGCTCTCGATTGCCCACTGAGCCACACCACCAGCTGTGATGGTGTCTAGACCGAGTCTGTTGCAGATTTCATTGGCTAGAAGTACCCCCTCTGTGTCTATCACCCCTGGGCCATTGCCAAGTGCTCCAAACGTTTCATACTCCGGTCCTCCGCTTGCAACTCCTGCATTGGGCCCTTTAGAAATCTCAGAATATCTATGACACCCTATTGTGCATCCAAAACATGCTACGCGTCTTTTCAGGTATCCAAGCTCACTCAGTGCCTGACCTGTGATTGGATAGACATTCTCAGTGTACCCAGTCTGCCAGTTCCTTCCTGGAAATGCATGCATCTCATTAACTGCAGCGACTGAACTTGATGTGCCGAATTCGTGCAAGCCTTGAGCACCACTATCAGCTCTAAGGGTTTCACGCATTTCTTGGGCAATCTCCGCAAATTTCTCAGGATCCTTCACACGAACCGGTTTTGTACCTCTTACACTGATAGCTTTCAGATTCTTCTTACTCATCACTGCAGCTCCTCCGCCTCGTCCTGCAGCGTGATAGACCGAACAGTGAATAGAAGCGGCTCTCACTAGATTTTCTCCAGCGGGGCCGATGTATAGACCTCGAGAGTCTTCACCGTGCCACTTCTTGAGTAAGGCATCAGTTTCTATGATATCTTTACCCCATAACTCCTTAGCACTTCGAATCTCAACATGGTCATCTTCAATAAGAATGTATGATGGTTCCTTCGCTACTCCATGTACCACCAAGTGGTCGTATCCTGCGTACTTTAGCTCAGCCCCCCAATGACCTCCAGTGTTACTTTTCAGATAGAGTCCAGTTGTGCAACCCACGGTTGTGACTGAGGTTCGACCTGAAGCAGGTGCTGTGGTACCTGTAATTGCGCCGGGTGCAAAAATGATGATGTTCCTAGGATCATCCCATGTAATCTCGGGATCCTTACAATAATCCCAGAGTATTCTGGCGTTGATACCTCTCGATCCAACGTATAGCTTTCTCCATTCCTCAGGTAGGTTTTCGACCCATGTCTTACCCTTGTTCAGATCGACGTGTAATATTTTGCCTTGATGTCCGTACACTTCATGTTTCCTCCTTCTTGAGATCACGATACATTGTCATACGAGCAGATCGTAATTTCTTCTTAATCTTCTCCGTTTCATCAGACTTGTCAACCCATACTATTGCTCCAGGAACGCAATGCTTCACACAATAGGGGTCTCCGTCACATAAATCGCAAAACATCGGTTGTTTTGTTTCAGGGTGTAGACGTATTGCATGATATATGCAAGCCTCTACACAGGAACCATTAGATGTACAGAGTTTCGTATCCACAGTTATTATCCCGGTTTTTTCGTCCCTTGATAATGCCCCATTTGGACATGATGCAACACATGGGTATGATTCACATTGCTCACAAACAAGCTGCACTCCAAGAGCAATGTCTTCTTTCTTTAGAATCTTTATTCGCCCTCTATTTGGGTCGAACAAATCTTCCTTCGTTAGAGAACATGCCAAGGTGCACTGCTTGCAACCTGTGCATTTGTCCATGTCGACAAGTAGCAATTTCTCCATCATCATTCATTCCATCTTTTTGTTAAAGTGAACATGTCTGAACCTACATTAAAATCCTGCCGTTGTCGTTCGGTATAATCAATCATATCGCCTCAAAAAGTCCTGAAACCTAATAGAATGGATTTCTGAGGTTGCTTGGAAGTCTTACTTAACCATTTTCTGTTTCTTTAACTATGTATACTTACATCTCACAGATTAAAGAAACCACTTTAAGAATGTCATCATCCTAGGAGTAGTGGTCCGAAGCGATAGGTTTTAAGACTCCTGGACCGGCGAGTCATTGAGTGATACCTATGAGCAATGAAGATGAAGTTACAAGACATCCTGATGAGCTCTTGGTTGATATGAGTAATATTGATGGGATGGGTGATTTCCGTGAGGGCGCCCATATGTTGCTATCACATCATCCGCCATCGATGTATGGCCATTGTCTCCGTGTTTCAATTATGGGTAGGTCACTCTATCTATGTGGACGTTGTAGTGGAATCTATGGTGGATTGGGTGGAGGGCTCTTATTCCTCGTGATCTTCCAGATTCAGTTGAACCCAGAGTGGCTCTGGTTCCTTATTTCTTTAGCACTTGGTTTCACAACGATTATCGATTGGATGAGTCAAAGACTCACACCGAGAAAGACAACTAACTTTACACGAGCTTCTACTGGTTTCATGAGTGGGTTCGCACTCGCGATAATATTCTTACTAGGTAACTTAGCTTACATGCTTGCAGCACTCGCAGCAATGAGTGTGTCAATCGGTCTTGTTGGGTTAATTGAGAATCGACGTCGGCTTGCCTACTACAAGGAAATGCAAGCTGAGATGGATGCAACTCCTGAAACTACAACAGAATAGGACATTTATCATACATGCCAAAGGGTTTTATTCTGTATAGAAATCCGGACACCTGTGAACCGGCATGATTCCATTTGCTAAACCAATAATAGGTCAAGAAGAAATAGATGCTGTGAAACGAGTCCTTGAGTCAGGGATGTTAGCTGAAGGTAAGATTTCTCGGGAGCTTGAAAAACTATACGCTGAGTACATTGGTACAAAATTTGCGACCGTTACGAATAACGGAACTACAGCTTTGAGTACAGCTCTAGAAGCCTTAGACATTCAACCTGGAGATGAGGTCATTACATCACCTTTCACATTCATCGCCTCTGCAAATTCAATAGCGATGGTGGGTGCAATTCCTGTTTTTGTAGATATCAAACCTGAAACCTACAACATTGATCCTGATTTGATTGAGGATGCTATCACCGACAAGACTCGTGCAATCATGCCTGTACATATTTTCGGAATGCCTGCTGATATGAAGCACATTATGGATATCGCGGATGATCATGACCTACTGGTCATCGAGGATGCCTGCCAAGCACATGGTTCTGAAATTGACGGGAAAAAAGTTGGGTCGTTTGGACATGTTGCCTCTTTCTCCTTCTACGCCACCAAGAATATGATGACCGGAGAGGGAGGCATGAATACTACTGACAACGAGGAGCTCTATGACGCGATGCTGATGGTGAAAAATCATGGCCGTGGAAAACAGGGCGGCTACAGTCACTTCAGAATTGGTTACAATAATAGGATGATGGATCTAGTATCTGCCATAGGGATTGAACAGATAAAACGGCTACCAGAAGCAGTCAAACAACGAAGAGCGAATGCTCAGGAGTTTAATGACTTCTTCACAGAGTTCGACTCAATCATACCTCAAGCTGAAGATCCAGGATTCAAATCATCTTATCATCTCTATGCACCCCGGCTTTATTCTGATGAACTGAACCGAGATGAAATGGTCACTGCTCTAAGAAATGAGGGTGTAGGATCAAGAGCGGTTTATGCACTGCCATGCCACAAGCAGGACACCTATCTTAATATCAAAAAGTGGAGATGGGCGAAGTTCGTAGACTATCCAGATTATTCAGCAGTTAATCTACCAGTGTCCGAAGAAATCGGACTCAGGCATTTTGATATCCCTGTTCACCCTAGTCTCGCTGATGAGGACAAGGAGCATATCAGAAATGCATTCCATAAGATATTGGGTTAAGCCCTTTCAAAGTGTGGAAGAATGTTTCGCAGGTCCTTAGAGGTAACCGTGACAGTTGCTGCATCACTTACTCTCTTGTCCACTGGATTAAAGGCAATACTGAATGCAGAAACATTGAACAAGTCAATATCATTAAGACCATTTCCCACACTTGTGATACTATCGTGTGAATATCCTTTGAGCTGAGTATATTGCCAAATTGTTGAAGCTTTTTCCGGACCTCCCATAACGTATTGGACTGTTCCATCATGAGCTCCATTATCAGATCCAAGAATATTTGAGTAAGCAAAGTCAAGATTCAATCGTCGTGTGAGTGGTTCCATGAAATACTGGCTGACTCCACTTGAGATACAACCAACTTCATATCCCCATTTTCTCAGTGTGTTTATTGTATCAACTGTACCTTCCATAAGTGGCAGCGTTTTGACGAGGTAGTGATATGTAGCATCGACGGGTATCCCTTTCCATATCTTAGCGCCTTCAATAACCGACTCTCTGAGACTCATAGCCTCTTGTGCTATTCTCTGAAAAAGAGCCATGTACTGATCTCCTAAGCCAACTTGTTTAGCAATCACAAATGTCGCACTTGCCCCATCAAAAAGCACACCATCCAAGTCTAACGATATCACTTTGATTTCTGAGGTCATGTAAACATCCATATCCTTTTCTCTGTCCTGTAAGCGGCTGCACCAGTAACAGTAATTATTAGTTTTGTTGGGGACTTTATTGCTATGAACATCATCAGGAAAGGTGGCCTTGGGACCATCAATGAAATCAAGAAGAAATTCAGAAGAGAAAGAACTGATGAAGAGCTTGCTTTTGATGTGGGCAAAATGAATAGGGCCCTTATCAAACAAATGCTTGTTGTTTGTGGCAGGGTTGGAGATGAGAAAGTAGCTAAATACGAGGCTAAAGCCAAAGAACTTGGATCTGACTTCATCTTAGAAAAAGACCGTTCCTGGGTGCTGACTCAAAAGACGATTCAAAAGAATTACGACCCAACCTACCACAAGGGTGCTCTCCTAATTGGTAACAATAAAGAGCTCCCTGCAACTCAGATTTCATACGATAGTTCCTATGCCTTCACTGATTGGTTCATTCAAGATCTAGATGGTGATGGTATCCCTGATTTCCCGGTTGGTCGGATTTTCGGACCACCTGAAACAGTTCTATATCATATGGACCCGTATATCGTAGATAGTGACATTGCCATTGTTTTTGATAGCCAGCCCAATAGATTTAACAGACATGTCCAAGCACTTTCTAAACTTGGATTTGATGTAGAAGTATTAAATCGATATACAGCGGATGAAGCTAAGTTACTCTCAGTAAGTGAATTTATCCTTCAATTCTCTGATGGTGTATTTGCATCGAGAATTCACGGCACTCCAGATAGATGGGCAACACATAATTCAGTTATTTTGAGTCATGACCAAGCTTCAGCCATAAAGTTTGCAGGGTATCCTGTCGTGTACTCGGAAGCTTGTAGGACTGCACAAGAAGGCCCTTTACTGAAGGCATTCCTGAACTCAGGGGCGTCATATATTGGTGCAACGCTTGATACAATGAATAACATAGAGCCATTTGATGACTGGCGAACATGTCCTTATTGTGACGGATGGAAATTCGGTTTTCTTGACCTCCTAGATTCTCATGAACTAATAGGAGAGGTGAAACTAGCTGTTGATAAAGCTCTGGCAGAGAATCTTGAATCAAAGGTCTTTGCTGAACTTGAGAAGGTTCGAAAAGGAGAAACAACAACCCTGACAATTGATAATGCTGTTTCAACAGCAGAATGGATGTTATTTGGTAATCCTCTAAGAAGAACCACAATTGGTCAAAATGCAGACTTTACTCCAGGGCGATTAGTCGTAGATACATGAGCTAGTTTCGGGTTCTGGAAGAAATAAGTGATCCAATCAAACCTCCAGTTGTACCTATTATTCCCATTATGAGGACAGCTAACGCAATATCTAGAGGGGTGTTTGTAAATCCTAGAAACCATTCAGAAATCACAAAGACGATGCAATAGCTGAAAATGGTCCCAATAAAGCTAACAGCTAAGCTATCTCGTATTTTCACTAGTATGAATCCAATAAGAACTCCTGTAACTAGAGGCGCAAGGAAATTCAGAACAAAGAACAATCCAAAATTCAATAGAATAGTAGCAAGAACCATCAGTGCAAACCTCATGACTGATGTATCCACCCTTGACCCAGAATTATTCTCCATATTGCCTCTTGTTTTTCTTCATTTGGTGTTGTTATAATACTGATGGATGATAGATTCAAATAGATTAATGCTCTCTATCAATTAAGCCAATTAGATGAATGAGAGGTTAAATCATTGAGCAAAGATAAAGACTCAACTGGTGGAAAGGCAAAGGAAAATTTCAAGATTAAATTGCACGCTCCAAAGAATCCATTCAAAGGCAACCCCTTCAAAAAGGATAAGGAGTAATGTCGGATTAATTCCGATCTGCGATGATATCTCAATTGAATTTGTGTCTGCTGGATTTCGATTCGGCAGATGCAGCTATATTTCTAAGAGTGATATGATTGTCTTTCCGTGTCAAAGTTCCTAGTGGTTATGATTTACTCTCTTCAGTACATTCATGGATATATCCTGATATCCAACCAGTTCCTGAACGCACTGGAGATGGATACTTTGGGCGTGCGTATATTCTGGAAAATCAATGTGTTGCACTCATTATGACTCAAGTTAATCCTGGAGAGTTACTACGAGTTACTCACTCAGACATTGATATTAACAAACGAACCCTAAAAGCATTGGTTGAGAGAACACTTGGTCTTCAAATTAAAATAGATGACGCATTGAACCAAATGAGTGAAGATCCAGTAATTGAACACCTCGTTCCTAGAGTGGCAGGTATTAGACCCTATATGTCACCATCACCATTTGAAGCGTTGATAAAAACAATCATCCAACAGCAGGTTTCGTATAGAGCCGCCAACATATTCACAAAGCGAATGATACTTGGACTAACTGAACCTGTATCATTCAAGAACCAAGATTGGTATTACTTTCCAGATGCCCACACCATCTCAAAAACTGGAATGGATGGTCTGAGAGAATTTGGGTTCGGTTACAAGACCGAATATATCCATAGAGCCGCAAGTCTTGTGGCCGATGGTAAGTTAGATATCAACTCCTTCGTTGGAATTCCCTATGAAGAAGTTCTTGCAGCACTGAAACCCATAAGAGGAATTGGAGAATGGACTGTTCGAGTGTTATCATTAGCTGGTTTAGGAAACTTTACGGTTTTTGCATATGGTGACTTGGTGATTCAGAAGATTTTAGGGGATTTGTATAATCAAGGTCGAAGAATGACCGCAAAACAGGTTCGAGAACATGCTCAAACTTGGGGCGATTCAAACACATTGGTGCTATATTTGTTGATGAGTGCTGAGGTTCTTGGTTTAATCAACACACGCGATGGGCAGAAAACCCATAAAAGGCGTTTAGTCGAAGAGCCAGTGTGATGAGTTAGGTGATTGCGTTTGTCTAAGACGGAGACTAAGAAAAACACCAAGTTGTGGCGTATATGGTCAATGTTCCTAAAGGAACTCAGATTGATTCAGAATGATAAGTTTGCGCTTCTTCTTGTCTTTGTCCTACCAACAATGATTATGGTGACGATGTTTGCAGCTACCAACCAAAGCGCTATTGGCATCTCCCCTGAAACTGGTAAGAATGAGGGTGCAATCAGATTAGGCGTCGTCGATACTGACCCAACTGATACATTTCCCGGGGAGGATTTATCATTGAATTTCACCCTGTATCTTGCGAATAATCCTGACTTCATTGTTCAAATGTTCGACACCGAAGTAGAAGCATTAGATGCATTATATTTTGATAGAGTAGAAGCGTATGCTGTAATTCCATATGGGTTTGAAGGGAACATCACTGGAGACATTCCCGCTTTCGTAGACCTCCATATTAGTAGTACCGATTTCATGAGTCAATCATCTGTTTTCTCATTCTTCAGTAGAGTTGTGCAAGACTTTCGATCTGACCATGGGTGGGTCAAAGGAGAGATTGCTACTGATATGATTGGTGAGTTTCAACCTCCGGGGGCTGGTGGTTTTGAAGCTACATTTGGAGTCTTCATGATTGTGTTCGCTGTATTCATTGCTGTTGCAGCAACAGCGGCTCAAGCTATAGTAGGCGACATTCCCTTAAACAGAATGCTTCTGACTCCTGCAAGCAAGATGGAAGCAATACTTGCAAAAGTATGCGCATACTTCATGGTTGGGATGTTTCAGGCACAATTCTTGCTCATCCTTTGGCAGGTGCTTTTCAATATCGATGTCTGGGCTCAATACCTAACTATGAACATCGTCCTTGCACTCATGTCACTCTCTGGTTCAACTCTTGGTGTGCTGATTTCCACAGTTGTTACAACACGACTCCAAGCAAATCAATCGTTTTTGTTCCTTCTCTTTGCGAGTGTAATCGTAGGAACGGGCTTTATGGATGTAGGACTTGTTGATGATTACTACCCCCTAAACCTAGGAAGGGTCATGATGTCTGACACTGCATTCAAAGGCGTAGCAATTACAGAGTTTCTGCCTGATATCTTAATAATCTTGGAACTATCGTTAGCACTCATGTTGATTGCCTGGTTCATTTTTGCACGTCGGACGACTCTGGCATAGTCCCAATTGAGCTGTTTTGATATTGAGCAATACCCTTAAGGTTAAAGTTCCAAGAGATACCATTCCTAAGGAGGATTGATAGATTCATGAGTGTTGTTAAGGTAATAGAACTAATCGGAGAGTCACCTAATAGCTGGGAAGAAGCCTGCAAGAATGCTCTGGCTGTTGCAGCGAAAAGCGTTCGAGGAATTGTAGGAATCGATGTTGATCATTTCACTTGCAAGGTGGAAGATAACAAGATTGTAGCTTTCCGGGCTAACATTAAGGTGGCATTCAAGTATCAAGCATGAGTTTCGCTAATCCATGCACTCTACTTGCATAAGATGAATAAGGGGATCTGACTTGAGCAGATCCCCTACAGTTTTTTAGAAAAGATATGGCAAGCTAGATAGAAGAACGACTACTGCGTTGTTCATACCATGGGCGACTGAAGGTCCAAGAATATTGTATTTTCTTTGCTGAGCTAGAAAACCTAGAAACATCCCAAGTACAAACCTCGTTGGGAGTCCAATAAGATCGAGATGTATCGCAGCAAATATGAAACTACTTACTAGTAACGCAATAAGTTTGTAGTTCCCAGTTCCTTGTCCTCTGAAGTACATCTCCATCCGTCGTTGCATGAACCCTCTGAAGATTAGTTCTTCTGTGAATCCAACAAATACAAACATCACTATGATCCAAGCAATCATTTCTGGCCAATTTCTAGCCACCAAAAAGTCTTCACCTGGTACCGATGGTCCAGTTGCTTCTGTCATCACCCATGAAATGGCAATGTTTGCTCCCAACATTGACGCCCCAATTACGACGCCAAGAATTGCATCCTTAGGCGAAATCATATTCTTGATGCCTATTGCGGATTTTGGAAATCCATATTTCCTGATATAATACATTGGCGGGATAACGAATACAACCTCTGCAACAGTTGTTATTAGAATCGCTAAAGGGTCGATGTACACAGAAAAGCCAACGAGAACGATAAGGCCTGTCAACATTAGTGGTATCATGATGATAACTGTTGCTACCACCAGGAGAATCATACCTAAGGCCGTATATCCTAACACACCAAGCATCTGATTTTTGTCAATCTGGCTCTCTAGAAACGTTCCGGGTTCAAAGATACCAATCCCCGTCGCTTCCTCAAGTTCATATAAGTCAGGGTCATCCATGACCAAAGCGTGCAACCTCTTGTTCACAGGCTTGGTAACCGAATTAAGCATTTGGTTTGTATCATTTTCATGATTGCTTCTTCCGCACAGACTTTATGTGGAGATTTCAGAGTAATATCATCAGGAAATCGGGAAGTTGAGAATGACGGTGGATGAACGTATTGAACCCAGACGACGTAGGGGTACTGTACTGCTATTGTCCACTATCATCATTTTAGGAAGCATTACTGGACTATCCATAGCACCTAATACTTATTCTGTTCCTGATTTAGCTGTGCGCGTTGCAATTATTGATTCTGGAATCAACATTAATCAGGAGTTGAGTACCCGTGTTGTATCAGAGAAGAGCTTTGTGAACACATCATTTGGTTATCCTGACAACGATAACACGACTACAGACAGCAGTCCTGGTGGAGTGACTCACGGAACATTCATTGCAAACATCATTGCTTCTGAAGATCCTAATGCCGCATTGGTGAATGCGAAGGTAGTTGCGTCAAATGATGTTGCAACACCAGCTGCTATAGTTGGGGCAATCAGGTGGGCTGTTCTCGAGGAGAACTGTAGTGTTATTAATTTAAGTCTGGGTATATCACCTATCTATAACGATTCGATAGGCGAAGCTGTTAAGTGGGCTTTCAATCAAGGTGTTTGCATTGTAGCTTCTGCTGGCAATAATGGTCAAGACGGTGTTACTGGCAGCTCTGTAGAATCGCCAGCCATCTACCCCGAAGTGATCGCGGTAGCAGCAGTAGATGAAGCAAATAAACCATATTCCTTCTCCTCTACTGGACCTCTTCGAGACCGGATAATGAAACCTGACATCTCAGCTCGGGGTGATTACACAGATAATGGACGAACTGTCCTTGGTACAAGCTTTGCGGCACCAATTGTCGCGGCGGGAGTTTCTAAAATCATAGCACATTGCCTAACAAATGAATGGACTTGGACTCCTGGGATGGTAAAAGCTGCGGTGATGATTGGAGCTTTTACGCTCCCGTATGAGGAATGGCTGGTCGGAGCTGGATTGTTTGATCTTGAAACCACACTGCTCTATATCGATTTTTCACAAAAAGATAATGGGCTCCCACTTATCGCAGTGATTACTCCTTCGTCGATTCCTTTCTCTTTTGAACGGTATTTTGTCAACCACACACTGAAAATCTACATCTCCATTTTTGCTTCAAATAACACTACCTTTTCTCTGATTTATCGAGGTGTAGCTGCAAAGTGGTTGACTGGCCCCTCCTCAATCTTTGTAAACCAGAGTAATGGGCTATTCGTGGATTTAAGAGTTGAATCCTCACACGCGTTGGAAGACCAAGAAGCCACGATTACATTCACATCGTCTGGTTATCTGACATCTAAAATTGAACTTGCTTTCGATGCACATGTTGCACTGCATGACGTGGCTTTTGATATCAGCCATACTTCTTGGTCGTTTGACTCCTCATATGGTCAGTTCAGAAAGCTCTATCGAACTTTGACACAAGTAGGCATTGCAGTTGATGAGTTGAGGTTTTCTGATAACCTGACTCCGGAAGTTCTGTCACTTTATGATGCGATTTTTGTACTTGATCCCTGCTCTTGGGCATATACGGTAAATGATTTCTCTTTTGATAGAGTAGGTCTCTATTCATATACTCCCCAAGAGCTAGCTGCTTATGTAGATTATTTTGCAAATGGTGGCAATCTTGTCTTGGTCGGACTATCGAACTCAAGCATAGATCAAAACAAGGCAAACGAATTATTTGCTCAGTTCAATATCACATTAGTAAACGACCATATCCCAGGTATCACAATAATTGTGAATGGTGTTTCATCAACTGAATTGATAACCGAGATGAATCCACATCCAATCACTGATGATATAGATGCTATCGATTACAATGGATGTTCTCTCAACTATACTGGGACCTCATATGAGATTGCATGGGTGGATGTAGTTTGGCGAGATGAGAATGGGACTGAATATTCAGAGAGACGTTCCGTCTTGGTTGGGCTTGAAAATGGCAATGGGGGACGTCTCATAGCTTCTGGAAGTAACTTCTTCCTTGACAATTGGGCTCTAACCGGTTTATACAGATCGGACCAAAATTTGTTATTTGTGCTACATTCGGTATACTGGCTGCTTCGTGTCTTTGAAAACTAAAGAAGTGGAGCAATCTTTTCAGCTGCTTGGTTTGCAGCATAAACTAAGAGCCCCGTCTTCATGCCCTTGCCAGCTGCCAATACAAGTATTGCCTTATCACCAGCACTCTTCATTATCATGAGTCCCTTTTCGTTGGTGAGGAGTATCTCTTCCAGAATTCCCTGATCCATTCTCTCAGCTGCTAGATCAGCAACACCTAGAATAGAAGCTGCCATGGCGGCAATCTCTGCTTCCTCAAGACCATGAGGTACTGCTGATGATATTGGGAGACCTTCTTTGGAAAGAAGCATCCATGCTCGAACTCCAGCAGCAAGTGCTGTGGCTTCTTCCATTATCTGCCTCAGCTTCCCTTGCAGCTCTTCGAAGCTTGGATCAAACATGGCAGCCACTCGTTACTCTCTCTCTGACTAGTATGCTTTTCATTTGGAAATGCGCATTAATAAAGTTTGCATGACTAATATATTATAGACGCTCAGAACACTATTTCAGTGAAATTTCTTAAAGATCGAACAACAAGAAGGTGGGTTTCTGTTTGAATTCAACACATCGCTTAGATTCTTCAATCCCGACAGATGCAACAATCGGTTGGAAAAAAGGGGTTCGTGTTCTTGGAGTAGCTGAAAGCTTCGAAAAGACTGAAACACGGAGTATAATGGCTGGAGTTGTCATGAGGGGGGATTTGCGGATTGACGGTTTCAGTGTATGTACACCCACAGTTGGCGGGAGTAATTCCACTGAAGAGTTAGTTTCAATGTTCAGTCGCCTCAATCGTGAAGACATACGCGCTTGGATGCTCGGAGGTTCAGTGGTTTCGTGGTTCAATATTGTTGATATATCTACACTCTATGAAAAGACAGATACTCCTGTTATTTGTGTGTCCTATCATCCTTCCGAAGGCATTGAGAAATACCTGAAGGAATACTTTCCTAAAGACTGGAAAGTCCGTTGCGATCTCCTTGAGAAGACAGGACCCCGAAAGCTCATCCAGTTGCGGACCAGCCACTCTCTCTACATCTCGGTAGCTGGTATTGGTGTTTCAAGAGCAAGAAATTTACTTGATAAGCTGACCATTGATGGAAGAGTTCCTGAACCTGTCAGAGTTGCCAGAACTATAGCTGCTGGGTTGCATCGTGACTTCATTAAGTCAGTAAAAAATGGTGCAGAATCTAAATTCGAATGATTTCTTTCAACTTGACTCCCATTCTTTTTGCATTCTCAATGTGCTCTCTGTATAGGTTCCAGAAGATATCCTCGACAAGGTCTATCTTTAGCTCCTTCAATGAAGTATAACTGTTAATGAAGAATCGATTCAAGATTTTAGGAGATACGCCAGATGTTTCAAGTGAAACCGCATGAACAAGCATATCGATTTTATCAGCTCCATGCACAATGCGAGCTTCGATACTACTTACTCCTTCCATATCCTTCCATGAATTGACAAGCCACTCTCCAAAGAACTTGCTTTTTTTTGAAATGAGTTGGATTGCTTTCTTTTCAGCTTCCTTTTTCCCTTCTTGAAGCAAGTCGCCTCCCAGGTCCACTGTCAGTCGTGGAATATCAGAGGTCATGGATTCTGGGAGATCATGAAGAGTAGCCAGCATACAAACCTTGCTAAGATCAACCCTCTCTCCTTGCTGAAGGAGTGCCTTTGAGATCATCAATGAGATTAGTATCGTTCCATAAGAGTGCTCTCCCACAGATTCTTGTCTCACGCTGTCGACACCTGCAAGTGCCCACCCCGTGCGCCCAAGTTTTTTCAAAATTTCACCATTTCTTGCTAAAACTATGATTTCCTGAGATATATTCAGTATGACCACCTCGTGATTTAGGTGTTTGAAAATAGAAGAAGTGGGGGTGAAACACCCCCAAAGAAACAACCAGCGATTATTCGTCTATTAGGATCGTTCCGTTTATGATTGCCAAACGATAATCTATTGTCCTGTTAATCATTGCACCAGTGACCCAGAATTCGTTTCGAAACTCTAACATATCTTCTAGATCTATTCCGTTGTTAGTAAGGTTACCCCCGAACTGGCTTGCAAATTCGCCGCCATAATCGGAAGCTCCTATGAAGTCATCCCAAAGCGTGGCATTGATAATTCGGTACACAGCTAAGTCTGAACGAGGAACAACACTGGTCACAACCCATGAAGGGCCAGTTCTAATATCGATATTTGGATTACCCATATAGTTCTGGTTGCCCTCTGCAGCAATCACAAATGGTTCATGATTTAATGTATTCAAAAACCAGGTAAGATTTGCATACTCCATTGCTGACCGAATACCCATGATGCTCGCCCTTACTGGAGCAAAAATAACTGATGCATTACCAATGGCGGGATTCCACATATTCTTAGCAAGATTTTCTGCTGTTGATGAATCGTTGTAGGATCCAACGTATTGAGTTGGTAGAAGTGTGACATTTCCGAGAGTTTGATTAGCATAATCAAGACCTTGTAGAAAGCCATCAATATATTCTGCTACAACCGAATCTGCCTCCACAGAACCGATGATTCCTACGACTCCTGTTCGATTCACATTACCAACAGCCAAATAAGCTGCAAGCGTTCCTGCAAGAAATGATGCTTCTTTATACGCAAAAGTTGCGGACGCCACATTAGGCTGGTTCACAAAACCTCCAATGAATCCAAATCTCTGATTCGGATAAGCTGCCGCTACAGTATTGACTGCTGCAGCGAGACCTACCTCAGTTCCAATTACCATAATCACGTCATGGTTTCCATTGCTAGCAATGTTTTCAATAATGGTTTCCAAATCGTCCACATCAACTGCAACCCTGAAGTCGTAATCAACAACGACTTCTACAGTGAACAGTCCTTCGTATGCCTGATCCGCCATACTTCTATCCCCAAATCCGGGGTCGATAACAACGACTGCAATGTTTGATGGAACATATTGATTTGTCAGAAATACAAAACCGCCAACTAAGGAGAATACCAATATCACAATTATTACTGATGAGATGATGCTAAACCTTGAGCTCAAAATTATGCCTCCATGGCCGCTAACATCGGTGCCTTTGACCATCGATTTAAACTTGTTGCTCTGAGACGCGAAGCACTTTCTGACTCTGTTCTTAGAAGAGCATCAGTTATAAATGCGAAAGCATGTCCAAACTCGCAGAAACAACGCGCTGGTTGATGCTATGCCAGGAGAAACATTGAGAGAGGTAGCGACCCTTCTTGAAGAAACACTAAAGGTACACCGTTCAGTAAAGACTGCTGTTCTTTGTACTAGAGAAGGTGTAGTGGTTGCTGCAGTATCTCGAGGTGGAGAAATAGATTCTCGCATAATTGCTACAGTTTCTTCTGCATTAGTATGGGGTGGAACATCTGCCCTTCATCACCTGAAAAGTTCAGGACCAACACATCTTGTTCACACAACCAGCATTGAGAGAATTCTCACAATTGTACAACCACATTATCATCTAGTCATCGTGATATCAAGAGCTAATGATGCAGGCTTGAACCTCGACGCTCTAGTTCCTGCATTCCAGTCCATTGCCACCCGAATGGAGCTAGTGATGGGATCGACAAGTGCTTTTGGAAAACAAACTATCTTAGGTAGAATTGTTGAAGAGATACCTGAGGTCACACAGGGTGCTCTACTTACGGTTGATGGTCTTCCCCTAGGCTCTGTAGGTTTCAACGATGAGGTTGAAGTTGCTGCTTTGATGGGCGCCTTATTTGCAAATGGATTGACCTATTCAGAAGTCACTGATTCAATCTCTCTCGATGCTGCTGGACTAAGGCTTTTAATTACAAGAGTTGATGAAACCAGACTCCTAGCAGTCGTATGTCCGGGTCCACATCCCGATGATGTAGCACAAAAGGTTCGTCTGATATTGGACGGAGCAGCCTAATTACCACTAGTTGCTGCTTGCTCTTTTTCAATCGAGGTTTCTGTATCATCATCCTCAAACAATTGAAATTCCCAGTCTCTGAGATTGATTACAACGAAGCAGTCCTTCCCGCGTTCGGGGCAATCAATTCTGATAGTAACATGTTCTGGTGTCGACTCGCGAATTTCTGGATTGAGACAGCCATCCTCTAGCTTCTCCATCAGGAACATGACATACGCTTCCGTAATTGTGTTCAGACTACCTTTTAGTAGCAAATCTCCAAGTTTGTCCAAGTAGTGTCGTTTCTTTCGACCTTCGCGAACGACCTTAATAAGCCCCACATCTTCCATTCTGGAGATATGCCATCTAACAGTATCATGGTGTACTCCAAGTGATTCCGCCATCTGTTCTTGATAGCACCCCTGATTATTAACGACGTAGGCGAAAACTTTCTGGGCCGTGTCGCTTCTCATGGTTAGGTATGCCATCTCTGCTTCTTGAGACCTTAACATTCTTGGATAATATAGTCGTTTTCCAGCAAATTTGATTGATTTCACAAGACCCTCACGTTCGAGAATTCTGAGGTGCCAAGTCAGAGTTCCAAGTGGGGATGAGAGGATGTCTACCAGTTCAAGGAGGTATGTGCCAGGATTCTCACATAGAACTTGGTAGAGTTCCCTCCGGAACGGATGTAGAAGCAATGCCATTCGTTTCTGTCTTCCCATGGCGTGGTCCTCTCTTCTCTCTTCAAAGAAAAGAGAGAATCGGCGATATAATTGCTTCGCCTCTGTGAGTTCAATCGAATTTTGGTGCAGTTGTCCCCCGTACATAAGTCTTAATTACTAATCACCGATGTTCAGCCTCGATGTGCGGCATCACTGGGATTGTTACAGAGGATAGTGACAATATAGGTGAGCTTCTTGTAAAATGCAGTAGTAAACTGACTTACAGGGGCTACGATAGCGTAGGTGTTGCGGCAGTTCGTAATGGAAAAGTTGACCTTCGGAAAGATGTTGGCACAGTTAAGGAAGTAGACAAACTACTCGGACTTTCAGCAATGAAAGGTGATCGTGGAATCGCTCAGCTCAGATGGGCAACATATGGTGCACCAACGAAAGCCAATGCTCAACCTCACTTTGGCTGCGAGGAGGTCTTCTACGGAGCACATAATGGAAATATCCACAACTATGTAGAGTACAAGCAAGAGCTACTAGATTCCGGTCACATTATCAGGTCCGAGAACGATGGTGAACTTTGCGTTCACGCTGTGGATAAGTACTATGAAGAAACTGGAAACATGTTTGAGTCTGTGAGACTCTCCATTCAGGATCTTAAAGGTGCTTTTGCATATGCTGTTGGTCGGGCTGACGAAAAGGAAATCTACGCAGTCAAGATGGGTTCTTCTCTGGTAGCTGGTATTGCAGAAGGTGCAACTATTGTTTCAAGTGATCTCCCCTCAGTCCTTCCTCTCACAAACAATGTGATCTATCCAGCAGATGGTGAGATGTTGGTTCTGAGTCCTGATGATATCAAAGTTTATAGAATAGAAGATGGAAAGCAACTTGAAAGAATTCCACAAATTTCTAACGTTGATGCTCGAGCAGCAGAGAAGGGCGGCTATCCTCATTTCATGCTCAAGGAGATCAATGAACAACCGAAAGTTGCTCAAGATATAATTGGCATTCTTGAAAGTCCCAAGAATGAGAAATGGTTGAAACTCATTGAAGACGCCTCAAGGCACTACTTGGTTGCTTGTGGATCTTCATACAATGCAAGCATATTAGGGACCTACTATTTCAATAGACTTGCTGGACTCCCGATGATACATGCACTCGGTGGTCAGTTCCAATCCATGTATGGTCAGACCATGGATGAAGGCAGTCTTTCCATTCTGGTGTCACAGAGTGGTGAAACAAAAGACATTCTAAATGTCTTAAACCTGGTTAAAGCTGAGAGTTTTGGTAAGACCCTCGGGATCCTGAACGTCATTGGTAGTACTCTAATGTTTCAAGCAGACTCATACATACCTATGGCTTGCGGATATGAGGTATCAGTACCTGCCACAAAAACATACTACTCTCAGAGCATTATCTTTGCGTACTTGGCTTCGAAACTAGGTGAACGAAATGGACACATAGACGCATCTGAAGCTAAAGCATTCATCAATAGACTCCGTGATGACCTGCCCACACTTACAGAAACTACTATCAATAGAACGGGGATTCTAGCAAGTAATTTGGCTCGGACAATGATGGATGTCAATGATTTGTATTGCCTTGGCTATGGTTTCACAGATGGTGTAGCCAAGGAAGGTGCACTCAAAATCAAGGAGATTTGTTACAATCACTGTGAGGGGATGTATTCATCAGAGTTCAAACATGGACCACTAAGTATTGTCACGAAGAGATATCCTGTTATTTTTGTCACAACTACGGAAGATAGCTGGATGGTCATCAATCACATCAACGAAGTGAAGGCAAGACAGGGTCGTACAATTGTTGTTGGCGAGTTCGAGAAGACCCTTGAACCATATGTTGCCAACAAACACGACTATCTAGAAGTGCCAAAATCCGATGAGCTCATCAATCCAATCCTCGATGTGATCCCACTTCAATTGCTAAGTTATTACCTCTCAGTTGATCTCGGTATCAATCCGGACCTTCCAAGAAATCTTTCAAAAACTCTTACAGTTGACTAGATGGATTCATTCTATCTCGCCACCTGACTCCCCTATTCTGTACGCTCTCATTGCAGAAGAGGTGACAGTTCCTGCATCAAAGCCATCACGAATGTTGCTTAATTCATTCTCATCTAACTCCATTACATTGAGGAGTTCATGTTTATCATCCAACACCCATTGGCCGAAAACTGACAGACCGTTTTCTGTTTCGCACTCTAAGAGACCCATTCTACCTCCACTAGACCACCAACTTAGACACTTAACTGGATATCCGAACTCCTCAAGCATTTCTATCCAGAGTTTTTTCAGAAGGGTTGGCCCATGCTTATTGCGAAAAGCAATCAGGAAATATCCGGTTTTTCCAAGAAGTCCTTTGTTGATAGTATTTAGCTCTTCATCAGAGAATAGTTTCATAGAACTCAACTAATGAATTAAAATTGAGAGAACATAAAAGATAGTCGTTATGGATATCAATTAGTTATTTCTCAAATGGAGTGAGCATAGTGGGTCCAAAGTACGTATCGAAAGTTGGGCTCTTCTCTTCAGATCCCTGGTCTAGACGATCACAAAGCCTCGAAGAGTCCTTTCATCGATTGGGTGTGACCATAATTCCAGTCATCCCATGGAAGGTAACAAGGATGGGTTCTACTAACAAGCATGAGATTACGATGAATGGTGAAGATCTCTCATCCCTAGACCTCCTTATTGTATTAGACCTAGGTGCAAATGATATCGGTGTCTTCTTCAATCGTGTGGGTCTACTATCCGCCCTGACAGAAATGGGTGTAGGTGTCATCAATTCTGTTTCTTCAATCCTTCTAATGAGAAATAAATCTGAAACTATGCGTCGTTTGGTATCTGCAGGACTTCCTGTTCCAAAGACACTAATCACCGAATCTATCGATGATGCAGCTGCTTTTGTCAAAAGACATTTTCCGTGTGTTCTAAAACCTATCACAGGATTTGGAGGCATAGGTGTCCAGCTTATTGAACGAGAATTTGATTTAGACAATATCTATGACTACCTAAAATTCCACAGTCAGATGTTTGGAAAGGGTGCCTATCTGCTTCAGGAGTATGTGAAGAGTCCAGGATATGATATTCGCGCGTTAGTGCTTGATGATGAAGTCATTTCGACTATGCAACGAGTAGGGGGAGAAGGAATTACGACAAACATCCACAGTGGAGGCGTTCCTAGAAAAAACACACTCGATGTAACTGACCTCTCTTTGAAAGCTGCAAAGTCTGTAAAAGGACGATTGGTTGGTGTGGATATCATTCCAGACATGTATGGGAAATTATGGGTCCTAGAAACGAATGCAACACCAGGATGGTCTGGTCTACAACAGGTCACTGATTTTGACATCTCAGAGAAGATTGCTGATTGTCTTGCAAGAGTATAGTCGTTCCATGCGAAACCTTTTAAGAAGGCATCTTGCGAAGAACGCCTATCGAAGCACCCTTCTGGGTGAACGAAATCCGTTCTGCAATGCAGAACTCGCAAAACGAAATTCTAAGGACAGAATGCCTTTGACTGAAGCTGCAGAAGCCAAACCTGAAGAAGTTGAATTTCTACGGACAAAGCTCCGTGAGTTCAAAATACAAGCTCGGGACGAACTTGAAGTTCTCAGACGCGACCGAGATCAAATGAGAGAATACAAGAATATACGCGACGAACATAACAAGGAAGTTAGAGCTCTAATCGAGTCGGTAAAAGCCGAGCGAGAAGAGCGCGACAGAATTAACAAGGAAATCTCTGAAGCGAAGAATCGCAGAACCGCAATTCATGCTCAATTGAAAAGTGTCTACGACGAAATTAGAGATCTTCGAAGCAATCTTGTTGGAAGTCCTTCCACTGATCAACGCCGAATGATGCGTCGTGTTGAAGAGCTTGAATGGCGACAACAAACCGATCAGCTCACTAAGGATGAAGAACTTTCTATAGTTGAGGAAATAGCTAAGATAGAATCAAAGCTTGTAAAAATTGGTATGGAGAAAGAAAAACAAGATCGAATTAGCGAGCTTCGCAGACTTGCAAGGAAGCTCAAGGAAGAGGCATCAGAGGCTCATGAGAAGGTCATTGAACTTTCAGAACAGTCACAGATACATCATCAAGAGGTCGTACGGATTCGTCCTCAACTCGAGGAATACAAGAAATCAGCTGATACTGCACACAAGAATTTCGTTGAGTGGCTTAAAAAAGTAAAAGACGGCGAGGAAAAACTAAAAGAATTCCGTACGCAAATTGATGAGATTCAGAGTAAGCTTAGAAAAGTCACAGTAGAGAAACGTGATATTGAACGTCAAGATCTCCGCGACCAGCAACGAATCCAGACAAGAGAACGGACTGAGGAGGCAGTTGAGAAGCTCCAATCAGGCAAGAGACTTACTTTTGACGAGTTCATTCTTGCACAGCGGCAGGTGACCGACGATAAGAAACGGAAACCTAAGAAGCGGTCGAAGAAATCTGAAGAATCTGAATTTGCTGAGGAACTTGCTGATATCGGAACAGAACCTGAACCAGACACAGCTTCTGAAGATACTATGGAGGATGACACCGAAGAGTAATTCTCCCCGGTGGTAATCGTCACCACGTACTCATTGAGAAATAAGAGGTGATTGTGAGTGAGCAGTCAAAGTCAGAGACCTGTAAGTCGTAGGTCCGCTACTACAGTGTTCTATTCACTGGCGTTGGGGTCAGGTGTAATGAGAACATTTTCTGTTGTGTTTGACATTGTTGCGCTCAATACTGTGAGTATTAATCCCCTTGGTTATGGGTTCCTTGCCCAATGGACAAGTTTCATCGTGACCTTTCTCACAGTCATTGTTTTGAGTATTAAGTGGCCTAGTAACGGGAAAAAACGTGCTTTAGGCTATAGACTTGACCCAGACTTTGATAGATTTCGCCTCTTACCAAAAACGCCAATGATCTATATTGGAGTGGCAGGATTCTTTGCAGGGATATCTACTCTATCCTACTACATTCTAGCAGGTTCTTCTAATGCTTCCACAGTTCTACCGTATGGTCAGCTAGTAATAATCTATCTCCTGATAGGAGATTTGTTGGCTGAGAAAGATACACCAACAATCATTGAGATTCAATCAATTGTTTCGATTCTCTTTGGAGTTCTTTTAGTAGGAGCCACACCTGGTGGATTTGACGGAATTACGCTACTCTTGGTCCTAGGTCCAATGAACATATCATCCGCATGCGTTACATATTATCAGAGAAAAACAAAGCGATATGAACTTCGACCAGGTCTAAAGGTAGATTCGCTGAATATGAGAATTTGGACTCTTCTTATACTGAATTCCGTGATGAGCCTCCTTGCACTTCCTTTTATGAGCGAATCCATTTGGCAATCAATGGCTGTTGGATTTATCCCTCTTCTTGGATACATGGTTGGAGGTTCCATTACTGCTTTCTTCGCAATTGTGATGTATGTCCGAGCACTTGGTAAAGGAAAAATGGCGGTTGTCAACTCTCTTTCCTCCATATCCGTTGTGCTTGGAATCCCTGTCACCGTGATTGGTAATTTACTGATACCTGGTGCATTCGGAGTAATAGATGCGGATACGTTCTTGTGGTTATTGAAACTTTTTGGTGTGATGCTTGTGATGATTGGAGTCGTTGCATTAGAGGCTTCAGATGTTCGTTCACTCGTACTCATAAAGGTGAACCCAATGACTGGTGACCTGCTTCCTGCTTTATTTGATATAAAGGGAGTTGAAAGGGTTGCAGCCCTTGCAGGAACTCACGATTACCTACTTCGTGTTAAGAGTAGAAATCTAGCAAAAACCCATTCCTTGATTCTGAAAAAGATTCAGGTGATTCAGGGAATTGGCGATATTGAAACCCTTGTGGTTATCAAAGAATATACTTGATAGAAAAAAGGAATGAGAATGATGACAGAAAGAGTGTTTGCATATATTCTGATGGATATTGATCTTGGAATGACTGATGGAGTAGTTGAAGCACTTCAGAAAATCGATGAAGCTACATCAGTAGCAGTCACGACTGGAGAGTACGATATTGTGGTGCTTCTCGAAACCACTAATCTGGAGGAACTCTATGAAATCACAGTCAACAAAATTCACAAGATACCAGGAATTAAGGATACACAAACTGCAGTGGTTGAGAAAATAATAACCGTGTAAGGGATTGACTGATTTCAGTTGTTATTCCTCTGTAATCATGTTTTTATTTGACCGCGACACTACGAGAGCAAGGAACGTGGTTTACTTGGATGAAGTAGAAATCTCTGGACTTACGAAGAATTTTGGAGACCTAGTTGCGGTTGACCACATGGAGCTGAGCATTCCTGCTGGTACCATCTTCGGGCTTCTTGGCCCAAACGGAGCTGGTAAGTCAACCACAACTCGACTATTGAGTACGCTGTTACGACCAACTGATGGGACCGCTGTTGTAAACGGTTTTGATATCATTGAAGACCCCGTCCGTGTTCGTGAGATTACCGGGGTGCTCCCAGAAGAGAGTAACCACACAATTTACCCTTCACTGACAGCATACGAGAACTTGCAGTACTTTGCCAGACTCTATGATGTACCCGAAAACGAGATTCCTGATCGAATTGAAGAACTTCTCAGCTTCATGGGTCTCTGGGACCGAAAAGATGACAAGGCTGGTGAGCTAAGTACCGGTAACCGACAACGAGTTGCGTTGTGTAGAGCAATACTTCATAGACCTAGAGTATTGCTTCTTGATGAGCCCACATCAGCTCTTGATCCTATTGCGGCAAAGCGCGTAAGAGAACTCATTCTTAGTCTATCTAAACAGTATAAACAGACATTCTTCATCAACTCTCACAATCTACCTGAGGTTCAGAGAGTCTGCGATCAAATTGCGATCATCGATAAAGGAAAGATTCTCCTTCATGGATCAACTCAGGAACTACGTTCGAAGTTACTAGCTAAGCAAAAGTTCAGGATTCGAATTGTTGGCGATATAGAGAAGGCAAGCTCAATCGCGAAGTCCATGAACTTTGTTGACGACATCGTGGGCGAAATTGATTCGATACTTGTAACTATTGAAGACCCAACGGAAAACAACTCTTCACTGATGCAATCCCTTCTTTCTGCGGGAATCAAGATAGTGGAATTCGCTGAAGAAGAAGCATCACTTGAAGACCTCTATCTTGAGGTTGTAAAAGGAGGTTCTGAATAATGGCTTTGCACAAATCAATGCTTGTTGCCAGGACAGACCTGAAGATGGCAATGCAAGTAGGTTATGTAA
>CAZPWM010000022.1:0-900 GCA_964590575.1 uncultured archaeon
TGTGTGCTGCTCTTCCTCTCCTACCTGTTGTGATATTTCTTGTACAGTACACCCTGCCATCTGACATCATCGGTATCTTGTTCATCCCATTTACTTCCATCTTCTTAATCGGAGCACTTGTGTTTCTCTACTATTGGAATGGGAGTTCCATGTTGTTTCATGGCAGGGATATTCTTCGCCAAATCACCCCTCCAGAGCCATTTATCGAGGGGAAATCCGTAGTCTTAAACAAAAATCCTGTATACGGGATTGCCCAGTGGGGATCAAACACCCTCTTTTTTGTAGCTTTTTACCAGTCTGAGAGAACGTTTGACAAAAAAGTCAGAGTTCCCAGAGTTATCTGGAATTGGGAATATACACACGCAGTTGGAGAGATAAAAGTAGCAAGAAGGGAGGACACTTTCACCATCCCAGTGGATAAGGGTACATACCATACGGGAAAAGGAGTTCTCTATTCACTTCACTTGGAGCAGAAGGGGATGGTTAGGTTGTTAAAGAGCTTCACAGCTAAGCAATTGAATCAAATTGTAGACAGTCTTGCGCGAGAAGTAATTACAGATGGGTCTAATAGTAAAATAGTTGATGATGATTTCTAATGAATCTGGGATTTGGAGGAGTTCAAATCACGCCCGGTCCACAATTTATTTTCCTAGCAACTCAAAGTTCGTGTGTTTTTCTCCAATGATGAAGAATATCATCAATCATAGTTCGTTCCACCTTTCCATGTGGAGAAAGCCGTTCTAGAAGACGTGCTGGTGGATTCAAATTATCAAGGCTGAATCCTTCTTGATTCTTGAAACGCATCCTGAGATGAAATACCTCCTCTCCGATTCGTTTCAGCTCATCTATGGTCCGTTCTTCGCCCAATACCTTTAGCGCATTCAATACAACATCCGGAGT
>CAZPWM010000022.1:910-39838 GCA_964590575.1 uncultured archaeon
TAGCAAATAGACAGAGGACCAGTGAATTTAGTACTGTTCGCCAGGTATCCTCTTCAGCAATCAGCTCGCCTATCTGTTCACTTGTCATGGATTTCGACAAGGTTTTTTGGTCTATACTATACCCGGCATTATCCAAGTGACTGTGACGTATCCCGATCATATGTCCGACTATATTAGCAGGTCCTGTATGGTACCCAGACGCTTCATTCCCCTCAAAGTGGACTGCTAATTCCTTGCCCCCATATTTTTCACTAAGAGCGGCTACTCCATGCCCAGCAATGGTATAGAAAGCGTTTGGAGGCGAAGCAATGTGATCAAGCATCTTCAGATACACATCCACCTCACCCCAACGAGGAGCGAGCCCTCCCAAATCATCCATTGTCACAAACCCTTTGGTATACGCCTCAGTCAGCCAGCCGAGCACAACACCTGCACTCATGGCATCCAGACCTCTAAGGTCAACCCGTTCTATTAGCTGGAGAACACCTTCTGTTGAACCGACACCAAGATTGGAGCCTAATGCGAAGATTGGCTCATAGTCATAGGGAACATATATCGTACCGTAGTCACGCTGTTTTTTGTTAAACTGGATGCGCACCTCTGCAATGTGAATACAACCTATCGGACAAGGAACACATGAACTCTTTCCAACAAGAACGTCATCTGCAAATTGTTCACCTGAAATTTCTTCAGCCCCCTCGAATGCGAAAGAACTGAAATTACGTGTGGGGAGTGCTTGCATCTCATTAAGCGGCAGTACATTCACAGCTGTTCCAAGAATGTCATATTTATCCATCCGGCCAGAACGAAGCACTAGCTCATGGACCTTCTTATACTCGGTTTTGTAATCTTTGACTGAAGGAACTCTGTGACTCTGCGTCCCTGCAACAACGATTCCCTTGAGCTTCTTGGCACCCATTACACATCCTAGACCGAGTCTGCCAAAATGGCGGATTGTGTCTACAACAACCATTGCGTATCGAACCTGATTCTCTCCAGCAACTCCAATCCGGAGTATTGAACGTCTTCCCTCCCCAGGGACTTTTTCTTTCAGTATCCGTCCTGTGGCTCTAGTAGACAATCCCCACAATGCATGAGCATTCCGAAATTCTACAGTATCATCTTGAATTAGAAGATAATGTGGTTTGTCTAGTTTTCCGGTGATTAAGATAGCATCATGGCCTGCGACTCGCATTGCCATACTTAGCTTCCCACCAGCATAACTCTCTCCAAGATTCCCTGTCAGGGGTGATTTGAAGAGAGCAACCGTCTTTGCACAACAAGGATAATACAAATTGAGTGGACCAATAGCAAAGATAATGGGTGAATCTTCGTATGGTGTGTTTGGAGGACAGTTTTCAAGGAGCAGTTTCGACGCAACCCCAACACCTCCGATATATTTGTCGAAGAGATCTTGTCTTTCAATTGTTTCAGAGGTCTTAGTTGACAAATCAATGTGAAGCAGTTGACCTCGTTTCATTCTTCTACCTCCGTCTTTATCAGAATATCATGAGGGCACCACTCAATGCATTCGCCACAATGAATGCAAACAACAGCTTTCTTCCGAAGGGGATCTACGAAAATAGCACTCAGTGGGCAAGCTTCTGTACAATCGCCGCAGCCCACACACTTTTCCTGACTGATGATTATTCCCCCTCCACGTCTGTATTTTATCGCGTCATACTGACACGCTTCAAGACACACGGGCTCTTTGCATGCTCTACACATAATGACTACATAGTTCCCTCCAGACCCTCCTGCGGTCGGTGGTGGTGTTGACTTGATTCGAAGAGCCGCATAACCAAGACCGACATGACCTGTTCTTCGACTGCAGGCAAAAACACAAGAAAAGCATGAAATGCAACGTTCCACATTTACAGGTCTGACTATATGCAAATTTTCAGTCCACTCCTCAGCAATCTCTTGATTTCCCTTAGTTAAATGTCTGATGTGAAATGAGCTTGATATAGATTTCATAGGGATTGAAGAGATACACACGACTTCTTTTTCACCAGAATATGGGTCACATTAGTTCTATGGATAACATAGGTCCCAAGTTGGTTGATAGGTATAAACAAGTTCCATCATCTCGGTATATGCAGTATCTGAAAAGAATGGTCTCGGACAGGTTGCTTCATTATCATAAACAGCAAAGTGTATGTGTGCACCACCACCTATCTGTAGGAATTCACCGATTATATCTCCCTTAGCGACCCAGTCACCTACTTCAATGTCCAACATTGAAATTTGACGGTCCACATCAGACGAATTCGTTGTCCAAGGTTCAAAGACATAGCCGATTTGTATGGTTTCATTGAATCTGATTGAGAGATGAATCATGTATATGTTGTCAGCGGGACCAGTGTCAGTCCATGAGATTTCCTCAACATATCCTGGTGCCGCAGCTATTACAGTTGATTCGTTTTTGAAAGCGAAATCAAGCCCATTATGCACCGCACCCCATGGACAGGCTGTGGATTCACTATAGCCTCCGTTCCAATTGAGAATATCAGACCGGTTTGTGTATATCACACCCATGTAGTTTAGATTTGAGGAGTCGTAGCGACCTTCATTATCGAAGGACCCGTTCTCTCCATTTGTGTTGTTAGGGTTGTTCCCAAATTGAATATACAAGACAACAGCGGCAACAACGATAATCATAATGATTAGCGTGGTGATGGTTCTTTTCTGCATAGTCTTCTCTGTCTGGATAACAAGCTCAAATATCTGCCCTTTTTTGCTTAGAAGTGGTTTCACCCAAAACAAACTAGGTCGCTAATATTGGACATCTATCGAATTCAGTCATTCGCCATTTTCTTAACTGATTTCACAACCCGCTCTTTCGTGGTGGTATTAGGAGGGACAGCAATTCCAAGCATTTTACGCCAAGCTCTCTTTCCATCCTCATCAAGGTCTTCTGTGATTGCTTGCATGATTGCGACAACCTTGAGAGAGGTTTCAAGTTCAGCCTCATCCTTTTCCATTGGTCACACCTTGAGATAGTTATTTGGAATTGAGCGGTTGTGCTAAAGTAGCCAAAGGACTTAGAGATTGTGTATGTCATTGTATTTGTAGTTGATAAGGATGAGAACACTGTAACTCATCGAAAGCTATCAAAACGAAGTCCTGAATGATATCTATAGTATCAGTTCTCCAGCAGAGCCTTAATTCGCTTTACTCCATCAATTGCATCTGGACTATAGTCGTCTGCGCCTAGCTCTTTAGCCAGCTCCATGCTGAGGGGGGCACCACCCACAATTATTTTGACACTGTCTCGAAGACCTGCATCTTGGAGAGCTTTATCAACTGTGGAGATTTCCCTCATAGTCATCGTCAGTAAGGCGCTGAGTGCAACAATTTTAGCTCCAGTTTTTTTCACAGCCTCAACAATTTTTTCTGTAGGACAATCCATACCTAGGTCAACTACCTCGAACCCAGCTGACACGAGCATGGCAAGCAGGATATTTTTTCCGATATCGTGATTGTCACCTTTCACTGTGGCTGCAACAATAGGAGTTGTATCACCAGCTTCACCCGACTTCAGATGCGGTTTGAGAACTTCAAACGCGGCTTTCATTGTATCTCCTGCAAGGACAAGTTCAGCAAGGAAATACTCATCGGTTTCATACCTTCGACCGACCTCGTCCATTCCTGCTGTGAGGGCTTTCAGAATGTCTTGTGGGTTGACTCCAGCATCAATCTGTTGTTGAACAGCAGTTGCGACATTGTCAATATCAAGGTCAATTATCATATCTGTAACATTTGTGAGGTCCATTGTTTTTCTGCTCCGTGCTCATCAGGGTTGACTGCGAAACGGTGTAATATTCCTTTTTTTCCGACAGTTTTCCAGACTCTTCATAAGTGTGAAGCGTGCCCCAAGCCTTATGGAAAGTTCAATTCGAGAAACCTTGGCGAAAGAACTCGAGGAAACTGGAAAAGATCCTAGAAACCCTGAAGTATGGTATGAACTGGGTGAAAAACTCTATGATGAGGGATATATAGAAAGTGCAGAGGTTGCATTTCAGGTTGCACTAGACCTAGACCCTGGATTTGTTGAAGCTTGGCGTGACTTGGGTGCAGCACTGTTTGTCCAGAATCGCTTTGACGAGGCTGAAAAGGCACTGAAAGGAGCGTTGGAGCATGGTTCTGAAGAGTCAGATGTGTGGTATAATCTTGGATGTGTTTACATGGCCACAGACCAGCTTGACGATGCGGAAATCTCGTTTCGAAGGGCAAATGAATTGGATCCAGAAGATGCAGATACATTGTGCAATCTTGGTGTAGTTCTTTCCAACATAGGAGAACCGGAAGAAGCAGAACGTGTCCTAAAGAAAGTAATAGAGATTCGGCCAGATCATTTTGTGGGATGGCTCAATCTGATGAGCTATTACGAGGGAGAAGGACGGAGCAAAGATGCTGAGGATACTCATGAAAGAGCACTTGAGCGCATTCCTGATTTTGATCTTTTCCTTGAAGATTTGAATGATTTTGTTGAAGATAACGAGGAAGAATAGAGATGGCAGAATCTCAAGCCTATATGGAAACGCAGGTTCAGAAGATAGATCTGCAAGAATTCAGTGGAAAAGGTCTGATTTTAGACATTGGTGGTGGTGGAGAAGGATTAGTTTCGAGAATCGAGGGCGACAGGGTTTGTGCATTAGACATCAGAATGAGTGAGATTAAAGAAGCACAGATTCACGGACACTCATCAAACTGGTTTGTTGCAGATGGCGCAAACCTCTGTTTCAAAGACGAGGTTTTCGATATTGTGACTTTATGGTTCTCTTTAGGATACATGAGTGACTGGAACATAAAACGTTCAGTCCTCGAAGCGGCTTATCGAGTTCTCAAGAAGAATGGTCGATTATCAATTATGGCTTGTCGCATACCAGAGTCGAATGAGCGGTTAGTTTTCTGGGCTTCCTTTTCCCTGCCTGATGGAACCCTCTCGAAGACAGGATATGGTGTGAAAGGAGGGCAAAATCAGACATGCACGAAAATATTGCAGATAATAACAAAAGTGGGATTCAAAAAGCATCTTCATGAGGACCACGATGAATGGTTCAAAATAGAGTCACGTAAGATGTAGTTTCTTGTTCCAAAACCTTAAAGTACAGACTCAAATCAGAGCGGACAGTCACAAGCTAGGTGAAAATGATGAGCCTTGCAGTATGGTGGAGACGCGGTAGTAAACCCGGACTTATCCTAATGTTTCTAGGAATTGCGGGTTTTGTTCAGATTCCTATTATCTGGCATGCACAGGTCTACGTGAACGTTCTGAGTGCTGAGCTGCAACTTCTTGTTTCCATTGGAGTTATGGTTGTGCTTGGGGGTTCATACGTACTGATAGCTGAAGCAATGTACCGCTGGGCTCACATTGTGTCTAAGAGAAAGACACGTCGACGTCAGAGAGGACAGGCAAACTGGATTGGTAGACTATCAGAATTTGCTAGATCCTACACAGACATGCCTGCTTTTGTTGGGGTTGGTCTATTGACTTGTGTATTCTTCCTGTTCTACTTTGTTCCATTCGGCTTTGCAGATGCTGGAAGTCTTCCATCTTGGATTGCCACACTTGCATTTCTAGACCCTCTCTTTGTCTATATTCTTGGAGTTAACATTGCAGCTATTGCATCGGCCTTTGTCGCTAGTTACTTGAATTATAAGATCAAGTAAAGAGAAGCTGGTAGCATCTCAAATCTTAATAGTCCAATCTAGAGTTGGAAACAGTGAGGTGCTTTTTTGTCAGGATTAGAAGTAGGTGACGAAGCTCCAGATTTTACACTCCTAGAAGCTCCAGGAAATAGCGTCACTTTGAGTGACGAACTCCGGAAAGGACCAGTTGTACTTGTATTCTATCCAGCAGACTTTACTTCAACATGCCAGGAGGAGCTCTGCAGGTTCAGGGATGTTTTAACAGACTACAACAACATGGGTGCCAATGTACTAGGGATTTCAGTGGATGGAATTTTCAGTCATAAGGCATTCAAGGAAGCCAACGATATCGAATACCCCTTACTTTCCGACTGGGAGAAGACAACGATTAGAAATTATAACATAGTTCATGAGAATTTTGTGGGAATGAAAGAGGTCGCAAAGAGATCCGTCTTCGTTATTGATATAGACCAGACGGTTGTTTATGCCTGGGTGAGTGAAGACCCAGGAAAATTACCTCCGTTTGATGAGGTAACGATGGCAGTGACAAAACTGGCATAGCTACGCAATGGCGCTATCTTTATATCACAAAACCAGTGGAGGACAAATTACTGGCTCTGCCGCGGTAGATCAGCCAGGGAGATCGCACGGCTGAAGACCGTGTTGTCTTCGGGTTACTCCCGTCGACACGGGACTTGTCGCCGGTTCAAATCCGGCCCGCGGCACCATTTCTTCTACACAGATATTTCAGGTCTTGAGTGATAAGATTCAATACAAAGGTCAGAGATAGTTTGATTCGGCGTGAGTTGGGAGGTAATCGAATTTGAAGCAATCAGGACAATGTCCGAAGTGCAGTAGTAGGAATATTTGGAATAATTCTCATATTCAAATCGGTGGTATACGACCTTCGAAAGGATGGGTTCTTGTACGAAAAGCTAGTCGTTGGAATTACAAATATGTGTTCAAAGACGATTATGTTTGCATTGATTGTGGATACTCTGAAACGTTCATTGATGATGATGGAATAAAGACCATCAGAGAATACGGAGTTACTGAGCTGGGGCAGTAACAAGAGGAGTCTTAGTCGTTTTCTCTGACAGTGCTGGATTCGCTCCCTTTTGCTTCATCCAGAGATATGTGAAAGCTATGCCCAAATAGGCAACATAAGCAACGATCTCAAAGGCTGATGGATTGCCATTATATCCGAATAACGACTTTGCTAACCCACCAATCAGACCGTCTTCATGGAGCAGGGGATATCCACCATCAGGCAAGAGGGGGGGATTGATGTTCCAGACCTCAATAGGTCCAATAAGGAGCAAGCCAGCCTCTTGAAGTTCATGAATACCATATGCGATCATTCCTGCGGCAAATAAGATAAGAAAAATCGAGGTCCACTTGAAGAGTGTCTTTATGTTTATTCTGAGTGACCCTTTGTATAATCCTAGACCCACAATCACAGCAATTGATACACCAAGAGCTACTCCAATATAACTCTCAATTCCTTCTTGAATGACTAATGCCATGCTGAATAGTGATAGTTCCACGCCTTCTCTCACAACGAGCGAGAAGCTAAGTAGTGCAAGACCAATTCCACTCTGTTGAACGACGGACATCTGCATCGATTCCTCAATTTCCTGAGTTATCTTGGCACCTGCATTCCACATCCATACTATCATGGTTGTGAGTAACACAGCAGCGATGAGAACAACCGAACCTTCAAAGACATTCAACATAGGGCCTTCGAATATTCCCCATAGCAATCCAACAATGGTAGCTATACCAAGACTAGTAAGTATTGCAACAACTGTCCCTGAGATTACATATTTTCTGAGATCGGTCTGATTCGTCTTCCTCAAGTAGGATAGCATTATGGCAATTATCAGGGCTGCCTCTATGCCTTCTCTTAGTGAAATGATGGTCGGGGAGATTATCATGCTCGTTCATTTAATATTCATTAACTATTGTTAATAATATTACTATGCGACCAAAGGAAAATTTTACTGATTTTTTAAAGGACCATATCACCAGTTCATTATTATCAATCTGTGATAGTCCAACACACACGGAGTTTCAACATGAGCGCTGAATGGGGACTACTTCCAGCTGGAATTGATGAAACAGACCTAGTGATGATGCTCCTCGCGTTGTTCATTCTTTCACTGCTTGTGATAGCAATGTTTATTGTATTCCCTTGGTTCTATGCTATTCTTGGTACAGTAGTAATTATTCTAGGCATTCTCTATGGTGTCAGAGAATTAAAACAGAAAGAAGACTCAGATGGTGAATGAAAAATAGGAGCGTGGGGGAATTGCACCCCCACGAATTCATTATCTATTGTGACTCGTCAGATTCTCGGTATCCATCTTGATATGTTGTACCAGTCTGGACTGAGTTCTGGTCTCCAATGACCCTCTTCCAGAAGGGCTTCTTCAAACGACGCCTCTCACCCCAGTTACCTTGCCACCAGATTCCTCTTCCTGCTCGAAGGTGCATGGTGATCTTCATGCTGGAAACTATGATTCTCCAAATGGCGATAGCCACTGTGACAAACATGATGAATGCCCATATCCAGTCAAAGGGTACAAAGGGAATCTCGTGAGTCTGGAAGAAATCGAGAAGATCGAACTTATACCAGATACCATTAGTATTGGCGTAAACATATTGAACCGGCCAACCTACTCCAATGAGAATTATTGCTAAACCAATCCAAACTACGCTTAGGATTGCTTCCACGGTTAGGTTGAAGTTATTTTCACCCCCGATGTAGAAGAGAGCACCCCTAATTGCTCCTAAGAACAGGAAAATTGCTACAGCCACATAATATTCTGTGAAAGCTTCAGTATATAGGTCCACTACAGCTGGTAGGAGCAGAACGGACCCAAAAATGAGGCCCATCACGAAGTCACCAGCAGCATCCAAACGACCCTTAGGCTTGAAGCCTTCCACACCGATTCCAAAGAAGCTCTCCAGTGTAGTCTTCTCGGTCAATGGTTTACTCCGGTCAAGCATCGAGATTCCACCAATGATGACGAAGATTATGGCTAGATTGATCAGTATCACCACAGGGATACTGAAAGGCCAGTTCTGAATATCAGCGCCGAATAATTGTGTTAATGAAACTCCAATTATTGAAGCCCCAACAATTAGTGCAAGTGCAACTCCCAGAATAACCACAAGCATGCGGCTCAGTGGGTTAACGTATTCAGCTGGAACAGGTCCAACTTTCTTTCCAGAGCCTGCGTATTCATTCGCAACACTCTTTGGATCTCCCATCCTCTCAATGGCCATCATGGCAGAGCCAGCAGTCATCTTGCCCTCGCCAATTCTCTCAGCCTCCTCAATAAGGTGAGTCTGAAGTTCGACGATAGCATCTTCGCTGTCTAAAGGAAGATACACTCTAACACGATCAAGATATTGATCAATAAGTTCTAACGGATCATTACTACTCATTATTATTCAACCTCCATTATGACATCGCGCATTTCACGCGAGAGAACGGACCAGGTCTGCGACATTGCCCCTAGAGCTTTCAAGCCCTCTTCAGTAACTGCATAGTACTTCTTGGGTTTGGTTGGGTCTTCATAGTCCCACTCGGATCTAAGAATCTCGCGCTTCTCAAGTCTTCTCAGCAAAGGATAGACTGTGCCCTGCTCAAGAGCCAAGAAGGACATCTTCTCGTCGAGTAGCTTGACAGCCTCATATCCATATGCCCTTCTTTTACTCAGAAGAGCGAGGATAGCAAGCGTCACAGCACCTCGCTTTACTTCCTTGGACCATCGGTCCAATTCCTCTTGCGTCTTTTTTGACATTGACACGTAGTTTACCTCTGTATTATCATTGTACTCGCAAGCATTGTGTGTAACAATGTACTGTACGATATATAGTACTGTGCACTATTTGTATATAAATGTTATCAACTAGGCGATATTATCACCCACATGTATATCTGACCGATGGATGCGTTCAAAGCAGAGGCATCTACAGTGACTGTGAAAGTACGTGTCAAACGACTCTCTCCAGATGCAAAGATTCCCACAGCTGCGAAAGTAGGAGACGTAGCCTTTGACCTCTATTCCATGATAGACTATGAACTCAGGCCAGGAGAGCGTTTCGCAGTACCCACAGGGATTGCAGTTGAGATACCACCGGGATACGAGGGGCAGGTTCGGCCAAGGAGCGGCCTTGCTCTGAAAGAGGGCGTCACAGTACTAAATACACCAGGCACCATTGACAGCGGGTATCGTGGTGAGGTGAAGACCATCATGATGAACCATAATGGAGAACCCTTCAAGATAACTAAGGGGATGCGTATCAGTCAATTGGCTATCCGACCTGTTCCCGATGTCGAGTTCATTGAAGTAGATGAGCTCTCAGACACGGAGCGGGGAGTAGGTGGATTCGGAAGCACAGGTAAATAATCAGGTCTGTGTCGCAACGTTTTTAATCGCCAGCAATGGAGAAAGACCTCACTGGGCCGGTGGTCTAGCCCGGCTAATCTGTCATCTAGGATGGCAAAGTCGAGTGATACCATTCTTAGGAATGGAATAGCTCAAAAGGGGTTGACCAAAAGGTATCGGTAAAGGGTCGGTGGTCTAGATGGCAATGATACTGCATTGACATCTATTCTTGGTTTCCAAGAATAATCAAATGTGCAGTGGTCGGGAGTTCAAGTCTCCCCCGACCCACCATTATTCCTTGCTCACACTTTTGGATAATTCAAGCCACTCAATTCCTAACTTGTCCAGCGCCCACTGAGCAATATTGTGACAGTCACCACAAACATATGCCCACTCTGTAGGGTCTAATTTCTGCAAATACTTCTTCTTTTGAGTCATTGATGGATGATGGGTGTTGCCATCTCTTCTGTGTAGAATTAAGGATGCTTTCTCATTTTCACAACCACATAGGGAACACGTTTCTCCAAAAAGTGCATTCTTCAAATCCCTTGTTTTTCCCTTAAAACCAGCGCCCAGTTTTTTGAATTCATCTGATGATGGTACATCATCATCTGGAAGTTCGAGAGTAACTTTAGATTTGTCAGAGATTCTCCTCTTTGAGAGAAATGACTCTATTCTTTTCCAATCATAACCGAAGACTTTCATGAGCAGATGGATTCCAAGATGACATCTGTCACACAAAGGAGCCCATTCGTTTGGTTTTAGTGATTGAAGACGTTTCAACGATCTAAACAGATAACGATCATGCTCTGTTCCATCCTTTCTATGCAAGTGAAGGTTCTTCGCGGATTTTTTCTCACTTCGACATGCGTAACATGTAGTCCCAAACATCTTCACACGGGTGTCTTTTAGGTTCTGTCTTCTTTTTCGTTGATATTCTCTTCTCTTCAAATCAACGTTAACTTTTGTTTGGGACTCTTTCCCGTCACGTGGCATCCACCCTTGCTCCAAAAACGCCTTCTGAATTGTTCCAGCAGTAACATTCAAGATGCTTCCAATTTCCCTCTGTGTAAATCCCTCGACAAAGTAGAGATGATGAATCCAATCATAATCTAAATGCTTCGTAGTTGTAGCAACACGAGGGCTCCATTTCATTTTTCGGAATGCTCGCCGAATGGTTTTCCTGCTAATGCCCATTATCTTGGAGATTTGCTCAAAAGAAAGACCTTCCTGAAAATACAACCTGCCAATTTCCTCTATAGTATCTTTTCCTTTTTTTGTTCCTATAGCCTTTCGAATGGTTTCTAGGTTCATCCCTGTACGTTCAGATATTTGGATGAATGTCAAGCCGTTTTCATAGTGAAGTTTCTTTAGTTCTGACAGGCTCAGCTTTCTCCGATTTGATTGAATTTGTATCTTCCATCCATATCTTCTGAAAACACCACGTAGGCTTCTTATTGTCATGTTCATATCATCAGCGATATCTTTGACGGCTTGCCTCTCAACATTGTATCGGTGATAAATATTAAAGTCACGTAGAGCATTTCGTACTTGGTTCCGAGAAATTCTGAGTCTTCTAGCTATTTCTCTCTGAGTTAATCTTCTTTTGAAGTATAATGCATAAATTGTATAGCAAGTCCGGTTCATTCCAGGCGGTGTAACATCAAGGTCTTTTCCAATTCTACTAACCAAATGATCTCTGTTCCGTTCAGCTTGCTCCACAATTAAAATCCATGCTCTTTCAACAGCCTTGGCTGAGCGTTCTTTCTCGGTTTCAGCACTCGCTCTTACAATTCTCTTGAACTTCTCCCGTTCCTCCTCTGAGAACTCAGCAAATAGATTTCTGAGTCTCCGTCGATACCTCTCCTCCTCACTCTCATACTCAACGAGAATTTTCGGTACTCGTTGCATCTCACCAGTCAGGGGGTCCTGGACATAGTCGTAGTCATCGTCAGCGTCCATCTTCTCTTCCAGTATGTCTTGGACACGCCTCACAAAGTCCTCTAGGTCTTCGGTGAGTGACTCATCCTCTGCGCAGACCTCGTTCTCTTGTGCATCAGTCTGAACCTCTGGGTTCTCAGTGATCTCTTGCTCATGTTCTTCAGGCTCAATGACCTCTTCCTCAACCTCGCCCTCCTCATGGGTCACTGGTTCAGACTCTGGTTCTTCATAGGACTCAAGAGTGTCCTGTTCGAAGTCTTCAGGTCCTCCATCTGGTTCAGGAGTTTCCTTGATTGATGCCTCAGACTGCTCTACCTCATCCTCTATGATTTCTGAGAGTTCACCGGTCTCGTACTGATCCTCTTTGGACCCTGTTGGTTCAGGTTCCGAGTGTACCTCACTGACCTCTTGCGTTTCCTCCTCTATCTCTGACTCCTCAGGACTCGTGCTTGAGGTCTTGGCATCAGGAGCCTCCTTAATCTCAGATTTAGTGGTCGTTTCTCCCACTTCAGACTCCTGACGGATTATTCGATTAGTGCCTTTCTCATTTACAGGTTCTTGGACTGGTTCTGATTCAGCTTGTTGTTCAGTGGACTCCTGAGCCTCTGGTTCGGAGACTTCTTGTTTTTCATTCTCAGTCTCGGTTTCAGCCGCCTCTGCTGACCCACCCTTAGTTTCCATAGCATAAGCCATTCCCCCACCTGCATCATGATACGACTCTGTTGACTCAGTCATCTCTGAGGATGCACTATCATCACTTCCTGCTTCTACTTCACAGTCCTTTCTCGAAGCCCCCTCCAGCTGGCGATTCATGTCATTTACATATTCATCATGGAGTTCCTCCCTGACCTCGTCAAGGTCATTCTCCAAACCATCCTCAAGGGACTCCTTGCCGTCCACATCTTTCTCCCGTTGAAGTTCATCAAACTCCTTTGCAGCTGCCTCAGCAATGTCTTCGATCTCCTTGAGCTTTGTTTCGTACTCATCGAACTCCTTGGCTGCCTCATTGGCTATTCGCTCAATTTCCTGCTGACGATCAAAGTCTTCTGCGGCCTCCTTTGCGGCTCTCTCGACCTCGTCAGGAACCTCTCTATTTTCAAGCTCGTCGGGGGTCTCCTCATACTCTCTCTCTGAATACCAATCTGCATCATCTTTCCGTTCATGCTGCAACTTCAGGCACCCAAATCGAGAGTTCAATTATCGCAGGTTAGGAGGTGTATAGAAAGGACCTAAGTCTTCACTTGGACATACATGCATAATCATAGACGGTCTTACCAAATTTTGGATGATGAAAACATCTCCTGTCAGTAAATAAAGACTATATTGTGTTTATTACCGAAAAGGGAATCTCATATCGGATATTGAGCATTCCATATGGTCAAAAATGCAATTCGAGAATGGATTTTAGTATAGGTTCACCCTGCCGATGATTGTGAAGTAGAACTAGACAATTGTTGCTCTGACAGTTCTTCGCATTTGTGATATTCATTAAAAGAGTTCAAATCACGTCCGGCCCACCACTTCTTTTCTGTTTGTAATTTTCAGATTGTTCTTAAAAAAGAGAGAGGAAATGAGTGCTTTCACACTCATATTCCATAGATTATGATCTTTTTCGCAGTACTACTACTGCCCCGAGAACGACTACTACAGCTACACCTATTCCGATATAGAGAAGGTTGTCCATGATTATATCTGGAAGTCCTCCTCCAGGAGAGGTCACAGTGACTACAACTGAGTCTATGGCATTATTGCTACCAATATCATAGACAGTGATAGTACAGTCGTATACTCCAGCTTCGAAGTCATCCAATTCCAATACAATTGAGTTACCGGAAGTCCAAGAACCTGAGTCTACAACGGTACCATTCACCGAGATCTCGTATGTGGTAGGATAGTCATCAGTCGGAATCCAAGTAATGTTCTGGTTCTCTGTGCCTTCAACGAACCCCACATCACTAGGATGATTGATTGCAGGTGGAGTACGGTCAGTATATGGCTCCAGATTTAGACGTTCAATATAGATTGTTCCAACTTCAGAGCTAGTAGTGTTAGTAATTGAAAGTGTATGGCGAGCTAGGAATCCATCTACCTTGAGATAATCCGTGTGAACTTCGTAGAGAATCTCTCCACTTGTATCATTCCAAGAATAGCCCCAGAACCAGGGATCTGGGTCATCAAGCGTGACATTCACTACCGAGCTTTTTTCTTCTATGAAAGTATCAAGTAGCGACCAGTTTCCAATAGGTACTGCAAGTCGCCACGAATATGAGAAAAATGGGTCAAATGTTATAGTATCGTTTGCCCAGTACAGATCTCCAGTAAAGAATGGAATATCATCAAATTCCGTCATTAAATATGGAATGAGCTGTAGACCATCATCATCAACTTTGACATAGAGTAGCTCATCCAAGTCTGAGAATCCCATGGCATCTCCAGTCATGACTAGGCGAAAATCAAATCTGTCCCCATCATTGAATCCCCATCTCAAATTGTGGTAAGAGTACCTGCTTACCGTATATACTAAGAGTAGTTCTTGGGTTGTAGTATTTCGACGCTCCAGATTATAGTAGGAAAGCATTCCATCAAATATTGAGTAATTTGCCCAGACTTTTACTTCATCATCTGCTGTGCTATTTGACTTGTATGAGTAACCCCAATAGTTGTCGTCATAGGATATTGAAAGATCACGTGCCTCAAGGAGAAATAATCCTTCAAGGTCTGTTGCAGCTAGAGTGTTTATCAGATCCCAGTTTCCAACTGGATATTCAATCTCGGAGAGAAAGATGAATATGAGCGATAAAAACCCCATACTCGTATCATTCTCAAAATAGGCTCCTCTATCCAGGTAATCGAGATCGCCCAAGCTAGTAAGAGGATCTGGTATCGGTTTACTGGCATTCTCTATTTCAAAATAGATGATTTCAGTTGGTTGGTTATCTCCTTCGAAATAGACATCCATCGTGAAATAGAACCTATCACCATCATGCATTCTGTAGAATAGTCCTTGACTTGTTGCTGCCAATGACTGTGGAATAATCATCGCTATGACAATCAATGCAACAAAAGCGATTGTAGCGGTTTTCTTCATCAATCAATCTCCTACAAGATATATCATCTTTTAATATAAAAGATAATAAATCCTATGTGTTAGTTGAACCAAAAGAAATCTACATCTTTTCCTCTGTTAATCTATTTTCTTGTACTGTGTCGTAGCACTTGGCCAGCAAGAACGCCAGTATGTTCGCCCTTAGTCACAACAATCTGTCCATTTACAAGGACATGCTCAATCCCTTCGGGGTACCTGTGGGGATAATTGGGCAGAGGAAATTCGTAGGGAAACCGACATGTCGCTCGGTCCCTGATGTTCTCGAAATCAAAGACTACAATGTCCGCGCACATACCCTCCCGTATCTGTCCTCTATCACGTAACCCAAGCTTCTGGGCTGGAAAAGAGGTCATTTTACGAATTGCCTCTTGGAGGGTCAGAACACCCTCCTCTCGAACATATCTCTGTATAATATAGGGATACTCTCCATAGGAACATGGCCAATAGCCCTGTATCTTGCCAAGAACTCCATATGGAGCCACTGCGTTCCCATCGCTACACACCATCATCAGAGGATGTCTGAGCAGAGCTTTGATGTCCTCCTCGTCAATATAGTTGAAGAGCGCGCTTGCATTGCCATCCTCCTCAACAAGTAAGTCAAGGTAGGCATCTATGGGTGATTGACCTCTGAGCGCTGCTATCTCCTCAAAGCTCTTACCGATTAGAGATTTGTTCTTGACAGCATGAAGGAGAAAGATTCTGTCCCATCTTCCATGCTTCACTAGACCAGCATAACCCGGCCCAGGAAGCTTGTCATCGAGAGTTTCTTGCTTGATGAGTTCGCGTAAATCAGGATCTCTCAGTCTTTCTGCTGCAGCTTGGTCGCCACCAGCCTGTGTCCATTGTGGAAGCACCTGACTCAGAGTGGGGTTAAAGTCTGTGTGGGCATCATTGTCAATAGTGAGGTCGATACCTCTCTTTCTAGCTTCATCATAAATCCTTGACATTTCCTCAAATTTTCCATGGGCACCATATTTGGGACAGTTGTGTGAAACTTGCAGGCGGACTCCGGACCTTTCTGCAATCTCAATGGCTTCTTTAAGCGCATCCACAATGGTTTCGCGTTCTCCGCGGATATGAGAGGTATAGAGGCCTCCAAATTTGGCAACAACTGTGCAGAGTTCTATGAGTTCATCCGTTGTAGCGAATGAACCGGGTAGATAGACAAGACCAGAGGACATACCAAAAGCCCCTTCTTGCATTGACCTTGCGACCAGCTCCTTCATCTCTGTTAATTCCGGACCTGAAGGCACTCGGTTGTCAACTCCCATCACTGCGATTCTTATTGTCCCATGTCCAACAAGACCAACGACGTTGACTGCGGTCCCCTGCTGTTCGATTTTCCCCAGATAATCGCCAAACGAATTCCACGTCCAATCAACTTCATCAGCCTCAGAGCCCCATGTCTTCTTCAACAGCTCGAGGGTCGATTTGCTTGTTGGTGCTGGGCTAGTTCCGCAATTACCCAAGACCTCAGTCGTCACCCCTTGCCTCACTTTACTCTCTGCTTTTGAGTTTATGAGAAGTGTGAGGTCTGAATGTGTATGAATATCAATGAAGCCAGGAGCCACTATTCGGTCACTAGCATCAATGATAAGTTCTGCTTGAGAGGTATCTAGCTCACCCATAGATACGATTTTTCCATCCAAAACTCCTACATCTGATTTCACCCAGGGATTACCTGTACCATCAATTACTCGTCCGTTGTTGATGATGATGTCAAAATCCATGATTTCATATTTCCTGTCACTGATTACTTCTAATAATCACCAAAGCGCTTGATAAGCCAGATGGTCATTATCATTGTGTTAGCATCTACGAGTTCCATACTACGATTCATACTGTGAATCAAGTTCGTTGGTCATCTCTCGCAGTGGTAGACTTTTTTCACTGTTGGGACAATCCTTGCACTCTGCATACTTCCCACAGTTGATTTTGAGAATTCCCTGGTCCACCAAGAACTTAGGAAATTCCTGATAGACAAGAGTATCTATCTCATCTTCTATACCAAAAGAAAAAGAGTCGTAGATATCAGCAAAAAGGTCAATGATTTCAATCAAAGTTTCTTTGTATGCCTCAACATTGTCATCATCCGCGGAGATTGAAAAAATGAGTTGCTCCTTTGGCATTATTAGAAAACTCAAGCCGCTGAGTGATATTTCATTCAGTGAATCAGCAGATAGTGCCCTACCAAAGGCGCTCAGAGCACTAATGAAACCACTGATTTCCTCGGTGTTGTCACAGAGGGAATGACACTCACCGAAGTTCGAACAGAGTAGTGCTCGATCATTCTTATCAAGAATGAGAAGGTTCCGGATCATGTAAATCGTATAGAAATTCGATTGAAATGATTAATGAAGGCTTTTTTTTGTGCACAGCCTAGAAATACATCCCGGCACGCTCAGGGAAACGCTTTCTGAACGTCTGTTCTGCTGATCGGTCTAGGGATATCTGCCTCTTAAAAATCTCTGGACTCAATGAACCTAGATCAGGTCTCATGAGGACGGGACCACGAAGAATAGGAGAAGGGGTATCAATAGAGATGTCCTCGATGGACCGAGGCGTGCGTCTCATGATGTCATCAAGACTTAGTTTTGGACCATCTTCACCAGTGATAGAATTCAGGATACCATGAAGATCAGGTTCGCTGAGAGGGCGAAGTCCAAACTCAGGAGAAGAGCGAATTGTATCGACGATGTCACAGGACTCAGGCAATTCCACTCCGGCACCGGTAAATTCGTAGGGATTGAGAGGTATGAGTTTCAGTTGGAAAGCAGAGTCTGAACTGAGGACCAGCATCTCATTACGAGGCGTGCTCATGATGTGCCAACCTCTAGGACGCTCTGAATACTGCTTGACAATGCGAGGGACTATTTTGTCTGCTGGCTCTGGTTTCGTCACTGTTCTTCACTTGTTTTTCAACACAAACATAAAAAGCAGTATCGGTAGTTACGAGATGGTCTCAGATAATTACCAATGTATGGTTTTCTTGCTTTTTCTTCATGGCCACGTAGCTAGTAATTCTCCAAGGGGATGAGATCTCTCCAAGGAACCTCGAACGACATTGCTACTAACCTCGAGATCTTCAAGTATTTCTGAAGCAACCCTATCAATGTCCCTGACATCGTCAAGTACATATCTGAAAGTAAGTGCCAGTCCGTTCTTCCTCACTCCAACCGCGGTCAGAGTAAGCCTTCGAAGTCTCTTGTTATCATCCATGAAAGGACCTTGAAAATACTCAGGGCTGTAAACGACCACTGCAGCTGAACAAGCAAGTTCCTTGAAATCAGATAGGTTACTGAGTTGCACGGGGGGAATGTATACGTTTTGTTCGTTGTTCACCATTGCCATCTCGCTTTTGGACAACCCGACCGGGGACATATCCCCTTTACTTCCTATGGAGATTTCGACCTTATCTCTAGTCAGGATATCCTCTTGTTCGCGGCCTCCCGGCCACTATAATATAATAACATCAATTACATATAAGTATTTCTAATTATCTATTTTTATAGATAATCATCAAAATATATAATTGGAACACGTGTTCTAATAATACTAAGTATCAATCTGCAAAAGAAAAGAAACTAATTCAGAAGGTTGAACAGACCTTGCGGATTCTTAGAATCTGCTTGGATTTAATAGATGCAAAGTACTCGAAGAGGCGTTTAATTAGCACTGATTTCGCACGATTGCTGATTGATTTGTAAAATGTATACCCTTCAAATTCTTTCTCTAGAGCCCGATTACAAACATAGAGACGCGGATCTGTATCAGGGTTTGACGATGCAAAAGGAGTCCGGTCCATACCAAAAGGAGTTTGATCCGGTTCCTCGTATGAGAATGTTTCCTTGGCAACCTCTTCAATAGCATCTAAAATGCCAGTCGTCATCATGAGGCGAATTCTTTCAACAAGCTCACCTTCTGTATCAGCTAGAACCATGAGGAGTGCTTTCACCTGGGGCGTTTCAGCAGCGTTTGCGGCTTTCAGATAGAAATCATAGTGATTAGCTGCGGTTGTTAAGGCAAGCTTAAGCAAATGTTGATAGGAAGTCGCTTCGCTCATTGAAAAAAAGGAATACACTACACAAAGAAAGCACTTTCGCTTGTAAACCCATCAACGCGCTTTTGTCTTAAAAAGTCGCACAGACCTGTCTTATTTGTTCAATCTGTTGTGATTTAATAAAGGCGAGATATTCAAACAGACGGCTAGCGAGCTCAGTCTTCGCTCGAGCTGCGATAGATAGGTAGAAAGAATAACCCTTAATCTCCTGTTCTAATGCCTTGTTACAGACAAAAATCCTCGGGTCCGTATCGGTTCTCTCAGGTGCGAAAGGTGAGTCGTCTGGTGGATCGCTACCGACCACAACTCGACCCATAGCCTCAATCTCATCAAGGACTCCAGTCACCATCATATGACGGATATGCGCAATCAAGTTTCTCTCAGTATCTGCAAGAACATTCAACAGAGCTTTTACTTTCGGAGTTTGAACCTGTTCAGCTGTTTCAATGTAATATTCGTAGTGTCTTGTGGACATAGCCATAGCCATGTTCAACAGCGGATCTAGGGGATTTTTGCGACTCATGGGAGTGCTGAGAGTGAACTTTGGCTTAGAAATGGGTTTCTATGGCGCACTAAGATTTCTTGAAACCGATTGGATCAGCAAGATAGTCAGAGACCATGATGAACTCCTCGTCTGTCATCCTATCCTTAATCAAAATGAGACCTTCATCGACTAGATTGATGAGCGTATGAAGGTTGATTTTGAGCTCATCAGCACGCTTTCGAGCTCCCTGCTGGCGGTCTACAACAACAGCAATATCGTCAACTGTAAAGTCACTAACGCCACGTTTCTCCAATTCCGCTATGACCTGGCCACGAGCGACCAACTTACTTTCCATTCCAGTAACAAGATCATCCACAAGACAAAGAGCATCACCATCTTTCACATCACCCTCGAGAAAGGCATGTTGGCCGTACCTCTTGATTTCCTCCTGAAGTTCTTGTTCAGTTCTGACACCAACTATCTTCCGAGTATGACATGCTGGGATACCGGTCGATAGTGACATTGCAGTAGCAATAGGAATTCCAGCAAACGCAACACCGACGAGTCTATTGATGTGCGGTGCATCTTCCATCACGAGGGTTCCCAGAGCTTGACCTACTTTCTTGAGAGTTTCTGGGAAAGAAGATAGAATTCGTAATTGAATGTAGAATGGACTCCATAATCCAGAATGCAATGTCCAGCCCTCAGGGTTGTCACGCACGGATGTCAACAGCATCCTGTTCTCGTAGATGTCTTGCATGATGTTCCTCTTCAGGGCTGTGTCCACCAACCTCAACACCAAGTTGGCAATGGGCGGTGAATGTTCTTAACTCTGCCCCCGTTACAGAGATTACTTATGGAGAGGGCGCTGATTATTGAAACATGAACCACAAAAACCTGGCTTATTGGCTCATTGATAATGCAGGTCCAATCATTAGATTCAGGACTATTGTGGATATCTTTGAAGAGCAAGATGTTGGTGTTGTATCAAAGGCACTGAAGGATTTGACAGAAAGCCCTGAAGTTGTGAAGTGGTTTGGTTTTATTGAACATGGTCTTGCACTCAACGATGTACATTCTGGTCGGCAAAATGCCTTTGAGAATGTAATAGGTAAGCTGGTTCAACTTGGGTGGCGCGCTGGTTTGCAACCCTTTGACAACAAGACCTTGTTTTACAGAGTATGGTTGTCTGAGAATGTAGAGAAGGAACCTGTTGCAGCACACGATGTCTTCAAGAAATCTTTGATTGCTTCGGTTCTGGCACGCGCAGGATACCAGACTGTTGAGGCGGTTCAGAAGCAAATACTCTCACGGTTAAACACGATTCACAAGTTCGCGAAGGACCCAGATTTCTCGCAAATCTATGTTGACAAGTTAGAGTATCAAGGAATACCAAAGGGACTGGCAAGCCACGATCTAATCAACCCGCAGCTCTACCCAGGTCAGCAGTTTGCACTCCCTTGGATTCATGATGTCTTTGCGTTCAGTCATCTCAATATAGTACACGAGAACGACCAGTATCATGACAAAGCGGAGCGGATTTTGGAGATGATTCTCACTCCTGAATACCAAAGCCTTCCGTGGAGTTATGGTATTGCCAGGTATGGAAAACGGTACTATGTGGTAGGCTGGGCTGCAAATCTCCCAGGTTATTCCAAGAATCCAGAGGGGAGGATGTTCGCGGGAATGCTTCTTGCACTAGATGCCTTAGCTCCCTTTGCTTGCATCAGGAAAAGTCATTGGTTCCAAAACTCGATGAGGTATCTAGATGAGTTTCGAACTGAAGCGGGTACATACTCATTCCCAAGGAGCTGGCTGCCTGAGAAGAAGAGGGGCTATTGGATTGGCGGTGAATACATGGCTTTTGATAACCGAAAAGGGAGGAAGAATGCAATAGAGGTTGAATCAACCTTCCGGGTCCTTTCGATCAGAAGACGGGCTGGTTTGTGAGAGGTTGTTGTTGTTCGTGTTACTCTTGCCTGTAAAAATCAGAGAGAGAATCCTGTTTCTTAGGACAAGCGCTGCAAATGGAATTGACAATACAAACCCTAACAGAAATCGCAATGGCCAGAACAGAGTGATTGCGGCATCATAATCTGCTAAAGACCAACCCAGTGTAACCATCAATACTGGTACGAAATAGAAGAAGACAGGATGGATCTCATAGATGACTTGAGAGTTCACTCCAAGAAATTCCACTCGTCTACTCTTGAAAAGACTTGACAACATGAAGACAAGTATTGTGCCAGAGGTACCAGTTACTAGATAGAGCCAGGCATTTTCACCAAAACTATCTTCAACGAAATTAAAGAAGCCGTTGTACTGAGACGCAACGAATAGGATCACGGCAAGAATCAGGAAAATAACGCCATCAAGTGTTTTCGACTTCGTACGCCACTCTTTCAACCCGTTGTATCTCTGCATCTCATGACCAATAATGCAGAATGAGGTGGCAATTAGAACACTATTGATGCGCCAAGGAACAAGCATTGGTGAAAACATGTCTGTTATCCAGAACGCGAGAACTGGCAGAAGAGCCACAAGTGGCCATCGTACTCGTGGGTCGTATGAATGTGTCAGCGACTCGATCGCAACGAAGAGCATCAAGCCAAAGAAGAGGACTGGAAGGAACCATAGATGTGTGGCTTGCCCTGGAGGACCCGCCCCATAGAGAAACCAGAAGACGACATCAGCTGGTGTTAGATAGGTAGCAACTGAGTCAGCCAACGGGATAAAGAGAACCATCATTATGATGTAGAGAGCAAAGTATGGTATCAATAACTGACGTCCACGAGAGATAGCATAATCTTTGAGATTGTTTCGATTCTTGTCACCGTTATACGTCATGCCAGCCATGATGAAGAACAGAGCAATAGCAAACCCAGCCAAGAGCGCCACAGCGGCTTCTAGGTAGACATCATAATTCATTGGAATCATAGAATGGACCAAAATCACAGTGAATATCCCGATTCCTCTTGCATTGTCGATCCAGCCAAGTCTGTTGTTAGTGACTGGTTCTGACAGTATAATACAGCTCCTTCTTAACACGCATAAAAAAATGCGTTCTATTACCTACCCTTGGTAAGCTTTTTAACGCTCACCATTGCGATGGATTCGAAGCGCTCGTTGTCAGTGCTTCAAACACATGCGTCCGTTGTCTATAGGACTTCAACTTCTGATGTCCTGACTAAGGGGCTATGATGGATCCCTGCCACTGTGCGGGGGCTCATCCCTCGGAACCGTAGAACGGATTTCATACCCTTCATCTTTCAGACTGTTCCTCACTGATTCAATATCTTCGAGAGTTTGTTTTGACAACCACTCATCCATTATCTGCTCTTTTGTGCTATCATTTGGTTTCATTAAGAAAGCGCATTTCATCTTAGAATCATCATCACGAATCCTTGCTTGCCATCTTACACTAACCCTTCCTGATCGTCTGTAGTAAGAAACTTGCATGGGGTCGACTGAAACATTGATTCCGAACCCTCTGACTATTGTTGCCTCGTCATCAATCAGTTGATTTCTGTAATCATAGACGACCTTCAGAATCTCTTTTGCTGCGTTGGCTTTGAATTCATCTTGGTCATTTTGGAGATTTTCGAGTTGACCTATTGTCAAATATATCTCACCAGCATTCCCTGTTTCATACTCTCTGTTTGCTTCTTTTGAGGTCTTCAAGAACTCAACTGCTTCCTGCGATAACTTCGATTGAAAGTCGTATTTTTCGGATTTATTCCCTGCACATAGTGCATGTCGCCGGTTCCAGCTAATTTCGCCATTTTCAGAAACACAACCTTCCTGCGAGAACATGTCTTGAATTAAAGCGCGTTGAGCGTCTTTAGACCAATTATGAACATCAGATGGGAGTCCATAATTCAAGATGGTCCGGTCACCCTCGGGTATCCCCCAGAAAATGGCTGCTTCAGACATTGCTGAATTGATATAGATTTCATATACACCTCTACTTTTCCTGAATTTCCTTTTCAGGTGTATATCTCCGAAATTACGTAAGGTGTTTTCAAAACGATTTATTCGATCCTCAGTTGATTCATAATACATGAGACCTTTACTACCACGGACTTGACCATCACTGACAACTGTTCCTATAACACGTGCACGCAGTATTTCTAGCTCCTCACCTTTTGGAAAATCAGGATTTTCAAGACCACCTTGACCTTTGATTCCGGTGATTTTCTCCACTCTTTTTTCAAGTAATTCTGTGTCATGTCCCATTGCATCTAATAGGAACTTGAGTGTTTCACCATGAATTCTATTTTCTTTCAAATGTCGAGATTTTCTGAGTGTTTCATTGTCGGTGTTCTGAAGTATTTCATCCATTATCTTGTTAAAATGAATCTTGGATTCGGGTAATCTTGGATTCAATCCAAGATTGCTTAACGCACTTTCTTGAAGTCGCTCTAACATCTCATTCTCTTTGAAGTAGTAATACTGTTTAGACCATGCATTAAGCATGTTATTCCTGGATGTATCCGAAATCCAAAGATATACCCGATCATCCACAACACCAATTCTGACCTCAGTTTCTTCTATCTTCAACCGCTTCTGGATTTCTTTACCCAACGTATCTTTACTTTTTTCTAGAGATTCTGATAGCCTGTGAGTGTCTTTCTGATCGTTTTCATCTAAATCAAGTTCTAGATACGACACGTGTTTCTCGCTTTCTGATATCCTAACTAGGAGTTCATCTACAAGCTCCTTAGTTTCCTGGATGCAACCACTCTCTTTCATAGTGACTTTGAAACGAGCATCGGATTGGTTTTCACTGTTCAGCATTGCTGTTTTCACAATTTGACTCCATGCTTTCTCTACAGCTTCAGCTGGATGTTCATCCTCGCTCTCTGCATTCTCCCGAACAATCTTCTTGAACTGCTCACGTTCTTCCTCTGAAAGTTCAGCAAAGAGGTTACGGAGCCTACGACGATGTTTCTGATCCTCAGTTTCGTACTCAGCGAGTATATTCGGAACTCGCTGCATCTCACCAGTCAATGGATCTTGGACATAATCGTAGTTATCATCCATTCCCATTTTCAAATCTAACATGTCCTTAACGCGCTTAACAAAGGCCTCGAAGTCTTCAGGGAGGTCTTCTTCCTCGACGATTTCATTCTGCAAATCATTCTCGATCTCGCGTTCTTCGTTCTCTACCATCTCTGATGCTGCAGATTCCGCAACCTTCTGTTCTTCATCACTCACTTCTTGTGACTCTGTCCCATTCTGTGATTCCACATTAGAACCTTCAATTGGTACATCTACATGTTCTAACTCATCCAATTTAGGTTCATCATGCACTTCCGTCGCATTATGTGACTCTTCTATCTCAAGGGTATCCTCTAAATCAGATTTCACCTCACTCTCTTCCGGTTCTTCTGCGGGGTACAGACTATCATCAGCTATATACTCTCTTGTTTCCTCATGTTCAAATTCAGACTGATTCTCTTGGGGAGTTTCACCCTTGGAAACCTCGGGTTCAGTTACTCCAGACGGTTCGCTGGATTCGGGTTGTTTAATTCCTTGTTTCTCCACAGATTCTGTAGTTCCAGAGGACGAGTATTCCTCCTGTTCTGTTTCTGCAGATTCAGGTCGAGTGATTCGGTTTCTAAATTCTTCATCAGGTTGCTCCTTAACATCATCCATTGGTTTACTGCGTTCACTGTGTTCCTGCTTCTCATACTCAACCTCACTCTCGACCTCAGAATTTTTATCATACTCAGATTCATTCTTGGTTTCCATTGTATAGACCATACCGGATCCTGCTTCTTCGTATGACTCACTGGACTCAGTCATCTCAGAGGACGAGCCCTCCTCACCTCCCTCCTCTATGTCAATATCTTTTCGCGAGACCCCTTCAATCTGATGGTTCATGTCATTGACATATTCATCATGGAGTTCCACTCTGACCTCGTCAAGGTCATTCTCCAACTCATCCTCGAAGGACTCCTTGCCGTCCATATCTTTCTCCCGTTGAAGTTCATCAAACTCCTTTGCAGCTGCCTCAGCAAGGTCTTCGATCTCCTTGAGCATTGTTTCATACTCATCGAACTCCTTCGCTGCCTCATTGGCGATTTGCTCGATTGCCTTCTGTCGTTCAATGTCTTCAGCGGTCTCCGCCGTCGTTTTCTCGACTTCATCAGGAATCTCCCCTCCTTCTGGAGTGTCTGGCTGTTCATCATACTCTGTTTCTGAATATCGCTCTGCATCAGAGGTTCTATCATACGGCAATTTCAGACCCCGATTCATAGATTTCTGAATAGACCATTTTCTCACTTCAAGATTCAATATAGAAGATTAATCAGTTTTCAGTGGAGTATAATTAAGGGTGATTAGAAGTCGGTTTCAGCCTTATTGTGTGTTAGAGTCCTTCCGCTTGTTAGATAATGGTTCTTAGAATTTTTTTAACGATTTCTGGCATCCATTTCTCTTTTTGTCATACTATTTTGGTCAAAAGTGCAATTCATTTTTCGAAACCTAAGCACATCTGAAGAGTTTAATGATTCAATGCAATTCGTGAGAATTATGCATGATATTAAACAATGGAGAGATGGTGCGCTCGCCGGGACTCGAATTCCCGACCACGTTCGAAACTGAACGCAGTTCCCGGCTCCCGACCACATCCGAAACGGATGCGATTGCCGGATCCGTGGCAGGGATCCATCATAGCCCCTAGACAACGAGCGCTGCAACGATTGTCGAGTGTATGATGGTTTTAAAGTTTGCCAAATATCTACAATAGAAAAGGGATCTATGTAGTTATTGAGATTGCATTTGACCTTACAAGATGCGTTACGTTTCCAGGAGGCGAACAGATACTAACTCAGTTTCAGGGACTAGTTTGCACAGAAGCTCCAATGCCCGTATCTACAACATACAAAACTTCATGGGTCATAGGAAAAGCAAATCTCATAGATCCATATGCTGTAAGATTATTACCGCCCTAAGCTAACCCGGGTTCGAATCCCGGCGGATGCACCACTCTTTTCTATGTATTGACTAGTACAAAAGTCAGTTGATGGCAAAGCATTTCTCTTCTCACTGCTATGTCTTAAAGCATGGGAGTTTTTCAGAAGCAGTATAGTAATGTAAGTCTGCTTCTAGCCATCTATACAATGTTCTCTCCAAGCATGATAGAGAGTGAAACTTGGGGTAGTGGGGAGCATATGGTTCTTGATGCAGTTACAGTGCGTACAATGACGTCAAGCAGCTTTTGGGCCTTTGAATCGATTAATTACTACACACTAGGTGGACCTCCAAATTCCAGCCAATTTCTATTTCCCTACTCCGCCTCAATGCCTGTAAACATTGCGTGGCTCATAGGATGTCTATCAATGGTTATTGCCCTACTCGTTCTGAATGGAAAGATTTCTCGCAACTTGGGATTCCTTATACTGATAATAGCTACACTACTTCCATTCTTTTTGCCCGGCATAAACAGTTATTCTGTGGAGTCGTTTTACACTTATAGCAGAATGGCGCTACCGATTCCTCAGATTATCGGAATCATTATTCTTGTGTTCACTCGAAAATGGAATCTCATCAAATGATTTCAGACCTAGATGAACCCCGGGTTCGAATCCCGGCGGACGCACCATTCTCATTCTTCTCACTCAAACCTCCACACACTCAATCATTTTTCCCCATTGGTTCATCGTCACGTTTCGAATGAAGCCTGCAGATTCAAGCATCTGATTCAGAGGGTCTGACACATCAATCTCAACCGCACATATCAGGTTCGGTTGATGCATCATCACGCGCCTTAAACCCTCTGAGAGGAGAGCTTCTTCTAGTCCAAGGTTTCTGAAATCAGGATGAGTCCCAAGTGCTTCCATTTCTGCGATACCTGTCAGCGGATCCAATCGATACATGCAGAATCCGACGAACCTATCGGAATCATCAACCATGGCTAGATTAAGGTCTTGATGATAGAACTCTGCTTGTGTCATAAATCTCATTTTTTCTAAAGTCATATGCTGACGACAGTGATCGTAGACTGATCCAATCACTTCGATAAAATTGACATAGTCCTGTTCGTTTCTTAGACCTCTTATTGTGTATCCCTCTGGTAACGGGTTGTCAGGTATCGAAGCGTCCTGAGGGAATCCATAATTGTATTCGTGAAGACCATAATCTTCATAGCCCATTTCTGTTAGGACTTGGGCTCTCCTAGAATCAGGTCCTACTGTGTACATATACATTCGAGACCTTCCTTCACCAACAATGGTTCTCTCAAGCTTCTCAATCTCTTGAAACAAATCTTTCTCCATGAGTTTATAGTCTGGGTGAACCTCTATGTGGTAATTTGCTGCTGAGCCTCGATGAGACACAGCAATAATATCAGAATCGTCTTTGTTTGATACTCTCCAAATTTTAAATGCCTCATCATCCTTAAGAGAATAATTCGGACCGCACGGACCAAATTTCTGGTTCTCAACCTTTGTAGGAATCAGGTAATGGAGTGTGCCAGTTTGTTTGTAGATCTCTAGCAGAAACAAACGGACCTGATCCAAGTTTCTATCAAAACTGAATGGTCTTCGGACTATCTTCACATCTCTACCTCTTGAATTGACCTCTGTGTAGCTGATAAATAACACTGGAATTACGCAATATTATGATAGTACCCTAACAACGAGGTTGGGAAAAATAGACCGGGTTCGAATCCCGGCGAGCGCACCACCTTCTGTTTCGCAATGATAGCGAAAATCTCAGTAGCCAGACTTCCAGTGCAAGATTGAAAAGGAAGGTGAGACCTAGTACTCTTTTGGCGAGTTGAGTTAGATGCAAAAGGGCACTCAAGAGTCATGTTTTAAGATGCACCCAATATTGGTTGCACTTTCAGGGATACCAATGAAACTCACCTATGCGATGATATTCGTTGGCGTAATGACATATGCTGGATTCGTTCTGCTTACTCTGTTTACAGGACAGGTGGCGCAAGTCCTATTCTCTTTCATGCATCTGGTTCAATTGGACTTCTCGCTGCTTATTACAGTCGGACTCTTTTTCTTGCGTAGTTACTATACAATGCTTGACAAAACCCTCAGAGAGATTCGTTATGTGTTCGTGATTGATGACGATGAGTATGAGAGGTATCTTGAAAATTTGAACAAGAAGATGAGCGACACGCGAGGTTTTCTCTTAGGCCTTCCTTTTGTTATTCTTGCAGTGGTCTCAATTCTTCTCTTTGTAATGCCCAATATGCCCAATCCTCTGTTCCCTGTTGACCCGCTGTCACCCGTTTGGCTCTACATCTCTATGATTGAATTTAGTCTTATTATGCTTCCACTATTTGGAGTAGCAATCTGGCTTGGTGTTGTAGTAATGTCCGTTTCCAAAGACATTGGACGAAGACTGAAAATTTCCGTAGAACCAATCTCACCTGACCGGGCTGGAGGGCTCGTTTCTTTCTCCGAGGTGCTCTTGAGAGGTGTTTTCATGTATTCCCTATTGCTCGTTCTTTTAATTCCCCTACTCGCCTATCTTGTTCACAATCTTAGTTTCATTAGTCCACTACTATCTCTAATCCCAACGACGGGGTTGACCTTAGCAATTGTGACCATTTGTATATTCTTTCTAGTGCCTCAGTATTACGTTCATAAGATTTTAGAAGAGGAGAAGAAAAAACACTTGTCTCAAGTCAGCAGAGAAGTCAATGCAGTGCTCTCTAACATGCGGAGTATACTCACTGCCTCTCCTCAGAAGTCTGATATTCCATCTCAACAACTTACGCTGGTAAGCCTTCAACTCACCACTTTCTTTGAACAGGTAGAAAAAATGAAGACATGGCCATCGACCCTTTGGATAGCCGCTAAGGCAATCAGCTCTCTGCTTATCATATTGCTCACGTTCTTTGTCAATCAATTCTTGTTCCAATACTTGGAGGCGGTCTTTGGTTAACCATTCAATCTATTCGACCTTCAGCATTCTAATGGAGAGCATCAGAGAGCAGTTGTTCGGACACTCTCAGCTAGAGTTCGAATCCCGGCGAGCACACTATTTCTTCTATCTTGGTTTACCATAGACTCGGATAGCGTTCTCCCAGTATAGTTTTTGAAGGACTGAGAGGGGTAGGTCAAGTCCGTTAATGAAGGTCCCACCTGAGTCTTTGGTGTCGGCATCCTCGAATGGCAAAGGTTCTCCTCGGACATCGATCTCCCATAGATATCTCTGAGCTAGGTATCTTGGACCAAAGTACTCCATGTTTCCACGGTTTGCTGACAGATCTGTGCCAAAGAGAATTCTATTAGAGTACTTTACCAAAAATTCTCGCGCCCTCTTCACATCTTTACTAAGTTCTCGAGCCATCCATCGTGAAGATGCTGTATCTAGAATGACATTTGGAAATCGGTCCAACCAACCAGCAAGATTAGGAAGTCTATGTATCTCAGGCTGTGCTCCAAAATGTGGAATTTGAATTTTCACCCTAGGATGCCGCTCCATCACAGCCTCCAGCTGGCTCAGATTATCCTCCTTTGTACCGTACTTGGATTCATCCTGATAGTGCAGATGAAAGTATGTGTCCGGGTCTGCTACATGAATAATGATTGGAAGATTGTTATCTTCCAGTGCCTGAAATACAGGGTCGAGTTTGGGACTGTCAATCCTGAAGCCAGCAGGAACATCCTCAATATAGTCCCGCCATCGAGGACCAAACCAACACTTCGCAAGTGAATATCCCTCATCTTTTGTTCGAGAGATGTCATCGATGACTGGTTCAACATTATAGTGGGCGATATCTCTGAGCGACAGATACTTAGCAAATACAAACCTCTCAGGATATTTCTCTCTAGCATATTGGAATCCTTCCTTCGAGTGGACTATCCCAATCTGCGCAGTCACACCAAACTCATCTTCAATCTGGAGCATCTTGTCGAGCGTGTCAGGTTCTCCAATATGCGTGTGTGCATCAAAGAAAGGACCTTGATACTTCCAGTTGTCTGTCAAATTGATCCAGTCTTTTCATTCTAGGTCCTATTGAAAAGGTGTTCTGTACCTGCCAACTTAGAACGGTAGAAAAATACTAAATTCCCATGTAATCCTATATTAGGAAATAGTATTCTAGGTCATTAAGAGGTTTAAAGATGGATCAAGCCAGAAAGAAATTACTTCTACAGATTGGAAATTTGATAACTCCAATAGCATGTTTCCTAGTCATCGGATTATCAAATTTGGACTTCAGTACAGTCTTCAACAGCAGCTCGTATCCAAACCTTATCAATCCAGCACCAATCACTTTTGCAATATGGGGACCCATTTTCATCTTCCAAGGACTCTTCTACGTATATCAGGCTAGAGACCTCTTCAAATCATCAGAGAACAAGATTGACATGCCATATGTCCATGAGGTCAGCATCTTCTTTATGCTATCATGGATATCAACTACCATCTGGTATATTCTATGGGCTTCAGGTTTTGTATGGCCAGCAATCGCTGCAATGTATGCATATCTTCTCTCTTCGCTTGGAGCATATCTGCGTCTAGGAATTAACAAGCGAGAGAGGCCTCTAAGAGAACATCTTTTCGTCACAGTAGCTTGGAGTATGCTTGCAGGATGGGTCACTGTTGCAACAATTGTGAACACTACGACAGGATTTGTATCACTGGGATTCAACCCTGCACCGATTGGAGAAGTAGGATGGACAATTCTTCTACTGGCTGTGGTTCTGATAGTCTATCTCACTGTACTTCTTACTAGGAATGACTACGTCTTCACAAGTGTGGGACTTTGGGCTGTTTTAGGAGTATTGATTGAGAGTATGGATCCACTCAATACACCTCAACCATGGATAGCTCTCGTCTGTGCTTTTGGCATGACTATTCTTGTAACTGCCATGGGTATCAAGAGTTTCTTACAGCAGGAAGCTAGAGAGCCGCAGCCTCTTAAGCAGAGTGAGAAGACTTGATTGTTGGAAAGCTGCTCTGATGAATACTTTATTTTGACTCAAGCATGTTGAAACTCTCCCGCTTGGTGATAGTATATGAGAGCCATTGTACTCCATGGAAGTCCGCGGAGAGGAGGTAACTCGGACACTCTGGTGGACTACTTCCTTCAGGGTCTAAAATCGACTGGTGAGGTCGAGGTGTTTAATTTCATACTGAATGATATGAGCATCAGACCATGTCAAGGATGTGAGTCATGTATGACATCGGAGGGACACAAGTGCGTCATTGACGATGACATGCATCAGATCTACTCTGTCTTTGCTGATGCAGACATCATTGTCTGGGCAACTCCAATGTATTGGGGATATATGACGGCTCAGATGAAGATAGCATTGGACAGAATGGAGGCCTTAGCTATGGATCCTGAGAAATACTGGGTTGACAAGGAGTTTGTTGCAATCCTCACATATCGTCATCACTACCAGTCAACCATTGGTTTCTTTGAACGGGTTCAGGACTACTTTAGGTTCAATTTTAACTCGGTGTTGTATTGTTCAAAAAATGAAACTGGTCCAGAGGACTTTCATGTATCCTCGAATAAAGAGAAATTAGATGAAGCATATATCCTTGGAAAGCGACTCGGAATCAAGACCATTGCATGAACAGTTTTTAGGTTGATTACCGAACTAATTTGTGAAGAGGTCCTCAGCGATGAATACAGTTGCACTGCTGAAATACAAAGACGGTGTCAATAAAACACTACAAGAGGGCCTTGTATATATTGGTGGTTTTGGCGTTCTAGAGTCACCTGTTCTTGTAAAACCGAATATTTGTACAATATCTGACGACACCGGATACTCAGTCACGCGTATTGAAACTGTTAGAGCGTTGATTGAGTTACTGATGAAGACTAACAAGAATCTGTCAATCAAAATCATAGAGTCTGACAGCGAGAGTAAGTTTGTACAGGAGGCTTTCCAGAAATTTGGATACACTCAACTCTGTGAAGATATGCAAGGTTCTGGATTCGATGTCAGCACAGTGGATCTGAGTAAGGCATCATTGATGGCAGTGGAATTTAATGGTGATTACTTTGAGAATCCAGAGCTACCGGAGATACTTCTCAATGCAGGTTACTTCATCTCAGTGGCTGTTGCTAAAACACACTATCTATCGTTCATCACAGGCGTGTTGAAGAATCTCTTTGGAGTTCTCCCGAGGAAGAACCAAGCCTTCTACCATTCTAAGATAGATGAAGTGATTGCAGATTTGGCGAGAATCATTAGACCAAACCTTAACATTGTGGATGCAAGAGTGGGTATTGAGGGATGGAACGGTCCTAATACAAGGAAACTTGATGCGTTCATAATAGGTCATGGAGCAGTATCAGTGGATGCAACTATGGCACGGATTATGGGTTTTGAACCTGAACAAATCCGTCATGTCATGGAGGCGTACAAATATGACCTTGGGAGTATTGTTCCCATAGTTCTTGGTGAAACTATCGATTCAGTGGCTGTAAAGTTCAAACCTCCAAAATGAAGCGAAGATTTGTATGTGACAGTTATGTGTCTATCCAACCCTCGAACTTCCTCTGAAGTGTCGGGGTGTATACTTTTCTCCAATCATAGTCAACTCGGTCACACCACTTGTAGACGATTTTTGGGTGAATATACGACTTGAGTGAGGTGCCCAGATTCCAGGTGCGACAGTCCTTTGCAAGAGCAAAATCAACCTCAATCTTTCTCTTAGCGAGCTCTGCCTTCTTCACGCGCTCCTTCGCGGTCTCAACAGCTCTCTCTCCTACGACTAATCGTTTTGCTGATTGTTCCTTCCACTCATTGAATGTTTCCTGTTGTTTTTCCAAGGAAATCTTGCTCTTTTGGTGTCGTTCTCGAGCACTCATGAGACCAGCTTCAGCTTTGTCCAAACGTTCTCGAGTACGATCAATTCGCTCCTGAGCATCGTCCAATCGTTGTTTCTTGGTAGACTTTCCTTTTCGACTACTTGTTCTGGTACGACTCTTTTGGGACCGCGCATTATCCCAAGTCACTTTAGCTTTGCCACGTTTCTCCCGCCATAACCGGACTGATGCCATATTGTTCTCAACAGACGTCTTCTGCTTCGTGATTCGTTCTTGTTTTCCTTTTCTTGCCTCATCTTCTTTTTTCTTGATCTTGCGAAATCGTGCCTGTGCCTCTTTGAGCTGAGTTGTGGCTTTCACAATCCTGACTTCGGATTTCTTGATGCGTTCTTTGTATCTCTCAGCACTACGATTCCATCCCGGTGGAGCTTGTTTGGTATGGTTCATCACACGTGCAACTTCGAGATTAGCGCGTCTGAAAGCCTCCTTCTTGACAAATTCAGGGTCCACTTTCCGTGCCTTGCTAGTCTTGAGCTCTTCACGCATGGTCACAGATGCATGATAAGTCCTGAACACCTTGGCAGAGAGCTCGGGGTAGACCTCACTAAGGAATCGGTTTACATGAGTACTTCTGATAGTTGGGAAAATCTGAGCGATCTTTTTTGGATCCCCTCGAGTCTTCTTACTCTTCCTGCTTTCGAAGGAGGCAACTCGCTCTGTTGCGTTGTCGTATAGTTCCTTCAACACATCATATACTTCCGAGGGCATCTCAAGTTCCTTATGCCACTGAACGCTATCCTTACCAAGAAAATCAAAGACCACAGATGAGTCATGGAATGTCAGATGCTCAACCCTGAGAGTTGTGGCTCCAACTGTATCAGCTTCCTCGGGGTCTTTCTCATCACCCACTCGTAGACTGAGGTTGTCAATCAGATAGCATGCAGCTGCGACCATTCTTCTCTGAAGCTCATCTGACCGTAGACCGTCCATGATGTGTTCACGGATTTCTTCGATTCTTCGTTCCACTTTCAGTGCCTTATCGAACTTTGCTGCTTCACGTTCTTGTTTTATCGGAGTGCTATCATGCAGCCAAATGTACTTCACTTTACTAGTCAGTTCATCTGTCCACTTTGCAATCCACATGGTGTCAGGAGCCCAGACAAGTTCTCCCCATTCACCCTCTAAGTTTGATACACCCTCTGGGCTTATGTTTAGCGTGATGTCCTTCTTTGTAGCACCCTGCTTCCAGCGCCCTCTCAGGGGATGTTCACCACGTCCCATGAAGATACCCGATGGTTCAGTCTGGTAGTTTCCAAGCTCCATTCTCTCACCATCAACAAGTGCATGACCATAGTGCTCTTTCAGTTGCTCTCGAATCGTTTTTCGTTCTTCACTTTCAACCTTCTTTTGTTCTGAGGTCATGCTTTCCTTTACTTCACGCTCTTCCTGAACTACACGAATCACTTCACTGAAATCGACCTCATCCACTTCCAAATCCAGACTTATTCCAAGAGCTTTACTGAAATCAGTCATGAAGTTCTTTGCAAAGACCGGATCATCAACGTAGGAAGTGCCTAGTTTTTTGACCCATGCAACAGCCATCTCTTCTTGAAGCTGTGAAAGTGTTATCTCTTCCTCTCGTGCTTTGATGGAAAGTCCACGAGGTGGAGGTGGGTCGATAACAAGAATGCCGTTGTGTATCAATGATTCCATGTAGAAGCCTCGTCTTCTGTCGTCAGCAACCAGTGTTAACAAAAGTATTGCGCTATCGACTCCTACCAAAAGCGTGAATCAGACACAGCACTGAATATCTCAGAGTGAACCCCGAAGATGAAGAGGCACTTCAACTTCAAGCATGTGTTTCTCTATTCTAGTGGAAAAAGAAATGGTGCGGCCACCGGGATTCGAACCCGGGTTACGAGCTTGGAAGGCTCGGATCATAACCAGGCTAGACTATGGCCGCAGTCATCGGAAGACGGGTGTCAGTGGTTACGATTTAAGAGTTATGATAGAGTGGACCAAACTAGACAGATTAGTGATATCTGAAAAAGCATATTACCACTATTGCTCATACGCATATCTAAGGAGTGGAGTAATCGTGCAAACAAGTGGCTTCGACCCTATTTTATTCATTCTAGCGGTTTTTGGTTTCGTGATTGTTTTCGGGGTATATGGATATTTTAAAGGATTATTATGGTTCCAGCAAGATAGTGCAAAGAGATCTGAGAGTTTGCTTGCCTCATTTAACGCGAGAGACGAAGCGAGCGGAGGGTGGTTCCGTAGGTTTGGGAGGGTACTCGTCGTCCTGCTTTTTATAACCCTGATATCCTACCCGGTTGTAACGAATCTGATTGTGCTTTCACCATTCCAATTATTCATCTTTATTTTTGTGTTTCACTTTCCCTCTGAACTAATTCTGCTCATCATTTTAACAGTAATATACTGGAGAATCCGTAAGCAGCCTGTACCTGAAAAAGGTAGTCCAGACCAGACAGATGAGCCGGCCCATTAGCGCAGAGCATATCTAGACTATGGCCGCTGGAGAGCAAATCACTCAGGGCGCCGATTTAAGGATATTGTTCAGGTGGTGCGGAAATCTTACAAACTCACGAGTGAATAGTCAATATGTAGCCTGTGACCTTTATGAATCGATTTCGTTATACGGTGCCCGCACTTCTAATACTGGGTATAACTGCAGTCGTAATAGCAGGCTTTAACGACGGAGTAGGAAATAACCCATCCTCAAATATCCCTACTATCATTGTCGGTGTGTCTATGATACTTCTAGCAATCATTCTATCAGTTGTATCTAAACGAGAATATCTTGATAGGATTGAATCAGAAACCCAGCCATTCGCAAATCAGCTTCTCAAGTAGTGGAATATCGGGTCTTGATAACACCTATACGCAGGGAATATGTCCAAAGCAACTCAGCACACACATGCCAAGCCATCATGACCTCCCTGTCTAATTCCAAATGTGTGTCAAACAGGGTGACAATCTCTTCTGATAGGTCTCCATGAGGATATGCTCCTATACCTGCAATCACAGGAATTGACTGATCGTTGGGAAGCATGGTTCTGAGAGTTTCGCTTGATGTTTTTTGTCCCCCCTCAATCGCTAAGAGTGTCAGCGCTTTGGTTGACCTAGTTTTCAATTTTAAAAGTAAATCCTCAAGCGACATCTCAACAAAATGTAGGAAAGAGTCACCCTGTGGGGGAACTCGGCCCATGAGAAGAAGTTGTTCCATCAATCCAACAAATCTATCATAGTTTCGAGGTAGTCTGACATCTGGTTGTATCTCAATCATTTGTCCATCCTGAAGATGTAAATGCACGCTGAGAAGACCTTCCTTGCAGAGAGGTGTTTCTAATATTGACATCAGACTGAGATAGGTTATGTCTGGTCGCCCGCGACGTTCACTGTCAGAAAGTTTGGTCATCGATTGACCATGGTAGGTCTGATCTAGGAGTAACTCGTTAGGTTTTTTTCCACGACGAGCCGCATGTTTCTGAATCTGCTTAAGACTAGTTAGTTCTCGAGGCATTAATTCAAGTGCACAATCAAGGAGAATGATATGTAACATTGAAGGACTCCACTTGAAATGTTCATCACGAACGATTTAAGCAGTTTGACCTATGATTTGAAGGGACGGAAGCCTGTTTATGAGTCGAAGAAGAGCCCCAAGGGTAAACGCAAAGCACCTTACCCAAGCAAGGGTGGATATTCTATGGGAACAGGCTCAAAAAGATGTAAGATCAGGGAAACCAGATATTGCTCGAAGAAAGATGCTTAGTGCGCGAAAAATAGCGCAAAAGACACGAACCAAGATGCCGCTTCATATCAGCAGGAGAATATGTAAGACGTGTGGAACAATTCTAGTACCCGGAAACACGTGCAGAGTGAGGATTAGACACAACAGGTCGAAACATATCGCTGTGACCTGTCTTAGTTGTGGAACAGTAAAAAGATACTATATCCATTGTTAAGGTCAAACGCATAGGTTAATCAATAACTCCGAAGCAGCAAAACTGATTTTCATGAAAACAGGTGGGGACCCAATCAGGATACAGACCACATGGCAAGAACCGGCAATGATGCAAGTTGGCAAAGCCGGAATCACAGATAGTGTTGTCGAGGAGGCTAAGAGACTTCTCAAGAAGCACCACTACATCAAGGTCCGATTACTACGGAGTGCAATCGGAGAAAGCAGCAAGCTTGACATCATAAACATGCTTTGTGAGCGGTCGGGAGCTGCTTTTGCTGGAGTCCGAGGGAACACCGCTGTGATATATAGGACTAGAGGCTCAAGAAGTGCTTGACGAACCTTAGTTTGCGGAAACACAACGACAACCTTTTATGCGGACTCTAGACGGTGACTCCAGCCTTTTGAGGTAGGTCATCAGCCGAACTTGGATGAGGTGACCTGTTCTCAATGAGATTGGTGACTGACAAATGCCCACAGTCTATGATATTCCCGCAAATATTCTCATACGACGACTCGCTCAGGACTTGAAGTCTAGAGAGGAGATTACTGCTCCAGATTGGATGCTGTTTGTGAAAAGCGGTTCCCATAAGGAGCGAGCACCTGAGGACCCAGATTTCTGGTATGTCAGATGTGCAAGCATTCTCCGTAAGGTGTATCTGAATGGACCAATTGGTACTGAGAAGTTACGTATCGATTATGGAGGCAGGAAGAGACGGGGAGTAAAGCCAAACAAGTTCCAGAAAGGCGGTGGATCTATTGTGAGAACCGCTCTCCAACAGCTCGAACGAGCTGGTTTCGTAAAGAAACAGGGAACTAAGGGTCGGGAAATGACCGACATTGGTAGGTCCTACATGGACAAACTGTCATCAGCTCTGAAGCAAGAACTCTCACAGGCGATTCCAGAACTGGAGAAGTACTAAGCCAGGTGACAATGCACGATGAGTGATGATGAGCTCGAAGCAATCCGTCAAAGAAAAGAGGCGCAACTTCGAGATCAGGCACTTAGGGAACAGGCCAATGAACAGCAAATGGCTGAAGCCCAAGCACAGAAAGAGGCTCTGTTAAGACAGATTCTCACTCCTGAGGCACGTGCTCGTCTCACAAATGTCAGATTGGTAAAACCTCAGTTCGCTGAGCAGATCGAGATGCAACTCATCCAACTGGCAAGCTCAGGAAGACTTAGAGCACAGGTGACTGATGAACAACTGAAAGGACTTCTGCAACAACTCCAGGGAAAGGAACGGGAACGGAAAATATCGTTCAGATAAATGGCTGCAAATGGTGATCATAATGGCACGGAACAAACCACTAGCAAAGAAGCTGAGGATGGCAAAAGCAATGAGAAGTAACTCCTCGGTACCTACATGGGTCGTTGTCAAGACCGGAGGTAAATTGAGAAGAACACCAGCGCAGCGAAATTGGCGTCAGACCAAGTTAAAGCCATAGTCAGGTGGGCATAGATGTCTAAGAAGAAGAAAGAAGCAAAAACCAAGGTCTCTGAAGAGGAGCCTGAAATCGAGGAGATTGAAGAA
>CAZPWM010000023.1:0-39680 GCA_964590575.1 uncultured archaeon
CAGTAGGTTTACGAGTCTATTCCAGCTTACATCGCCCTCGAGGCAGTTACCGCGGTCGCTGAATATATTGTACTGTCCTGAATCATATGGTGAAGCTACATCTGCTGGATCTTTGAACTTACTAGTGAGCTCTACTATCGTATCTTTCAGAGTATAAACAGTCTGTTTCAACTCATGAACTTCCTTTCGGAGTTCCTTCAGTTCTTTATCTTCTGTCAAGCGTAATCCCCCTAATTCTAGCACTTTTCATAATCTGGTCGAAACTCGATATAATTCCTCTTCTTTTTCTTCTTCTCCAGACATTCTTTGATCTCATCAGCCTCAAAATCAATCTCTTGTGTTGATTCGTATGTCTCCATATTATCTATGTTCTCTTCATCGTGTGACAAAGAATCAGCTTCACTAGGCAAGACATTGGTCCTATCGGGCCGCTTATGACCGCTCGGTTTGGAAGTAATTGACTCTGTCGAGGATTCTAGCAGCTCATAATCAGATTTCTCCATTCGAAGGATATTGTCGAGAATCTCTCTTGTTTCCTTCATACAAGGGTCTCGTTTATGATGATACGTCACTGATTCCGACAACCGTCAACAATAATCAACAATCAACACACATAGAAATCAAGAGAATATAAGCCTTTAGTTGGACGTTTTTCCTCTACAAGTGTTCTTGAATCATGGTTCTGGCGAAGGTGATGTATCCCGTATGAGCAACCATCCAGGTCGTAGGTCGGGTCTTGTTCTCGCGTACCATGATCTCTCTCTGCAAGACTTCAAGGGTCTTTATCATACCCCATTTTCCCTCAGTCCCGAGCGCCTTACAAGTTTTCATTGTCTGTTCAATGGTTGGACTGTAACTTGCTATGTAGCGACTTGGCTTTAGGACTCGGTGTGCTTCATCAGTTAGTTCCCATGGTGTGGCTAAGTCTAGGACCACTGCATCAAGATTCTCTTCTTTGATACCCTCAAGAATGTCTTGGTGATGCATTGTAATGTTCTCAGTTAATCCAAACTTTTCAAGATTCTTTTTCGCTCCGATGTACATGTCTTCCCTGATCTCGTATGTATAGACCTGCCCAGAAGGGCCGACAGCTCTTGAAAGAATGCTTGTGAGTGCACCAGAACCAGTACCCGATTCGACAACCCGCGCCCCCGCACCTATACCTGCTTCAACAAGAATAGTACCAGCATCTTTCGGATAGACGATCTGAGTGTTCCTGCCCATGGCAATCTGGATGTCTGTGGGACTTGGTCGGTGGATTTGGAATATGATTCCAGAATGACTCTCAATCTTGATTCCGTAAGGTTTTCCAATCAGGTCATCAAACTTGATTATTCCCTTGTTGGAGTGAAACTCTGTGCCGGCGACGACTTTTCGTATCCAATTCCGTTTAGCATCTAGGAATATGAATACGTGACTGCCATCCTGAATCAAGTCTTGCATGATGTGTCCCTCATAGGTTCTTGTTTTGAGTGTTGCTAACCAGCTGTTCTAATTAAAAATAGAATCGCGCGGTGCTACAAAGATTTATCCGAAGTCAGATTCGAGTCGTCCGGAGGTGCTCGTTTGAGAAAACCATCCACGCCAGATGAAGATGAAATTGATGCCGCCAGTTTTGCAGACAAACCAGTAGACCTCCTACCAAAATCCGCACTTCCGTACCACCCACGGGTTGGAGACTCACTTGACCTACTTGTTGACCTCAGTGTTGGAGTCGTACTTGGTCGTTCAGAGTCTTTCCATCGAAAGTACCACGCAGGTGGTCTAGGAACAATCGGTGGAGTATCAGAGACCTCTGATGATATTCTCACTACTTTGATGGGAATGCCTGTCAATTTGGACTTGATGAGCCCGCACGTAATGTTTGTAGCAGGTAAGCGAGGCTCAGGGAAAAGCTATACCCTCGGCATCATTGCCGAAGAACTCGCTCTTGCCATGGAACGCAGGGAAATCGAAGTTGCTGCAGTTGTAGTGGATACAGTTGATGTCTTCAGACAGATGGTAGATTCAAATGACGAGCAGGTTGATCTCCTGAAGAAGTGGAACCTTGAAGCTAAGGGATTCCCAGTTGCAGTCTACATTCCTCGTAGAACCTATGTAGGACTTCCAGATGAGGTAAAGAAGAAAGCTAGACTATTCCCCCTATCTATCGGACCCAAGGAACTCACAGTATCAGACTGGGGTTATGTCCTTGAGAAGGGAGGCACTCTGAGTACTACTATGGAGAATCTCATAGGAGAGACCTTGGACAGTGTTCGAAAGGGCTACACCTTAGATTCTGGTGAAAAAGTTACCCTCAAACGTGACTTCAGTATTAAAGACATGATAAAGTGTATTGAAGTCAATCCTCAGATAAACGAGCTCTATAAACCATCCACGAGGACTGCCCTGATTCAGCGATTGAAACGTGCAGATAGGCTCGGTGTATTCCACCCCGGAGGAACAAGTGCTCAGGACCTCGCAATTGCTGGACAGATCACTGTGATTGATGTTGCACCTCTTGGTTCTGACGCTGAATCAGTTCTTGCCATCTTGACAAACATGCTCTGTCGTCAAGTGCTGACATACAGAATGGCATGGACCGATGAGGGAGCCAGCGCCCGTGAGGAGTTGCCTCCTACTTGGTTGATTATAGATGAGGCTCACACTCTTGTCCCAAGGGCTGGTAGCACACCAGCAAAGGATGCGATCATAGGATATGCAAAACTGGGTCGTAGGTTTGGTTGTAGTCTGGTGCTCTGCACTCAGCAACCATCAGCTGTGTCAGATGACGCCATATCTCAAGCGGATATCATTATCTCACACTCCCTCTCACATGACAATGACATTCGTGCTCTCCAGCAGAGAGCTCCTGCCGTCATGCCTGAACAATTTCGTGACAAGGTTTTCATCAGTAGCTTACCGCGTGGAGTGGCTCTCGTCTTTGACCAGAGCACTGAGAACAAACGTGGTTTTATCATGCAGGTGCGCCCCCGGCTCTCACAACATGGCGGCACTGACAGGCTATCAGGACTCTTCGAAGCAGTTCGTCTTTTGGTTCCAGAGAATATTGAGGATGAGCTCGAACCGGAAGTTGTTGAAGAGGAAGAACCTGAGATTATTGAGGAACCAGAGGGTGTGATTGATGATGACCTTCCCGAAGGCCCAAGGCCTCCCTTGAAGCTCAGCAAAGAGGATTGGAAGGTCCTTGATAGCTGGATGAAGGAATACATCAAGACCCTCTTCGACCAAGAGAAGCAGGAGTATGACATCATTGATGAACCTGCACCTCGAGTGGAAGAACCGCCTCCAGAACCCAAATCCACCCCCATGGAGTGGGATCTTGAACGAGTCCCAATCACCGAGCTTGATGTTGATCAGATTCGCATACGGCGATTTGGCCCATTATCAGCAATACTTCTAGGGAAAGCAATGACCCGACAGGTTTTGTATAGTCGTGCTTCACATGAGTTTCTTTTCAATTCTGAGAAGGATGTGCGGGAAACCCTTCTTGTTGAACGAGGGGGTGTAGACCCACTCGAAGTGATAGAGGATGTGACCTCCGGACTAGTATCCGCGGGAATGACACTGGAAGAACTGATTCATGAGCATGATTTCACTTTCGTCTGTTTTAGAATGGATGCCTTGAGAGCCGCCTTTACTGTTGGTATTAGTGAGGACACTGTATCCATCCCCATCGTTGTGATTGGAGGAAACAAAAACACAGTGGGGAAGCTCGCAGGTAGAATACGAGGTATTTTGCCTTCCTAGAGGTCATTTTGCACCTAATGCTTGGTCTTATAAGGCTCTGACTGAAATCGGCACATCGGTGCAAGAACATGACTAGGGAAGATATTCAACCTCCTGTCAACCTGAAAATTGCTTCAATGACAGATCTAGCACGAATGCTTGTATCATGGTCTCAGAGAGACCGCCCTGCAAGCATGTTGTATTTTGAGCACAATGGTAAGCACATCTATGGGACTTTGATCTCCAATCATGGCTACTACCAATATTATGGAATGCCTCTCTGGGTCCATGCTGAAGGCGATGGCCCACCAGAGGGTAGCTTTCTAGCTTACAAGGCTCGAGACAAGGAATCTCTGACTTGGGTAGAATCCTTGGAAGGTTCAGAGCCTATGACGGTCCATTTACCTATCATCAAGTTAGCTGGAAAGCTTGAGATTCTTGATATGTAGGACCGACTTTGGGATCTAAAACCATCACGTGATTTCTCTGCAGAGGTTCAATATAGCACGCACCAATCATCGAGTTCATAGGCAAATCTATTTTGTAGAACTTGTTTATTTTTTGAGGTTACCAAATTGGTTTCCAGTGATGAGGCTACACCCCGAACAGCTCGGGTGGCTTTGAAGAGGGATATTGGCTGGTTTGGGTCCTTCTCCATGGGGTACGCCGACGTAGGTGCAGACATCTATGTAGCCCTTGGTCTGGTGGTTGCATATGCAGCTGGATGGGCGCCAGTTGCTTTCCTCATTGCATCAATCACGTACATAGCCACAGGTCTTGCATATGCTGAGCTTGCCACCGCATATCCCTATGCGGGTGGTGCTCAAGTATATTCTATGAAGGCATTCAATGACTTTGCAGGTTTTCTTGCTGGTTGGCTTGTGATGTTGGACTATACAGTCTGCACAGCCCTATTTGCAATAGCCACAACTGGCTATCTCACGTTCTTCTTTCCAATACTTGTCCAGACAAGTTTCATTGTTTCAATTCTGGGTTTTCAACTGACAATCAGTGCCATCGGAGCCATCGCGTTTTTGATTGTAGTCCTTCTCATTGGTATCAATCTCGTAGGAATCAAAGAAGCGTCGAATCTCAACATTGTCATGGTAAGCCTCAATATCGGTGTGCTTTCATTAATCATCATTCTAGGTTTATTCCTATCTTTCAATATTGGCTTATTCAACGCACAAGTTGTAATCCGTGGTTTGCCTGATCAGGTTGGACACATTTCCTATATCTGGAGCGCTGATTATAGTAATCAAAACTTTCTATATGCTGTGACCCTGGCAATGAGCTCTTTCATTGGCATAGAGTCAATTGCGCAAGCTGCAGAAGAAACAAAGCGTCCTGACAGAACTATTCCCCGGGCTACGAAAATGTCCATAATCTCTGTTCTTGTCTTTGCAGTTGGGCTATCTTTCATATGTCTCGGGATGATACCCTGGGAAACATTAGCGGCAAACCTTTCCAATCCGATTTCAGCCTTAGTTCAGTCTATCCCATTTTTCGGACAATCTGTCTATTTCCTCGCAATCATAGCATTCACAGGATTTGCTATATGTCTTGTATCCTCTAACACAGGAATCATTGGAGTGTCAAGAGTTGTCTTCTCAATGAGTAACTTCGGCCTACTTCCTAAATGGTTCTCAAAGATTAATCCCAAGACAAGGACGCCTGTGAGAACAATAATTGTCTTCGGTTCTATTGGCGCAATACTGGCACTTATTGGACACCTAGACTGGGTTGCAGACCTTTACAACTTTGGCGCCCTTCTTTCATATTTAATGGTTAATATCTCTCTCATTGTTCTAAGACAAACAGATCGTGAAACCTATCGTTCGTGGAAAGTCCCATTCTCCTTTAGATTGAATTACAAAGGTCGAAAATATGAGATTCCACTTCCCAGCTTTCTTGGAATTATAGCATGTTCTTCTATTTGGGCTCTTGTCGTACTCTTTCATCCAATGGGCCGGCTCTTAGGATTTAGCTGGACTGGTATTGGCATCATCATCTACGTCTTACACCGTCGTCATATTGGGATGCCGCTCATAAGCAATGATATTGGCTCAACAATCAAACCCATGACCTACAAGATGAATGCCTTGGTGCTGCTCCGTCCAGAAGAGAAGGAAGAAGTCGCTGAATCAATCTCAAGTAGTCTAGATGCAAGATTCCGCTTAACTCTGATGAGTATAATCTCAACGGATAAGTGGGAACTGTCCCTATCAAAAGCTGACGAATATAAGCGGCTTCTTGAATCCGATCTTAAAGAAATAGCTCAAAGCCTTGAATCATCTGGGTTCGAAACAGAATTGAATGTGCAATTGGGTTCACTAAAAAGAATAGTAGCAGAGGCTGCTGCTTCTGAAAACTACGATTTCATTGTCTTGCTACGGGGAAAGGTGTTTAAGAAAGGGAAGAGAAATGGCTTCGAAGATATGATATCCTTTGTTTCTACAGTCGCTCCTGGAAAACTAATGGTGGTACGCAGATAATGTCAAAGATACGCGTCATTCTTAACGTAACAATCGAATCCCGAGACCTGGACGATGTTTCAAAAGCTCTCGCAGAATTACCTGAGGTTACTGATGTCTATGAAGTTACAGGAGAGTCCGACATAGTTGCGATCGTGGAGGCTGATGACGTAGTAGACTTCAGAAACATGCTAAAGAACAAGATTCTGAAAATTGATGGTGTAAAGACCACGGTTTCAAGCGTCATCATGTATGTTCACAAGAAAGATGGTGAAAGTGTCGACTAGTTCAGGAGGGTGATATATGGGTAGTATAGATGATGCTGTTCTAATGCCCGTATCGGGGCAGATTGAGTACTCAGACATGGTCGCTGCGATGCTTCCCTTATTGAAGTTTCAAACAAGTCATATCACACTACTTCATGTTATTGAAGCACCAATCTCCACCCCCTTACAGTCAGAGGGCATGGAGGAGATATTCAGAGAGGCCGAGATGCAGGTTCAACCATTACAAGACTGGTTGAACAAGCAAGGGTACATTGCTGAAATAAAACTCGTCACAGCACGTAATGTATCTTCAGCAATAGCAGAAGAAGCAGGCACCACCAAGTATTCCCTAATATTCATGATGAAGCGGCGGAGGAAAAAGGGCATTCTTGGGCTCTTTTCTAAAAGCGTCACTGAATCTGTGATTCGAAATGTTGACTGTCCTGTCGTAACTATCCTCGTTTAGAAGTCTGACAGATCCTGCTGAGATCCACAAAATACTCTATCTAACTCTGATTCTTTCAGTTTCTTATCCTATCGAGTTTCTCTCTAGTATCTTCTAAGAATTCAGTAAATCTCCCTAGAAGATGCACGAAGATAGCTCACAGCTGTGAGTCCGGCGTATACCAAGAAAGCAAGCCAGATGATTGCTGTAATGAGCAGTAGATTTGTCTTAAAGAACAGCTCGACAACGAGAAAGAGACCTATCACAAAGAGGTTTGAAGCCCCTCCGATTGTCGTATCATTTCTTACCTTGAGCGCGAATTTCACAATGTACATGATTGCCACTATAGATAACGAAACCCAGTTGATGAAACTCGTGAACAAGATTGACTGATTTAAGAATGGAATAACCCCCAATGGCGTTGGGATTGGTGGGAGATACAGTATCAGGAACACAATGAAGAGAATGAACTCTCCTATCCGTATCCACTTTGTCGGTGTCTTCGTATAGATTTCACCGTAGAGCCCCTTGTCATACTCCTGCGCACCGAAATAGATGAAGTAGATTGGAGCTCCAAAACTGAGTGAGTTGACAAGACACTGAGCAAAGCCGTACACGACCTGCAACCAGAATGTTTCCCATGTGGCAAGGATGTATTCCCACACATCTATGTAGTTCGGAAGGAACTCCAACATGACAAATGTTGGGAGGATGCAAAGGGCAAGAGCCCCTATTATCGCGAGTAACGCGCCAGGTTTTCCCCCTCCGAATTTTCCTAAACCAATTCTGAAGAACACAGTCCCAGCAACATAGAGGCCGAGGACTATCGCTAAGGGTGGAGTTGTCATTGGAAGTACAAACAACATCAGTACGAAGGCGGCGTTTATTCCATAGAACACACGCCATCGAAGTGGAACACTTGAGATGGTGTCATCCATGATGTAAACAGTGTTTGCCAATCTGAAGCGCTGGTAGTAGATGAGACCAAGCCAGGGTGCGGAGAATACGATTGGTACCGCGATGTAATGGAAGAGCCAGTCAAACATTGGATCCCCAAATGGAGTCATCTGTGGAATGAACAACATCAGTAGGAAGAAGTAGATGGGTCCAATGAATGCTAGTAGAACAACAGCAATTCGAGTAGGTATCCAATCGGGGCTCAATGTGACCTCTCCACTTTCCTGTGTGTTAGATACGATATAAGTGTACACGAGATTTATTTGGAAGTATATTGAGGGGTTACCTATTCCATTGGAACATGTGTAAATCCTGTGGAATAGGTGTGGGTCGCGTGTATAAGAGGAAACTTTCAGCATCGAGTTTTGTGAGAAAGAGCAAGTTGATTATCGGACTTGATCTTGTAGCTAACATGGCAGGAAAAGATGGGCCTGGAGTAACTGTAGAGAAAGAACGACTTGAACGAGAGGCTCTGAAAATTGTTACTACCACAGCTGAACATGCTGTCGCTTTCAAAATCAATCGACATCTGATTCTACCTGTCGGTCTTTTCGAAGGAATACCGCGCATTATTGATGCGATTCATGATGCAGGTATAACAGCTATAGCTGACATTAAACTGAATGATATTGGAAATACAAACAAGGTCCTTGCCAAGTACTATTTTGATGCAGGTTTTGATGCCCTCATTGTGAACCCACTTGTTGGGATGGAGGGTGGACTGAGTAGTGTCTTTGAGATGGCTACTCTTCGGAAGCGTGGTATAATCACACTATGCTACATGTCCCATCCTGGAGCGAGGGAAGGATACGGACTATATGTTTCTCCTGACGGAAAGCAGAAAGCTGAACCATTCTATCATCACTTCGCTCGTATAGCAAGGAAATGGGACACTGATGGGGTAATAGTAGGAGCAACTCATCCTGAGAAGATTACAGAAGTCAGAGAAATCCTGGGACCAGAGATTCCCATCATAAGCCCTGGAGTTGGAGCTCAGGGTGGTAGTGCACGAACTGCCGTTGACGCCGGTGCTGACTTTGTCATCGCAGCTCGTTCAATTGTGGAAGCTGCTGACCCTGCAGCCGCAGCTTTGTCTATTGCAGCAGAGATTCGCTGACCTTGTTTCGAGTTTCAGTTTGTGCAAATGCACGTAATGGACGTCCACTTGTGTACATCGCAGTTCAGAAGGGAACAATAAAACCAACACCATTGCGGAAAAGGATAAAGGCTAGACTTCGCATTTCATGTACAGAAGTGTGCATGCTTCGAAACCTGAGGATTAGCTTCAAATCCTCTGGAGCGGAAACAAATGGCAAACACAATAGGTAACGGCTATGGCTTTGCTACATGGACTAATTTTATTGAAGAATCTCAGATACGGTCTCTTCTGAAGTATCAAGTCAAGTACTACTTTGCTGGTGGAAAACCTGGTATCATCCCTACTGATATCTTCGCAGATATCATGGCAGACCTCAGTGTCAAATACAAGGAAGATCCTAAGCTAGCTCTTGAAGATTTCAACTATGGTCCAACAGGGGGTCAACCCTGGTTCTTGAAGACTTTGGCAAAACGCCTTCATGATGTCCGAGAAATCCCAATCGATTGCGAAAATGACTGGGATTGCGTTTCCATCACAAATGGATCACAACAGGCACTCTATGCATTGCTTGATACCTTGATTGATCCTGGTGATGTAATAATCACACCTTCACCTGCGTACCTAGGATTTCTTGTTCCCGCTGTGAAACTTGGCGCGCGTGTGATTACAATTCCAACAGATCTTGACGGAATCATTCCGGATGAGGTTGAGAGTGCTGTAGAGATTTCTAAGAAGAAGTTTGGCAAGGTTCCAGACATGATCTATGTAGTACCCGATTCAGACAATCCGAAAGGTACAACACTTCCAATGAAGCGACGTCAGGCACTTTTCGATATTGCTGAGGCTGATGACATCCTTCTTCTTGAAGATTCAGCCTATGCAGAGATTCAGTTCAAGAAGAATCCGAAAGCCATCAAGACGCTTGATAAGGAAAACAATAGGGTGGCATATCTTGGTACAAGTAGCAAGGAGGCAGCAGTACTCCGAGTTGGATATTCTGTACTTCCACCAACTGTGAAAGAACAAGTTCTCAAAGATAAGGGGTATCTTGATCTTTGTACTGCAACCTTGGTTCAACGGATTCTTGATGAGTATTATCGCAAGTATATCGATGAGGCAATGCGTGTTGGAATTCCACAATATGAGGTACGCTGCAAGGCTATGGCAAAGGCGATTGATGACTCATTTCCTGCAGGCGTTCGGACTGACCCCACTGGAGGTTTCTTCATCTGGTGGCAGAGTGAAGACAAAAAGTTCGACGCTGGCAAGTTCATGGAACGCATAGCAATTCCAAATGAAGTACTCTACGTTCCAGGGACTGCGTTCTATCCAATAACTGGACACAGACTAACCAAGGATAAGAAAGGTCTCAGAGAGAGTCTTCCAGAGCACAATACAATGCGACTTGGATTCTCCTATGTTCCTCCTGAAATCATCTCAGAAGGAATTGAACGCCTAGGGAAACTTCTGACAAAGGAACTTGGATAGACTCAGATTGAGAAGTTTGCGAACACCGTAGCACCATTCTTCATCGGACCGACGTATGCTCTCTCATAGGCTCCAAACAGGTCTGAGAAACCAGAGTTTATTGCCCACTCTATCCAAGCCCATGAAGATTCTTGACCAAGTTTGTTCTCTGCATATTGACCAAAAGCCCATGACAAATATCGTTCTACGTCTAGTTTCTGGAGTTGGAGTGTTTCAGTAGCCTTTCCTGAAGATTCCCCGATTTTACTGCTGAGCTTTTCAAGACTGCCATTCAACGATTTGTGAGTTTCAAGAATCAGCTTTTTCAACTCAACAAGTTGGTCGTTCATTGCATCAAACTCATTCTTTCTTCTAGCCTTCGCAATCGTACCCATTATACTGAACATTTCCTTTCGTTGAAGGACCTCAAAGTTCTGCTCTTCTAGACTCTTTGCTAGTTGTTCATTCCAAGGTGTGTTGAAGTAAACTCTAGGATATTTGATAAATTGTGGGAATGGTATCTCAATTGCTCTCGCGGATGGAATAACCTGAGCATAATATGCTGTTTCACCAGGACCTCCAATATGCGCCACAGTAGGAATTAAGGTGTCAATCAACGCCTGCCTAGAATCTACACGTGGTGATATTTGGTGAGCAATCTCACCGAGATACGGACTGTCAGCAGAAGTTTCGATCTCGATAGATTCTAAACAAGATGGACACCTACCAGTCAAGAGAACTGTAGTTCCCAGGTCCTCATAGTGAAGTTCTGTTCGGCTCTTGTTGCATTTAGGATTAGTACATTCATAGAAGAAAGGCACATAATCCGGGCCTCTGAGCCCGATTCCAGGGTCATAACCCTTAGCAAGAATCAAATTCGTCATTTCATCGAAAGTCTTGAGGAACCGTTCTCTGTTTTTTCGTGCAAGTAGAAACTCCATGCCTTCTACGAGAAGCTCGCGGATTTTTCTCTCCGATGCTGTCAATAGAGGAATGCCAAGATTGCCTATAACATTGAACAGATACCCCATAATCCTTTGTGCCCACTCTCCGAGGGATTCAGAATTGAAGAAAGAATGTCTGATTATAGTGAGTGACTGCTCAAGCCGCTCTTCGAATAACAAGCGTGCATGTCGTTCTAAATTCTTAAGCATTGGATGGTAGCTACTTCTGATATCAGCCTCTACCTGACTAAGCCAATCGCCATCTGGGAGGGGTAGTACACTTACTGGTGAATTTTCAAAACCCTGTGGAACTGGGAGGCTGATTAGATTGCCACCTTGACCCATTATTGGTGTTCGGATGTTTGTCAGCTCTGATTGTACAGTATCATAGTCTGCTACATAAAAGAAGGGTGTGAGAGGCACACCGTTCTCAGTAGCAAGGGACGCCACTTGTTTGGCAGTTATTGCCTTGTTTAGGATATATGCAGGACCACCCAGCACGACAGTCTGGTGAGCGGATTCCACAGCTCCATGCTCGAGGTTGTCTATACTATCCCTGACCTTAGGTGTCAAGCAACCAAGTTTCTTGTTGGTTTCAGTAAGAACATCCTTGAGAATGTTTGTTCTCTCAGATATGTGCCACAACGTATCTTTGTACGATTTGAGAAGACTAGGAACTCTGCTAGCAAGTGTATCGAGAGTTAGTGGTGGTATACCATATAGCTTCTCAGCTAGGTCTGTATTCTGTCCATTCCAGATGAAATCTTCATAAATTTCGTAAACACTGGGTTTCAAGCCGAGTCACAATCCTCCTACTTGGATACTACATCTTCGAATACTTTCTCGTACATTTTTACAATACGCTCTGCAGAGAACGATTCTTCTACTCTCTTTCTCCCAGCTAGTCCTAGTTTCTTGCGTTTTGTATCATTCTCAAGCATCTCAATGACAACCTGTGCATACTCCTCTGACTCGAATCCATTGGTGACCATCCCATCCTTCCCTGGACGCACCAGCTCTGGAATACCTCCCGCTGGTGTGGTCACAACAGGAAGACCGCATGACATTGCTTCGAGTAGTACCAAAGGCATACCTTCCAAAGTGGAATTCATCAGGAATAAGTCCACTGAACACATAATCTCCTGCATGTTGCTTTTTACGCCGAGTAGATGCACATTATTGCATAAGTCAAGAGCCTCAATCTTTCTCTCTACTTCAATGCGAGTGGGACCATCGCCCGCAATGATCAGTCTGGTTTTTGGGTAGTGGTCGACCACGATTCTCATTATTTCAACGAGTTCAACTACACGCTTCACCTTGCGGAAATTAGATGCATGAAGGAGGATTCTCTCTTCAGGTTGTAACTCGACCACTTCCTCTGCCTTTCGAAGACCTACACAACCATTCTCAACATAAAGCCGCACACCATTGAGGTGCGAGAACTTAGATGTGTCTATAAAATTTGGAATAACGTGAATCTCCCGTTCAATCCCGAGTTCCTCATGAGCCTTCTTCATCAAGTACTCAGAGACAGCTGTGACTGCGTCTGCGTGTTCAACTGTGTATTGCACTACTGGTTTGTAAGCTGGGTCTTGTCCCAAAGTATGAACATCTGATCCGTGCAGGGTCACGACATAGGGTACGCCTATAATCTCTCTAGCCATGTATGCTGACATAGCATGAGGAATTGCATAGTGTGCATGTACAAGATCAAGTTTGGAATCCCTTGCGCACTTGATGATCTTAGACGTTAGAGCCATTGTGTATGGTGAACCTGTTTCTTTGAAGAGCGGATAATCAAAACTATCCACAAGGTCTACATGAACTCCTTTCGTTTGCTCCCACATAAGAGAAAATGGTCTCTGATATGTGATGAAGTGGATAATGTGGTCTCTGCCTGCTAGCTCTTGACCTAGTCGTGTTGCTAGGTAGCCGCTACCACCCACTGTCGGATAAAGATTGACTCCAATCCTCAAGAAATACACCTTCTGTCCCCCTATGATGATTGCACCTTTAAGGCAAATGGTTTGGACAAGTGACGTGTTGCCAAACCTTGATTAGACTGCATTTGAAAGGTGATTCTATGAGCGAATCGGATACAGGAACAATCCTCATGGTCGTAGCACATCCAGACGACGAGTCAATAGGTGCTGGAGGTACCATCAGGAAACACGTAGACCTAGGCGTGAAGGTTGACGTTCATTGTATGACTGGGAATGAAGAGCGAAATGAAGAGTTGAAAGCCGCCTGCGGACTCCTTGGAGTGAGAAGCCTGTACCTGAGCGAGCGTGACGATTTTTCTATTGGTGAAGAGCTCACAAACGAGGTTATCGGAGCTATTTTGAAGTCTCGTCCTTCCATCATTATCACGCACCATTCTTCGGATTACAATCGCAACCACCAACAATGCGCAATGGTTGTGAACCAAGCTGTCGAATGGGCATCTCACACAACGGTCTTTGATGATGCACATAGGGTGGAACGCATCTACAATATGGAAATCAATACAATGATCTCCCGACCTAATGTTTATGTTGACATAACAGAGTCATATCCGGTCGCCCTAGCTGCTCTCAAGAAACATAAATCGCAGATCAAGAAAGCATGCTCTTTCTATGTGAATTTGTATGACGCTAGAACACAACTGCGTGGAGTTCAAGCAAATTGCAAAAGAGCAGAAGCCTTCTCAATCACTCTTACAGAACATGCTGGCCCCTTCTATGAAAGGAATAGTGTAGACAGTCTGATTTAATCGGAGAAATTATTCCTAGCCATCAGCTTTTCTTCTACGTGCTGCTAAGAGGGCTTTCAGTTCGCCCATCATGCTCATACCGCCGCCCGGAGCTCCTCCTGCTGGCTTTGGAGTAGGGGCTCTTGCCATTGTCGGGATTGGTCCTCCGCCTACAGCTTGAGATGCCGCTGATGGTTCTCCTGCAGCTGCCGCGGGACCACGAGCTGCCATTGATGACATCCTGCTTTCCAAAGCATCTACTTTACTCTCTAAATCCATGACAGAAATCTGAAGATGGGTTATAGCCTCGGTCAGTTTAGTAGTAATTATACTGATAACTTCACCGAGTTGCCGGATTTTCTCTTCGTTTGGATCTTTTAGAGCCCATTCGAATTCTTCCATGATTTCTGCTTCAAGCTCTTTCTTCTCATCCGGCATGATTTTTACCCCGTAGTTCAAAATGTGTTGATGCGTTTTCGCTATAAACATTGTCTGCATAAGAACGATTGTCTAAAATTAGGCTGAGGCTATTGTAACCCTCACTACCTCTTCAGTTGACCGGAGGATCTTCTTCACAATATCTTCTGTGGGGCCCTCACATGTTATTCTAATCACAGGCTCAGTCCCTGAAGGCCTGACAAGCACCCATCCTTGCGTCAGTGTGATTCCCAGGCCATCGATCGTCAGGATTTCCTTCACATCACTCAAATTCTTTGGGAGGTCCTCAGTAAGTGCCTTCATTACACTCTGCTTCTTTTCATTTCCACACTCTATCTTAGCCTGGAGTAGTGGGTACTGTGGAATGGTCTTAATCAAATCTCCAAACGTCTTTCCGGTCGACGCCATCAGTTCAAGGACCTTGCAGGCTGCGAGAAACGGTTCAGGGGCGAGATGCATGTCAGGGAAGATAAACACTCCACAAGCTTCTCCTCCCATGATTCCTTTTGATTCGACGACTTTGATAGCTACCTGAATGTCTCCCACCGGCGTTCGCACGGTGTTACCACCAGCCTTCTTGACGGTTTCATCCAGAACAAGTGAACTATCAACAGTCGTAACCACTGTCTGACTCTTGGATGTTTCTAATGCTTGCTGTGCAAGATGGGCGTTCGTTCGGTCCCCTATAATTATGTCTCCCTGCTCATTTAAAAAAACGACCCTGTCCGCATCCCCATCGTGTGCAATTCCTAGATCCGCTCCAGTTTTCTTGATCATCTGTATGAGGTCTCCAAGAGAATCTTCATCAGGTTCAGAGCGCCGTCCAGGAAAGTGTCCATCTAATTGACCGTTTAAGGTCACGACTTGACAATTGAGCTGCTGCATCAAATATGGTGTGTGCACGCAGGCTGCGCCATTTCCAGGATCGACAATCACTCTGAATGATTTTGATCTAATGGCTTCAGCATCGCATCTCTCAAGGAGCGCTTCGATATGTTCGTCAACAGCACTCTCAATCCGCGTTTCCTTCCCCAATGCATCCCAGCTAGCTACTTTGAAATTCTTGGAATTGTAAATCTCCTCCAGCTTTGTTTCTTCCCTGAGTGTAAATCCCATGCTATTCCGGGACCAAAACTTCACTCCTGTATACTGAGGTGGATTGTGAGATGCTGTGACCATGAGCCCTGCATCGAAGCCATGCTTCATCGTGATGAATGCAAGGGTCGGAGTTGGAATAATACCTGCACGTACTACATTGATCCCTGTTGACAGAACTCCTGCAGTCAAGGCATCTGCCACCATGAGTCCGGTGGTGCGAGCATCTCGCGCAATTATGACTGTTCCTTCACCCAGGTATGTCCCTAAAGACTTGCCAAGATTGAGCGCCATCTCTAGGTCAAATTCCTCACCATAGACCTTTCTTACGCCTGTTGTTCCAAAGAGTTTTCCAGTCATGGGGGTCACTGTTTTACTCGCTGCAGATTCAGAGAAAAAGATACCTACTGATGAAAGTGATTTCGAGCAACAAACCTCTATATTGTGAGTTCCAGTATATTGAACATAATGCTATTCTTTGAGCACGATGGGACCAAAATTCACTATGTCGATGTTGACCATAGAGAGGATAAAACTGCTGGAGTGCCTTTGATATTCGTTCATGGAGCTGGCTCTTCACACCTTATATGGGCACTTCAACTACGGGAGTTCTCAAAGGATTATCGAACAATTGCCTTTGACCTCTCTGGACATGGGAAATCTGGAGACCTCAAGGGTGAACCGTCAATCGAGATGAACTATGCTGAGGAAGTCGTCGCGCTCGTTCATCATTTGAACCTCGACAGCTTCATTCTTGTGGGTCACTCTATGGGCGGTGGTGTGGTGATGTCCTACACTCTAAAAGAGAATGTGCTGAAACCCAAGGCACTTGTGCTTGTAGACACTTCCTGTAATCTTGATCTCTCGAAGCTTAGAAGTGGTTTCCTCAAGGAATCTATCCAGGACCGGGTATACTTCTTTAAGAGTCGGTTGTTCGAGCATTACACAGAGACCTACCAACTGAAGAAACTAGACGATGATATGAGACTGTCCAATCCTCTTGGCATGATGCGAGACCTTGCAGCATGTAGTAAATTCAACATCACAGACAGGTGCGGTGAGATTGATATCCCTGTTTTTGTGTTGGTAGGTTCCAATGATGATATCATCACGCCTTCGATGGCTGCAGAGTTTAAGATGAAATTTCCCCGTGCTGATATCGCAGTGGTGAAGGATGCTGACCATATCCCGATGGTGGAACAACCCGACGAGTTCAATCGTCTTTTTAGAAAATTTGTCGAGTGGGTCATTGAAAACGCATGAATCTCTTATGCGCAGACAAAAACCCTGATAGAATGCAATGAGGAGCATTGACAATCTTTCTTCATCTATACTTCCGGAAATAGATTACAACTGCTATGACAAGAACGGCCCCCGATACTCCCACGATTATCATGGTTGTTAGTATCTCCAAGCCCAGTGTATAGGGTCCAACAACGAATGCTGATACTGCAATCTGCATATTATATATTATGGGCTTGACTCCAACATAGCGCGCGAACCCAACATATGCAAGTCCATTGTCACATATATCCAACTTCGGTTCGGATCCCGGCACGGGCCAGTGGTCATCTCCTATTATCTTGTCCCAGAGAAGATTCCCACTTGAATCGAACTTTACTAGATGATACTCGAATGTGAGCTGCATTCCGTGCAGTATTACTAGGACGCTTCCATCCGGTGTTACATCAACAGATTTGCACTGGAAAAACCACGAACTACCATCTGATAATGGAATTGTGTAATTTGTGTGCCATAATTGGACGCCGTTCGAACTCCACTTGCTGACCATGACTTGCCATTCATCCGCGTGTTCTCCTGACCCCCCACCCTGAGTGGCAGTGTAGATATTTCCACTATCATCGAAATTAACAGCCCAGGCGGGCAGGCTAATATTCCAAACAGGCTCACATGTGAGATCACGTTTCTCCACTAAGCTCGAATCCCAACTATACATTCCATCAGGCTGCATCTCTAATTCTGCAATACCGGGTAATAATGCAATTAGATTGTTGGTCTTATTCCACAGCAATGCTCCTGATGAGTCGAACTTGAGAAACGAGGATTTCCAGAACTCTGGGTCAAATCGTAAATTGTAGTAAACTGACCAAACAAAGACACTCCCGTCAGAAGCGACCGCGATGGCATTTCCTTCCTCATCATAAATCCCGCCCCACTCAGTCTGCCAGAGAACATCGCCATTTGGTGACCACTTTGTAACTACAAGGTCCTTACTCTGAGTTTCATCGGAGGTCCTGATATATCCCGTAGTGTAGATATTCCCATCATGAACTGTCATTGCATGACCATACGTCATATTTTCGAGATGCTTCGCCCAGATCAACTCCAACCTCGAATTGTATTTCAACAGGAACTGGTACGAAAAACGTTTCCCCTCTTCTTCATAGTACTCATAACCTGAAGAAGAATAACAGAGAACGTAGACTGAGCCATCTGTATCTGTTTCAATATCGCTGAACATCTCTGTGGTGTTCTCAAATTCATCAGGAACATCAGGAAACACATCACGAACCGAATATTCCCACGTACTGTTGAATAGTGGTAGAAGAACTTGTGACGGGTCTGGGTCTTCTTCCATGTACACCCAGAGTTCCATACTCTTTATTCTGATACTGACTGACCCTTCGTAAAACTCCCAAGGGTGGCCTCCCGAGAACGATTCAAACTGAAATCTAGGTGCTAGACCAATGGCTGCCTGAACTATATCTTCAGGGTCCTCTTGGAAACCGGTGGCATTTTCAATCATCCCTCCCCAAGTCCCATTTAAATCGAAGTAGTTGAAGTTTGGTCTACGTTCTTGATAGATCTCGCTATACAGTGCATCTCTCGATTCATATACTTGTATCCAGTTTCCTGATGAATCAATCATCCAAACATAAACTCTAAACATGAGGTTTCCATAATCCTCGGTTGCAAAAGAACCAGTTAGAGTTGTGCTAAGATTAAACTGGAACACAGCATCTATTGGCATTTCATTTGAAAGCCATTCAAACTCTTGGTAGAAGTAGATGAAATCAAAGCAATCAGGTAGGTTTTCATCTTCCCCGATTCTAAAGTCAAGAGATGTGTTAGCAACATGGTCCCACGTCAGTTCTATATAGTTGAAATCCTCATCATCGACCGCTTGGTGATAGCTGGATGAAAACTCATCTGAAGTCCCCTCAATCACTGTTACCGGTTCTGTAGTGAAGTATGGGTCATCGATGAAATTTTCAATCGATACACTTGATGGTACACTATTGGAATTGCGTACCAATCCACCAGTTGCAATTTCGCTGACTACGCCAACTTGGCCAATCAGTATGAAGATTACAAGAAGCACCGCTAGATACATACGCACCTACGAATCCTCCATCCCTCTGGACACTCTATCCCAGATTTAAGTGTCGCGAACCATGGAAGTGGATGAAAAGGAATAGCATTACTCTCTTAATCACAAGTGTGTCTTCAATTCATGGACCAACTAGATTCTCCTGCTGAATCAATACTGCTGATTGGCGATAGTTTCCAACTTGCTATCTCAAACAACCGTTGACTCGCGTGTGAGCTAAATCTTACGAAACCTTATTAGTGCCATCAGACTTCTTTCGCTTTACATGCCAACCGCCCATCACATGCAGGTGACTAGACAGATGAGCAGCTCGCACAGAGAACAAGAATGTTTATTCAAAGGGGGGTCTATTCTTTGAGCTCAGCGTATGATTTTTTGTTTAAAATTGTTGTTTTGGGCGAGGGTGCTGTTGGTAAAACTGCTATAGTGACCAGATTTTCTCACGGCTTCTTCAGGACTGACTATAAAACTACCATCGGAAGTCAGTTCGCAGTGAAGAATGTTGATATTGCCCGCGATAAGGGCAATGTCACCGTGAAGTTGCAGATCTGGGACGTGGCTGGGCAAAGCCGGTTTCAAATCCTGAGACCCATGTACTACAGGGGCTCAAGTGGGGGTCTCTTGGTGTTCGACGTGACCCGGAGAAGGACCTTCATCGTGCTTGAGGAATGGTTAGATGAGCTATACAGGGCAATCAACAAGAAGATCCCCTTAGTACTTGTGGCCAATAAGACAGACCTTCCTGACCGAGTTGTCGAGCCATCTGAAGGGCATGAGTTTGCTGACAAGCATGATATGCCATACATCGAATCTTCGGCAAAGACCGGAGAGGGGATTGTTGACATCTTCCAGGAGCTCGCAGAGGTTCTAGTGATTAATCGCGAGCAGAGTAACAATTACTAGACTGATATCTTTACTAATTGTTCCCATCCCAACGAATATCAGTGAGAGTTGCATGGTGAAATAGAGCAATGAGCAAGCCAGATGAATCACATCCAGTAAATGCAATCCCTCCATTAGCTTGGGCTTTAGAACTCTACATGAAAGCTGGTGGAAAATTCAAGGAAGGAAAGACGATAGAGCTCATCTTTCCGGTTGAGGACCATAAGGAGATGATGCGTAAGAAGGGGACCCATGAGATCTCCATGTGGTTTTCGAAGGGCAAGCTTCACCTCAGAGCAAGATGCAATTATGATAAAGCTTGCTCCTTCAACTCTGAGAGGATCAACGGCGCAAACAGAGACGCCGTGAAGAAACTCGTGTGGGGTGAAGCTAGGTCGGACACTTTCTTCAAGGCTCTGCGAAAGTGGGTGGTACGTCTAGATCTTGATTTTGTGACATTCATCAGGGCTCTCAACACAGTCTGTGACAAACGAGTCGAGATACCATTAACAACAAAGTATGGTCGAACGTTCCAAAAATTCGATGAGTACAGACGGAACAAATGGCCAGAAGATGCCACACCAGACAACCGAGAAAGATTCATCGAAGAAGTATTGGTTCGTGTTTCGTTCTGGATTCAGTCAGCAAATCAGGTTGGCGCGTTGAAGTAAGCATACTTAGACCAATCAAAACTGCTTTAGAGCATGCGTGTTCGTTAGGGGATGAGGTTGTATCAAGCTAATGAACATTGGCCTACTTGTGAATCCTATAGCTGGAATGGGCGGTCGTGTCGGTCTAAAGGGCACTGATGGAGTTGTAGAGGAAGCCATCAAGAGAGGTGCTTCTCCTGTGGCTCCCGGTAGGGCTCTCGAATTTCTTACAGCCCTAGAGTCAGTCATCTCATCCTCAAAGCTTAGAGATGATATACGAATCATCACCTGTCCCGGAAAGATGGGTGAGGATGTCGCACAGGAGGCTGGTTTGAAGCATGAAGTTGTTGCTCTTGATATCGAGAATTCCACTGATGCTGATGATACAAAGGATTGTGTCTTATCACTCTATGAAGCTGATGTACGACTTCTGATTTTTGTAGGTGGAGATGGCACTGCCCGGGACATCCTTGACGCAGTTATAGCCTACGAGCTTGAAGATCTTCTAGTTCTTGGAGTTCCATCAGGAGTCAAGATGTACAGTGGGATTTTCGTGGTGAATCCCGCTGATGCTGCGGAGGTTGTTCGGCTTGTTTATGATGGAACTGCACAGACTGCAGAGTTTGAGATTATGGATACTGACGAGGAAGCAATCAGGAAAGACCAGTTCATTATCAACCTCTATGGCTATCTGACAGGTCCTTCTGTCCCTGCAAGATTTCAGGGAGCTAAGCAAGCAAGTCCAGAAACCACTGACGAATATGAGGCACAGGAAGCAATTGCCAAGTACATCATTGAGGAAATGGATCAAAATGGAACATATATCCTCGGTCCCGGAACTACTGTGAAGACTGTTGCTGATATGCTCAAGGTAAAGAAGACCACACTTGGTGTTGACGTGTACAAACAAGGCACGATATACAACGATGTTAACGAAGAACGAATTCTGGAATTGGTTGTTGACTTCAGCAAGACGTGGATTATTGTGTCCCCAATCGGTCATCAAGGAATTCTGTTCGGAAGAGGGAACCAACAAATTAGCCCAGGAGTGATTGAACGTGTTGGGCGAGACAAGATCATCGTGATCAGTACCCCTTCAAAACTCAAAGGAATCGCTGGTGAAATTCTACGAGTTGATACCGGTGACATCAAAGTAGACGACATTCTTCGAGGGTATATCAGGGTAATCACTGACTATAATGAAATACGCCTAACAAAAATCGGATAGGGGTGGCTGCATCATAATTGTACTAATGACAGACTTTGGAGCGTCTGAATACGCAGGGGTACTACGTGGGGTAATATACTCAATCAATCCCGATGCTCAAATAGTGGACCTCACTCATTCAGTGCCGTCTCAGTCGATTCGAGAGGGTGCATGGATTCTCCTTCAGAGTTACAAGTACTTCCCCCAAGGAACTGTGTTCGTTTCAGTTGTGGACCCTGGCGTTGGAACGGCTCGTGATGCTGTTGTGGTAGTGACAAAGAATTATATCCACATAGGTCCTGACAACGGGTTACTATATCCAGCTGCATCTGAAGACGGTATTGAACGAGTCTACCGGATACTGATTGACGAAGGTGTGTCAAAGACATTTCACGGTCGGGATATATTTGCAAAGGCTGCTGCTTACCATGAAGCGGGAACTCTCGGAGTGATGTCAACTGAATTAAAACCAGGTCTTGATCAGTTGCTCGTGTTTCATCAGGAAGGACGAGAGGGGGAGGTTGTTCGCGTAGACAAGTTTGGAAACATAATAACGAACATCCCTGCAGTTCAGAAGAAGAAGTATCTCCTTTCAGTTCGGGGTGAACAACGTGAACTGTCCTTCTCTGAAACCTACGAGTATGGTCCTGAGGATGGGGTTTTCCTGGTCCTCGGTAGTTATGATACGCTGGAAATCGCTGCTAAGAACAGACCTGCCATAGATATCTTAGCGCTGGATGTTGGTGAGCGGATTACAATAGAGTAAGTCTATGAAGTATCTCCCTTGTAATAGGGACAGGACTTCTCCTCACAATCTCTACTTTTTGGAGAAAATTTGCAGGATTTGTATTCTGGAACCTCCCCTAGATCGATATCATACTCCTTTCGAAGGAGGTCCATAGCAGCAGTCAGTCCAATGTATGTAGCCCTCTTACAGCATCGCCTGAGTCCATCCTGTGATAAAATCAATGCTGCTGAGGTGGCTTTATGTGCAACCGTTCTTTCCGGACCTTTTGTTGGAGTAGAACCAAGGAAAAGGGCAACCGCAACGCCAGCTCCAACGCAAGCTCCACATGTGCCTGCATATCCACAGAAACCACCTGGGATTTTCATACCTCGCCTGATGCCTTCAAGAACCATTTCGTATGTTATTGGGGACCCATCAGGTCTGGATAATCCGCGATTCTTCATTGCGATAAGTATCGCTGCAGGGACTAAACCATGGTGTTCAGGACCATGAAACTTGAAACTTGGATGCGACATTGCTTTCTCTGCCACATCTTTTGGGTCCTTGCTTTTGTCAAGCTCAGCGAGTCTTTGTAAGAATTCAACAGCATCGCTAGAATGACAGGAATCACAAACAAAATGCCCATCAGGACAGTAGATTGGGGAAGATTCACTCTCTCCACAGTAAATGCATACTTGTTCTTTAGCAGTCTTGTCATATACAAGGTCAGAGCCACATACCATGCATGCAATATTGTGTTCTGTGTCTCCAGTCATGATACTTCTTCACCAGATATGCTAGTCCGTTTTATAGTGGACAAAAACCTATTGATATAACGGAACTAGCTCATGAAATCCGAGAGACTCCTTTTACTATTGGTATGGGTTTGGCCAACTTCATGTACTATTCAATATTTGACACCAAGTTTGGTACCTGTGGGATCATCTATAGGAGTATCGAAGATGCTGGAATAGTGCATATTCTATTACCTCGGTCTAAGAAGGACATCATAGCGCGAATCAAGCAACTTCATACTGACGCTACGGAAGCAGAATCATCAAAGATTCAGGGTTTAAGCAAGGCCATCGTTCGATACCTAAAGGGAGAACGTGTGACCTTCTCAATGGACCTTCTTGATACATCAGTATGTTATCCTTTCCAGCTCAAAGTCATCAAGACTGAAAGAACAATCCCCCGCGGGAAGACTGCAGCCTATGGATGGGTGGCCCGTAAGATCGACACAAAAGGAGTTAGGGCTGTTGGGAGTGCTCTGGCTCGAAATCCCTTTCCTCTGGTTGTGCCCTGTCATCGTACAATTCGCTCAGATCGGACACTTGGAGGGTTTCAAGGCGGTCTTGAGATGAAACGGGTATTGCTTGAGATGGAAGGTGTTGAGTTTGATTCGAAAGGTCGTGTGCAACCAGATTTCATCTTGAATAAAGATTCAAAGATAGGTAGAATGGACACGGGTCTCCATTTCAGTTTCTTGTCCTTAACGATATAGCTATTCATTGATGACAATGTCGTACGTGCAGAAGATGATGTAAGTAACTAAATACCGGGATGTCTTTCTGCAGGATATGTCTCGCGTCATTGTCTTAGGTGGTTGCGGAATTGTTGGTATTCAAGCAGTGAAGGCACTGGTTGCAACCAATGACTTCGATGAGATTGTAATTGGCGACATCAATTTGGAGAAGGCAAACAAGTACATTGAGGAGATTAGAGACCCACGCCTATCCTCATACATGGTTGACCTGACAGACTCTAAAATGATCGAGGAGGCGATTGAAGCCGCTGATATTGTTCTCAACTGCTCAGGACCTTTCTATAAGCTCGGACCAATTATTCTCAAGACGGTGATTGACTCGAAGATTGACTATGTTGATGTTTGCGACGATTTAGATGCAACCAAGAAACTTCTTGATATGCATGAGGAGGCAAAGACAGCAGATATCTCAGCACTCATAGGGATGGGTAGTTCACCCGGTGTTGCCAACCTTCTGGCAAAGTTCTGCGCTAACCATATGCTTGATGAAGTAGAGTCTATCGATATTCTTCACACTCATGGTGGTGAACCCTCTGAGGGTCCTGCTGTAGTTGCTCATCGGATTCACAGCATGACCTCTCCCATTCCTGTGTTCCTTGAAGGTAAATACACCACAGTGAACTATTTTGAGGAGGACGGTGTTGCGCTTCGCGAAGAAGTAGATTTCCATCAGATTGGAAAGTACACTTGCTATCCATACCCCCATCCCGAAACGATAACACTACCGAACTACATTAAATGCAATAGAGTCACCAATCTCGGCTGTGTCCTTCCCCCTGAATACTATCAGCTCACACAAGATGTTGTTCGAGTTGGAATCATTGATGAAATCCCAATTGATGTGAGCGGACAGCAGATTACACCTCGAGACTTTGCAATTGCCTATGTCATCAACGAGAGAGACCGTATCCTCCAAGAAACTGACTTTGGTGAACAACGAGGTTGTCTCAAAATAACAATAAAGGGCATTGAGGATGGTGAGTTTAGGCAGTATAATTTCCAGATGTCATCAATTGGACAGTCCATGGGTGAAGGGACAGGCATCCCCGCTGCATTTGGAGCAATCTTAATGCAACGTGGGAAAATCACTGAAAGGGGTGTATTGCCTCCTGAGGCATGTGTCAGTCCACTTGATTTTCTTGGTCTTATGCAGGAGCATCTCAAGCTCGACAGCATGACTAGTGGGGGGTCTCCACTGATCATTGAATCAATAGATAAAGATGGCAATTTAAAACAACTAGAGATGTAAAATTAGCTTAGAGTCATTCTATATATGGCGGTTTGCCTATCAGGAATATTGGGTTAGGATATGACCGCGGAGCAAAGCGAAAAGAAGTATGTGATAGCTGTCGACCATGGTACTTCTGCCATGAAGGTAGCACTTGCTGATACATGTGGTGAGATTTTTGGGTTTGAGTTCGAGGAAACCCCGCTCTATATTTTCGAAGGCGGAGGTGCGGAGCAAGATCCAGATGAATGGTGGAACGCATTCATCAAAGCCACAAAACGACTTCTATCTCGAGGAATTGTCCCCATTGAAAAAATAGTAGGTATCTGTGTGTCAAGCCAATGGTCTGGGACGGTAGCTGTTGACGAGGATGGTCGCCATCTGTATAACGCGATCATCTGGATGGACTCTCGTGGAGAGCCTTATATCAGAAAGATAAACGAAGGCATCATCAACGTTTCAGGTTACGGAATCCTCAACATTGCTCGCTGGTTAAGAAGTACTGGAGGTCTCCCAGCAAAAGCTGGAAAGGATTCCATAGCACATATTCTATTTCTGAAACACGAACATCCTGATGTATACAAATCCACGTACAACTTTCTCGAACCGAAGGACTACATGAATCTTAGATTGACTGGACAATTCGCAGCCTCATATGACTCAATCATGCTCCATTGGGTTACTGACATTCGCGATATTAACAATGTACACTATAACAAGGGTCTCATTAAGAAAATGGGTATTGATGCCGATAAACTGCCTCGGCTGATGAGTTCTGTTGACATTCTTGGTCCGGTGAAACCAGAGATTGCTCAGGAGTTGGGGATTCGTCAAGATACTCAGGTGGTCGTAGGGTCCCCTGACCTTCAGTCTGCTATCATAGGCTCAGGTGCAGTGCGTGACTTTGAAGGCCACATCTACATTGGAACGAGTAGTTGGACTACATGTCATGTTCCTTTCAAGAAGACTGATATCTCGCACAATATGGCGGCAGTCCCCTCGTCGATTCCAGGGAAATACTTCGTGGCTAATGAACAGGAGAGTGCTGGAGCCTGTTTGACTTTTCTAAGGGACAAAGTATTCTATACAGGAGATGAATCTCGAGAAGGAAATCCTGAGGTGTATCAGGAATTTGATGAAATCGTACCCCAATCTCCACCTGGGAGCAATGGACTGATTTTCACCCCTTGGCTCTATGGAGAACGAACTCCCGTAGAGGACCATACACTCCGAGGGGGTTTCCACAACATGTCACTTCATGTGAACAAGGAGGACATAGTCCGCGCAGTCTTTGAGGGTGTGGCTTTCAACACTCGTTGGCTGTTCGAGCTGGTTGAGAAGTTCATCAAACGTAAAATGGACCCCGTGAATATTATCGGTGGCGGTGGGAAGTCCGATATTTGGTGCCAAATCTTTGCAGATGTCCTCAATAGGACCATCAGGCAGGTCAAGGATCCAATATTGGCTAATGCTCGCGGAGCTGCTTTCATTGCAGCGTCAGGCCTTGGTTTTTGCACCTTTGATGACATCCCAAGCCTCATTCAGTACTCAAACACATTCAAGCCCAATCCCGATAATAGAAACCTCTATGATACACTCTTCAAGGAGTTCCTTAATATTTACAAGAACAATAAATCAATGAATAAACGACTGAATGAATAGTCAAACATCTGGAGGAGTGAACATGGCTCGGTTTACTTTTGAGTTCGTTGAGAAGAAAGTGAGAAAGAAGTCCTTTGGAGTGTTGACCACAATCGACTCTAAAGAGAGACCCCATAGTACTGGGATTATCTATGTAGTTGGGCCTCCAGAGAAGCCATTTGCCCTGTATAGTATTGTTGGAGCAAACTATGCAAAGGTCCGGAACATCAAGAGGAACCCCAATGTGTCTCTTGTCGTGACTTTCCCACATTACTGGATCAGATTTGCACCTGCTAGCTATGTCATGTTCCGAGGAACTGCAGAAATACTTCCGGCCAGTGATGTAGATGGTCGTTGGGCGATGAGTCAAACACGAATTGGGCGAATGAATCTACAGACTGAAGCTGAATCAATAGGAACTGAAATCGTCTACATCAAGATGACTCCTGAACCAACTGTATTCTGTTTTGGAGTTGGCTATGGTCTAATGGAACTAAGGGGTCATATTGAAAGTGCAATGTACAAAGTGACCGTTCCTGAAAACCGGAGGTAGACAATCATCCCAAGTATCGCTTCAGCACTCGCGCTGCTCTGAGTGTAATCCACTTTGATGGTTTATTCTTCTCATCAATCTCGCATAGCATCTTTCCATTGAATGTGTTCTTGAGAAGCCATTTGCCATCTACTTGGCTACCAATGAGAAGATCAATAGAATCTTGCATTCTCTTATCCTTAATTCCAAGTTCGGTCAAGATATCTAAGACCTCAAGAGCGTCAGATTGATAGAAGAGCGGAAACCCAAACCTCTTCCATCCTGCCTTGTCCTTCCTGCTGCCATCTGGATTTCGAAGATATCGATAAATCTCGTTGGAAAGTATGATCTCAACCTCTTGCTTAATGATTCGATTGAGATTCCTTGACTTCTGAGCTTTTGGAATCCTAGACAAAGCTCTGAGCATCTTCACACCTCCCATGTAACAGTTCTCCGGATATACTGCGTTCCTATCTATGGGATATGCCCGACAATTCCACCCTCCGACATCATCAGAGTGGTAATCGACCTGAAAATCAATGAGCTTCTGAGTTCTGTCATCGTTTAGATACCCAAAATGAATGAGATAATACAGAATGTTCCCATCTAGGCAACATGCATCTTTGACAATGCTTGCTTTTCCTTTCTCTGTCTTTGGCAATTCTATCAGAAAGTGTCCTGAGTTTCTTTGAAACATGAAAAGATGTTCAATACCCTTCTCAATCTTCGGTGTTCTCTTCGCTCCGAGTTCTGCAAGAATGAGTAGCGTATGAGTTGTCGTCACATACTTAGGCTCATACATGTTCTCATAGTGTCCCCAATGCCCTTCAGCCTTCTGTGCTTTAAGAATCGCTTTTACACAAGGTGTGGCCATCACAACATCCTGAGTTTCCTTTACTTCCTGATCATTTATCGATCTATCTTCTAGTTGCTGCAGAGCCCAGAATCGGATGCTTGGATTCTCCGGTCCAAGCAACCAATCTATTGTCTTCTGGCTGACAATCTCCTTCCAACGCATATTTTGTCATTCTCACAATTTTGTAATAAAAGCTAGCTACACCACTCCTTCATTCTACCCAAAAAGATTAATCCTCCAAGCTCGCCCTCGACCTATCACTCTGGGAGTTGTTTGAAAACTGCAGGACATATTCTATGAATTCGTTGAGTATCTTAGGAGTTTGCTCTCCCCTTGGGGCTTAGGAGATTACGCTGGTTTCATAGCTCTTATACCATTCATCATGTTTCTCTATTTTGTTTACCTGATAGTGATCCGCTCAATCAGAGTGTCTTTCAAGAAGGTTGGAATGCCCAGAGAGGCAACAGGAGGTACAATCTTTGGAGTACGACTGTTCTTCTTTTCAGTCGCTCTTCTGATTCTTCTCTCTGCAATCGGCGAATCCATATCACAGTATGTGGTTGCAGGGGGTGCACTCATTGGTACAGCTATTGGTCTTGCATTCTCTAGAGCTCTCTCTAACATCGTCAGCGGTCTCTATATCTTGGTAGCGCGACCCTTCCGTGTTGGTGACTATATCCGACTGGGTGATACCGAAGGAATAGTTCTTGAAATTACTCTCAACTACACACGAGTTCTGCGAACAGACCATACAAGACAGTTTGTACCAAACTCAACAACAATCGATTCAAGGCTAACGAATTTTCGGATTAGAATTGATGACTATTTTGACGAACGTGGCATGAGCTACCATCGAGAAATCTTTGACCCTGATGATGCTGAGGACTCAAGGTTTCAGAATGCGGTAGAGAAGTTAAAGTTCCTCACAAGGGGCGATGAGGTATATCGGTACACTTTTGATGTTGAGGTAGAACGAACATGTTCTCAACCAAAGATACAGGAGTTCTTTAATTCGCTCTGTATCAAATGGAGTGAGTCTTTTATTCTACCTCCAGAGTATTTCTTTTGGTCAAGCAGCGCTATAACTATGACCTATCGGTTTGCATTCATTGTGACAGACCCAAAGGATATTTTTGTTGAAGGACAGAATTTCCGAGCTGAGGCAGCTAGATTCCCTGAGATGTGACGTCAGTCTTTCCAAGGAATGATGTCTTTCCCTCGTCCCTCTAGTATCTTCTGAACGAAGTATGGATCAGCCAACAGACCTCTCCCAATACCCAACATGTCACACATGTCGTCTTCCATGACTTTCTTCACGAGTTTTTCGTCACGAATCTCTCCAACTCCAATTACTGGTACATTCACGCGAGGTTTGATTTTTCCAGCAATAGGAATACAGGAATCAAATGGATAGTCTTTGAGAAAATCAGGCTGAGAATCTTTATCAAAAATATGAGGAATCCCTGGATTGAAAGTAGCATCAACAACACAGGATATATGAAGCACATCAATACCAGCTCGTTCCACAAGCTTGGCAATCTCAATTCCTTCATCCATTGAGATACCGTCAACTACATTCTCGAATCCATTCATTCTGAAGATTATTGGATAGTCCCCTAACTCTTCTCGTATTCTCTTTATGACTTCTACAGAGAGTCTTGCCTTATTCTCAGTCGATCCTCCGTACTCATCATCCCGTCGATTAGTGTATGATGACAGGAATGCACTCAGTAGATAGTAATGCGCACCATGAACCTCAACACCATCAAATCCTGCTTCTTGGCATCTCCGGGCTGCATCCACAAACCACTGCTTGACTTCCTCGATATCATCGATAGTGAGGGGTTCTGGAATTTTACCCTTCATAACTGGCACAGTAGATGGTCCCGCGAATTTTGTCTTGCCATGACCTTTTGGTCCTGAATGATTGATTTGGATGAACGCTTTTGCGCCATGTTTTTTGATTCCATTTGCGAGTTTCCTGAGTCCAGGAATTAGCTTATCATCATAGACTCCGATGTTCTTCGACATAATACGATGTTCCCATGTGATTGCCGTGGCCTCCACTATGATGAGCCCAACTTGTCCCTTGCTGCATTCCTCATAATGCTGAACAACCTCGTTTGTGACATAACCCACCTCAGTAGCAAGATTACGTACCATTGGGGGCATGACGAATCGATTCTTGACTTTAAGACCTGCAAACTCAATTGGTTCTGAAAAATCAACCAATGCATATCACCTTTGAACTAGAAGTCTGCGCCAGTCTTTCCCGAGCCCCATGATTCCATTGCAGCTTTCAGTTCTTCATGTCCTTCCTCTTTGGAATATTTACTCACAGGGATACCCTGCATCTTCGCATCAAATGCCTGTCGGAATGCTATAGCTCCCGCACGTGGGCCCATAGGATGAGCATGAATTCCAGCTCCAGTGCCAATCACAATATCTAAGCCTAGATCATCAACGACTTCCTCAACATGTCCTGGACTGATTCCACCACTGGGCATTGGTGCGGTCTGCTCGATATTATGCAAAGGCATAATCATATCGTGTGCGATATTAAGAAAACGCTCCTTGAGAATCGGAGCCTTTCCATAGGGTGCGGGAAATACTGTGATATCTGAACCACAGATTCTGGGCAGTTTTCCAGTCACAATGTTCGATGATATGCCTACTATTGGCGAGTAGGATAACGCTCCTGTGACGTCCATGTGTGCTAGTAGAGGCACTTTTGGTGCTAGATTTTCACTGACATGACGGAATGCCGAATAACCAACTGCAAGAAAGTTGATCATCAGTCCATTTGCGCCCAGTTCGATGGCTCTCTCTGCATTCTCGAATATCCTTGGCAGACGATCGGTGATGTTGACTGTATAGATAGTCTTCTCACCTTTCTCTGAGTCTGCACGATCAAGTGCCTCCATGAACCTTGGAATTCTATCTTCAAGGGTATTGAAATCAGGGTTTGCTAGCAACTCATCATCCTTGATAATGTCTGCTCCTCCAGAAGCCGCTTCATAGGCAAGATCTGCTCCCATCTGGCAAGAGGTATAGACACACGGTTTGACCATGTTGTTCAGGATAGGTCTCTTCTTTATCTTCAACAACTTTCGGAGACCCTTGATACCAAATTTTGGTCCCTTGAATCCCTTAAGCCAGCTCTTTGGGAATTTCATGTCAAGACACTTGATTCTCCCATAGAGTGAGATGTTCCCTATGACTGTACTAAGTAGCATCGGGATTTGTTGCCCAAAGTTCTCCCAAGGATAGGCGACCTGCATGATGTATTCTCTTCTCTCAAGGTCCTTGGGATAACTATACTCATGTTGAGGCACTTCATAGACCCCAATAACTTTAGCAACGTGTTTCCTTCGAATTTCTGGTGTTTCTCCTGGGACTAGAGTCCAGGTGCCAGTGCTCTGTTCAATAGCTGCAGCATGTGCCATCTCCCTCGCGTCCATGAACGGCGGGAGTCCAACATAATAGGTACAGATGACATACTTGTCCTCATCAATTGCATCGGGTAATGCATCAGGTAATGCATCGAGTGGAAGCTTTTCCATAACAATCAACCACACTATTCAGTGCATACCCGTCTTATGTTCTTTTGGAGAGAACACGTGTTTGGTTAGTCTAGAATTATTGTCTACAGAAGACCTTAGTTTTGCCAAAGAGCGAGTTTTATCAGGGTGTAAAACACATTGTGGCACGTTCGACAATTGACAAGGCGGGTGATAATTTGATTCCAATATCTGATATCGCAAAAAAAGCCGGTATTGATGAGAAGTATCTGGAACATTATGGGAATTATATGGCCAAAATCGACCTGAAAATTAGGAAGGTTCTTGGAGAACGCAAAGGAAAACTCATACTCGTCACCGCTACAAATCCCACTCCTGCTGGTGAGGGCAAGACGACCAACTCAATAGGTCTCTCAATGGCACTGAATGCTTTGGGTCACAATGCAGTGGTCGCACTGAGACAACCTTCGCTAGGTCCCGTCTTTGGTATAAAGGGTGGAGCTGCAGGAGGAGGCAAGTCCACTGTTGAGCCATTTGAACAAGTCAACTTGATGTTTACTGGGGACTTTCCTGCTGTTTCTGCTGCTGGTAACTTGCTTTCAGCAATGATTGATAATTACATCCATCATGATAATCAACCTGAAATTGATGTTAGGAGGACCTACTGGCCTCGTAACCTGGATATGAACGACCGTGCCTTACGTAAGGTCATTATTGGATTGGGTGGCCGATTCGATGGATTTCCCCGTGAGGACACTTTTGTAATAACCTCCGCCTCAGAGGTAATGGCTATTCTTGGACTTTCGAAAGACTATATTGACCTGAAAGAAAGATTAGGCAACATTCTCATTGCCCGTTCTGAACAGCTGAAGGAGATGTTTGCAAGGGATGTCAAAGCTGAGGGAGCAATGGCTGTAATTTTGAGAGATGCGCTCAAACCAAATCTTGTACAGACACAAGAGGGAACTCCCGCAATAATCCACACTGGGCCTTTTGCGAACATAGCCCATGGCACAAGCTCGATTATTGGAACTGATATCGCTCTTCGTATGTTTGACTATGTGGTTATCGAAGCTGGATTTGGTGCTGACCTTGGTGCAGAGAAGTTCTTCAACATAGTCACCAGAGCAGGTGACTTCGATGTAGACGCATGTGTTGTAATCACTACTATCCGGGCTCTCAAATATCATGGATTTGACAATCTCGAAGAGGGCTTTCCTAACTTGGAGAAACATATGGAGAATATCAATAACTTTGGAACTCCTGCAGTCGTCGCTCTCAACCGTTTTCCAGATGACACGGATGAAGAAATAGACCAACTTCGAAAGTTCTGTGAAAAGAAAGGTTGGAAGATGGAGGTTTCAGAGGTCTTTACAAAGGGTGGTGAAGGTGGAAAAGATCTTGCTCAAGCTGTACTTGAAACAATCGCTTCGAATCCTACTAAAGGAATCAATTACACTTACGACCTGGAAGACCCAATCAAGACAAAGATATTGAAAGTGGCTCAGAAAATCTATGGTGCCAATGATGTCCTTTATACAACTGGGGCTAAAGGAAGAATCAGATCTCTTGAGAAACGAGAATATGGAAATATGCCAATATGTATCGCAAAGACCCAATTCAGCCTGTCAGATTCTAAGAGTCTCCGAGGAAGACCAAAGGGTTTCGATGTAGAAGTTAATGGTGCAGATGTCAGCAACGGTGCTGGATTCATTGTTATCTATATGGGCGACATCAGTCTTATGCCTGGCCTCCCTGAAGAGCCATCTGCGCATGGAATGGACATTGATGCTGAGGGCAATATTAGTGGAGTATTCTAAGGGGTGAATTGATGTCGGATGATGAATTAAAACCAATCTGTGAAGATCATGAGATTAAAGGTCGGCGTCTTTCAAACCGATTACGAAATGAAGTAGAGGCTGAGGTTGCTGAGCTTGTTGCAAAATATGGTGTTTCTCCTAAACTTGTCACTGTAATCGTCGGTGAGGATCCTGGGTCACAGATGTACATACGGATGAAGCATAAGGCATCAAACAAGGCTGGTATTCTATCCGATCATTACGACCTTCCTGAAACCACGACTCAAGAAGAATTACTGAAGCTAATACACAAACTCAATGAAGAAAGAACCGTGCATGGAATTCTTGTGCAGTTACCTCTCCCAAAGCAGATTGATGAGAAGACAATTATCAGGGCGATTGATCCCCTGAAAGATGTTGATGGATTTTCTCCTGCTAATGTATACCGCCTCTTCTATGGAGAGGAGGACTTGAGTGCAGCAACACCCCATGGAATAGTCACAATATTAGACCGTATTGGATGGAATGACCTATCTGGGAAACAAGCAGTTATTATCAACCGCTCCAACATTGTAGGAAAACCACTCATCATGCTTCTTCTCAATCGCAATGCCACAGTTACAGTCTGCCACTCACGTACGAAGGATTTGTCATCCTTCACAAGTCAAGCTGATGTTCTGATTTCAGCTATTGGTAGAAGAAATACAGAGGAAGACCCGTTCTTCATCACCGAAGACATGGTCAAAGAAGGTTCTGTCGTTATAGATGTTGCCACACCTCATGGTGACGTGGACTTTGAGAATGTTAGGAGGAAGGCACTGTGTGTCACCCCTGTGCCTGGCGGCGTGGGTCCAATGACCATTGCTATGCTTCTAGAGAATGTACTAGCAGCCTATAGGGTCCAGATTCAACAATGAGAGGATGTTCCCAAACGCTTTTGTAGACTGATGTCCCGAGCGGGCAACGGTGAATCTTGTGAAGGTAGTTGAATGCGTCCCTAACTTTTCAGAAGGGCGAAACAAGAAAACCATAGACGCTTTGTCTGAGGTTATCAAGAGCGTTGAGGGGGTCCGACTTCTGGACGTAGAATTCGACCCTGACCATAATCGTTCGGTCTTCACCTTCATTGGTGAGCCTCAACAGGTAAAGAAAGCCGCATTAAAGGCTGCAGAACTTGCTGTTGAGAAGATTGACATGACCATACATGAGGGAGCTCACCCAAGGATGGGTGCGGTTGATGTTGTACCCTTCATTCCACTTCATGGCGTAACAATTGGGGAATGTATCGAGCTCTCAAAGGAATTTGCTGAGGAGTTTTCCAAGAAGTGTAATGTACCTATCTTTCTTTACTCAAAGTCAGCAACACGCAGAGATAGAGTCGATTTACCAAACATTCGAGAGGGTGAATTCGAAGGACTAAGAGAGGAAATTGGCTCAAATCCTGAGAAAAAGCCTGATTATGGACCAAACAAAATACATCCAACAGCTGGTGCAACAGCCACCGGAGCTCGTAATTTCTTGATTGCAATTAACTTCAATCTAAGTACAACTAATCTTGAGGTCGCAAAGGTCTGTGCGGATGCAGTGCGTGGGACAACTGGCGGCTTTGTTAACGTTCAAGGAATTGGTTTGGACCTACCTGCTAAGAACTGTGTTCAGGTATCTCTGAACTTGACCCATCCTAGACGCACTAAGATTCACCAAGTGCTTGAGGTTGTGCGAAACGAGGCACGCAGGTTCGGAGCGACTGTCATTGAAACTGAGATTGTTGGAATGGTGCCCCTCTTTGCACTTCTGGATGCTCTTAGATATTATATTCAGCCCGAGAAATTAGATGAATCTATGATTCTTGATCTTTACTACCTTGGTGGTGGTGTTGATCCCACAGAGAAGACGTTCACTGAGATGTCAATGATAGAATTCGGAAATGAGGTTCGCAAAGCTCGCGCTACTCCGGGCGGTGGTAGTGTTGCTGCTGCTCTCGGTTCATTTGGAGCTGGTTTGGTTTGCATGGTCACCGGTCTCTCACTGTCTGGACGAAAATTCGCTGGAATCAAGGACGAAATGATTGAACATCGACATGCATGTGATTACGATCGAGGTGTCTTGATGGACTTAATCGAAAAGGACTCCAAAGCTTTCGATGTTGTAATGGATGTTATGAGATCTCCAGCAGAAACCACCGCTGAAAAGAAGAAGAAGGATGCTTCTATTGAGAAGGCAACAATTGAGGCTGCCAAAGTACCGTTGACAACAATGCAACACTCATTCAATGCATTAACTCATGCCCGAGTGGCAGCTGAGAAGGGCAACATAAACTCAATCACAGATGCTGGTGTTGCTGCTCATGCACTCATGGCGTCTATTGAAGGGGCCGCTCTGAATGTGAGAATCAATCTCGGAAACATTAAGGACAAATCATTTGTCGATAAGACTGCAAAAGAAGTAGAGAAACTCCTTTCAGATGGGGCCAAGCTGAAGGCTGAAGTTCTTGAGATTGTTGAAGCTCGTATGAAGGAACTCGCTGGAAGCAGCTAGTTCATTTCGTTATCATATTGAGAGAAGCTCCTTTGCCCACATTAACTATGTATGCAGTTCCTCCAGCCTGTTGAATAGCAGACGCTGCTTCTTTCTCACAACCTGGTGCATAAGCCATCATAGATCCGCCTCCACCACTTCCATTGATTTTACATCCAACAGCACCAGCTCCTAGTGCTGCTTGTATCATTCTCTCAATCTTTGGCGTGGACCGGTTTAAGTCATCTCTTAGAATTTCATGATGCTCTTGTAACATCTCCCCTAACAAGTATAGGTCTGGATTGCTTATTGAAAGAAGATCGAGGGCTCTATTTGTGAGGTCTCTATTTCGTAGTGTGGCTTCAGCCATGCATCTCTCCTTGGTTGGCTTTCTTCCAGTTAATTCGTATACCAGATTTGCAGGAGTTGTTCTGCGGTTAAACGAGCTAATTTTCTTGGTTATTGCATCATACTCCTTCTCTACGGTTGTCCTGATGTATCGAAGGTCTCCAACCGTGTCCTTCTTTTTCTCACCAGAGTCACCGATGACAATTGAATCAAGGTGAGCTGGAAGCTTCGTGATTTTCTTACTCTCCATATCAACATGAATTATCCCTCCAATAGCTGAGGCGAAGTGATCCATGGTTCCTCCACTCTCACCAAACTCTGCCACTTCTGCTTCGTATGCTGTAACTGCAACCTCTTCTTTGGAGAGTTTCTTCCCTTCCATTTCTGCAATTGCAATTATTACGCCAACAGTCATTGCTGAGGAACTAGACAATCCTGCAGCGATTGGAATGGTTCCACTTACTTCTAGATTCCAACCATGCCTTGGTTTGAACCCCTTCCTACGCATCACATTGAATGCGCTTCTGATGTAGTCTCTGCTGTTGCGATATTTGAACTCTGAATCCAGTGAGAATGAATCCTTCTCTCCCAAGTCACTATATTCAACACAAATCAAATCATCCTCTCGAGGGGAAGTGACTATCTCTATTGTCATATCTATGGCTGCAGCAATCACATCCAAACCCAGATAGTCACTGTGTTCCCCAAATAGACAAACACGACCAGGAGCTCTCACTCGAAATGCCATTCATCTCACCAGTTACTTGAGTCATCTTGTATGACCTCCTTATGGCTTCTTTGTGAAATCCCAAGCCCAAAATAGTTGGACCTGTGGTAAAGTGACTATTTTTGTTCAAAGGCTTGTTTTACTGCCGATTCGACATCTTCAGGCGTGACACCGGGCGATTCAATTTTGAACTTAGAATATGCCTCATTGATCTTCTTGAGAAGGTCACCAGTCTCTACTGTTGCACCTTTGAGCGACATCTCAAGGTTAGAGATAGCATCGACTGGTAGCATGAAGAAGTCGCCACTGATTACAACCTCGTTTAGCTTTCCTTCGACCTCTTCAGCAGTCACTCGCATGAGCCCGCCTGGTGCTTTGTAATTGGAAGTTCCTAGTCTGGTGGTAGCTGAGATTGTGACTGTGCGAGCATCCAGTCTTCCACCGCGCCTCCAGTGAAGCCACTCATCAGACATGTACTTAGGCTTGAGTTCATTCACTTTGCTGATTTCCCAGCTGTTGAAGTTACCAGGAACCAGCTCTATATCGAGAGTTTCTTCGTAGAGTCGAATTAGGTCTTCCTTCACCTTAGTTCGGTCAGGCATTGAACCAGTTTCGTGAAGGATTGTGGACATTCTCTCACGGAGACTTTGGGCAACCTTGTCCCTGAACTTCTCATCAGGAACCTTGAGGACCTTCACCATCATATCGAAGTTGAAATCAAATATCATATTACCGACAAGAATTCGAGCATCGCCGATATCTCCGGCACCATTACCCGAGATCTTCTTTCCATTTGCAATGATATCGTTCACCGGTTTGAACTCTGCAGGGATTCCAAGATTCTTGTAAGCTTGCACAGGTGCCTCCAGAAACTTGGCATAGTAATCATCGATTCTTTTCGGCGTAGTGGGGCTATCCTTCCGGCCAATCAACTGGTAGAACATCTGTCCATTGTCGAGGTACACTCCACCACCACCGACCATTCGACGTGTGTAGAATATATCATTCTCCTGGCAGAACTTAGTATCTAGGTCTGCCTCAATTTCCTGAAAGTACCCCAAACTCACAAGTGGTTTTGCAGGCCAGCAGATAATGAGAGTATTCTCGGACTCTCCCTCAGTTATCCCTTGAGCAATCATATCGTAGTTAATTTGGGTCTCGATCGGGGCTATTGGTCCGAGATCAAGAAGTCTCCAACTCTCAAGTGTCATGACCTATTGCCAATTCTGTTCTCTTATATCCGTTACCAAATGAAACCAAATTTGTTTTGTGTAGGGATGCTAAGGCATAAATGGCTCCTAGGGAAATGACGCTCGATTCTGATGATTGAAGCCATTGGTCTAAAGAAAATGTTCAGTGAGTTCACTGCTGTTGACAACCTATCATTTCAGGTTAACCCAGGAGAAATCTACGGGTTGTTAGGCCCCAATGGGTCTGGAAAATCAACCACAATGCGAATGCTCTTGGGACTACTAAAACCAACAGAAGGTACAGCTAAGGTGATGGGCTTCGACATTAGAACTGAGATCGTTGAAGCAAAACGCATGATGGGCTATGTCCCAGAGGAACCTATTCTACCCGAGCGTTTGACCGGTTGGGAGTATGCAAACTATGTCAGCGACATTTGGCGAATCCCCCGAGGTCCACGGAGGGAAGAGGAACTAGATGAGCTTATGGTCCTGCTTGACATCAAGGACGCTAGTGATGATCTCATAGAAACATACTCGAAAGGAATGTCACGAAAGACTAGTCTTGTTGCCGCATTGATTCATGAACCGAAAGTCTTGATCTTAGATGAGGTCCAGGCTGGAATTGATCCAAGAGGAGCAGCTACGATTAAGGAGATTCTCAATGGTTTACGCGCAAAAGGCGCAACAATTCTGATGAGTACCCACATCTTGGAGATTGCTGAACAACTCTGTGATAGAATAGGTATAATCAACGAAGGTAAGATGGTTGCTGAGGGTTCAATGGATGAACTAAGAGTTCAGGCGAAAGGGGAGAAATCCCTTGAGGAGATATTTCTGTCTTTGACAGGTGGACCTGATATGCAAAAGATTGCTGAATATCTTGGTGACGTGAAGTGACACTCAATGACCTATGGGTACTGTTGAAACAGGACCTGACCCAAACTTTCAGAGTTTCCGGAGCAAAAGGAAAGAGAACTAAACAAAGGAGTGCACTTCGTCGTTTGTTCATTCCCATTGCAGCTGTGGCCTTTGCAATTCTGATAATTTGGGGTATTACTTGGGTTGTTCCCCGGTTTGGATGGGATATTCTTGATACAATACTTACAGACAATATTGGGACTGGGTCCTCACTTTTCAATGTCCTCCTACTTTTCTCGTTTATTGGGTCGATAATGGTTAGTGCCACAACGGTGGGGAATTCCTCAAGAATGGAATACCTCATGACGATGCCTCTCTCTCTTCGTACCCTGTTCCTCGAGAAGACTATCATAGTGATTCTATACAGCTCTGCATTCTTCCTTGTGATTGGAAC